>DASULG010000144.1:0-5587 GCA_036278335.1 Pedococcus sp.
GCCGTGCACGGCACCGGACTCGGCCTGCTGCGCTACGACAGCCCCGGAGAGGGTGTACGGCTGAGCGAGCAGGCCCGGGGCGTCGCGCGCGAGCGCAAGCTGCTGATCGTCACCAAGGCCAACAGCCGCGCCACGGTGCACCGCTCGACGTACCTCGACTACATCAGCATCAAGACATTCGACCAGGCCGGCGAGGTCACGGGGGAGCGCCGCTTCCTCGGCCTTTTCACGTCGACGGCCTACACCGAGTCGGTGCTACGGATCCCCGTGCTGGCCGACAAGATCGACGCGATCTTCGACCGCACCGGCTTCACGGCCGACTCGCACTCCGGCAAGGACCTGCTCGAGGTCCTCGAGACCTACCCGCGCGACGAGCTGTTCCAGGCCGACCAGGAGGAGCTGCACGACAACGCCACGGCGGTGCTGCACCTGCAGGAGCGCCGCAAGACCAAGCTCTTCCTGCGCAAGGACGAGTTCGGCCGGTTCATGTCGTGCCTCGTGTACATCCCGCGGGACCGCTACAACACCGCGGTGCGGCTCAAGATGGAGTCGATCCTGCGGGCCGCCTTCCAGGGCGCGAGCGTCGACTACACGACCCGCGTCTCGGAGTCCGCGCTGGCCCGGCTGCACTTCGTGGTGCGCGTCCCCCCGGGCCAGAGCATCCCCGACGTCGACCGGGCCGTCCTAGAGAGGCAGCTGATCGACGCCACCCGCACCTGGGACGAGGACCTCAACGAGGCCGCGCGCACCGAGCACGGCGAGGAGGCCGCGGCCCGGCTGGCCGGCCTCTACGGCAAGGCGTTCCCGGAGGCCTACAAGGAGGACTTCACCCCGCGGGTGGGCGTCGCCGACATCAGGCACATGGAGGCCCTCGGCACCGAGGAGGCCACCGAGCTCAACATGTACCAGGAGCCGGCCGCCCCGCAGCACGAGCGGCGGTTCAAGCTCTACCGGCGCGGTCCGCTGTCGCTGACCCAGGTGCTGCCCATGTTCACCGACCTCGGTGTCGAGGTGGTCGACGAGCGGCCCTACGAGATCACCCGCAGCGACGGCGTCACCGTGCACATCTACGACTTCGGCCTCCGCGTGCGCAACGACAAGGTGTGGACCGGCGAGTCCCGCGACCGGATGCGCGAGCTCTTCCAGGAGGCGGTCTGGGCGGTCTGGAACGGGCGGGCGGAGTCCGACGGCTTCAACGCCCTCGTGCTCGGCGCGGGGCTGACGTGGCGCCAGGTCGTGATCATCCGCACTGTCGCCAAGTACCTGCGCCAGACGCAGTCGACCTTCAGCCAGGACTACCTCGAGAACGCACTCGTCCAGAACCTGGCCATTGCGGGGAGGCTGGTGTCGCTGTTCGAGACCCGCTTCGACCCAGGCCGGTATGCCGGCAAGGCCAGTGCCGAGCGCACGGCCGCCGAGGAGTCCCTCGTCGAGGAGATCACGCGCGCGCTCGACGACGTGATGTCGCTCGACCAGGACCGCATCATCCGCGCCTTCCTCGGGGTGATCCGGGCGGGCCTGCGCACCAACTACTACCAGCGCGGGGAGGACGGCGCACCCAAGCCGTACGTCAGCCTCAAGCTCAACCCCAAGGCCGTCCCCGACCTGCCCGCACCCCGGCCGGCGTTCGAGATCTGGGTCTACAGCCCCCGAGTCGAGGGTGTCCACCTGCGCTTCGGCCCCGTGGCCCGCGGCGGGCTGCGCTGGAGCGACCGGCGTGAGGACTTCCGCACCGAGGTCCTCGGCCTGGTCAAGGCGCAGATGGTCAAGAACGCCGTGATCGTGCCCACCGGCTCCAAGGGTGGTTTCTACGCCAAGCAGCTGCCGGACCCGACCCAGGACCGCGACGCCTGGCTTGCCGAGGGCGTGGGGTCCTACAAGGTCTTCATCTCCGGCCTGCTCGACATCACGGACAACCGCGTGGGCGGTGGCGTCGTCGCCCCTTCCGACGTGGTCCGTCACGACGCGGACGACCCCTACCTCGTCGTGGCGGCCGACAAGGGAACGGCCACCTTCTCCGACATCGCCAACGGGGTCGCCCAGTCCTACGGCTTCTGGCTCGATGACGCCTTCGCCTCCGGCGGCAGCGCCGGCTACGACCACAAGGCCATGGGCATCACGGCCCGCGGGGCCTGGGAGTCGGTCAAGCGACACTTCCGCGAGATGGGGATCGACACGCAGACGGAGGACTTCACCGCGGTCGGCATCGGCGACATGAGCGGCGACGTCTTCGGCAACGGCATGCTCCTCTCCGAGCACATCCGGCTCGTCGCCGCCTTCGACCACCGTCACATCTTCATCGACCCGAACCCCGTTGCGGCGACGTCGTTCCCGGAGCGCCAACGGCTCTTCGAGCTGCCCCGCTCGTCGTGGGCTGACTACGACACCGCGCTGATCAGTGCTGGTGGCGGGATCTTCGACCGGACCGCGAAGTCGGTGCCGGTCACCCCTGAGATGGTCGAGGCCCTCGGGCTCTCGAAGCACGTCCAGCACATGACGCCGGCCGAGCTCATGAAGGCGATCCTCCAGGCCCCGGTCGACCTGCTGTGGAACGGCGGCATCGGCACCTACGTCAAGGCCGGGACCGAGGAGAACTCCGCCATCGGCGACCGGGCCAACGACGCCATCCGCGTCAACGGCCACCAGCTGCGCTGCAGGGTCGTCGGCGAGGGCGGCAACCTCGGGCTCTCGCAGCTCGGTCGCATCGAGGCCGCCCTGCACGGCGTGCGGGTCAACACCGACGCCATCGACAACTCGGCCGGTGTCGACACCTCCGACCACGAGGTCAACATCAAGATCCTGCTCACCGGGCTGATGCGCGAGGGCGACCTGACCCTCAAGCAGCGCAACACCCTGCTGGCCTCGATGACCGACGAGGTCGCGGCCCAGGTGCTGCGCGACAACTACGAGCAGAACGTGCTGCTCGGCAACGCCCGCGCCCAGGAGCACGGGATGGTGACGGTGCACCAGCGACTCATGCACTGGCTCGAGGAGCGCGGCGACCTCGACCGCGAGCTGGAGTTCCTGCCCAGCGACGGCGAGATCGAGCGGCGCTCCAGCGAGGGACTGGGGCTGAAGTCGCCGGAGTTCTCCGTCCTGGTCGCCTACGCCAAGCTGGCGCTCAAGGAGGACCTCCTGCCCTCCGAGCTGCCGGACGACCCGTGGTTCCAGTCCACGCTGGCCGGCTACTTCCCGGAGCCGATCCGAGAGAGGTTCGCCGCCGAGCTCGCGGAGCACCCGCTTCGCCGCGAGATCGTCACCAATGCGGTGGTCAACTCGATGGTCAACCGCGGGGGGATCACCTTCGCGTTCCGCGCGATCGAGGAGACCGGCGCCACGCCGGAGCAGATCGCCCGCGCCTTCGTGGTGGCCCGCGAGATCTTCGACCTGCCGGGTTTCGTCCGCGACGTCGAGGCCCTCGACAACCACGTCACCACGGATGTGCAGACCCAGCTCTACCTCGAGTTCCGTCGCCTCATCGACCGCGCGATCCGGTGGTTCCTGACCTCCCGTCCCTCGCGGCTCGACGTCGCCAACGAGGTGTCCCGGTTCGCAGGTGTGGTGGGCCAGTTCGCCCCCGGGGTGCCGCAGATGCTCAGGGGCGCCGAGCTCAAACGGCTGCAGCGCAACGCGAAGGAGTACGAGAAGGTCGGTGTGCCGGAGGATCTCGCGCTGCGGGCGGCCAGCCTGCTCGACCAGTTCTCGCTGCTCGACATCGTCGACATCGCCACGGACACCGGCGAGTCGCCCTCGGACGTCGCGCCGCTCTACTTCGTGGTCTCGGAGCGGTTCGGCATCGACCTGATGCTGGGGCGCGTGACGAGCCTGCCGCGCGACGACCGGTGGGACGCGCTGGCTCGTGGGGCGCTGCGCGACGACCTGTATGCCGTGCTCGAGTCCCTGGTGCGCGCCGTAATCGAGTCGACCGACTCCGGCAAGGAGCCGCTGGCCCGGTATGACCAGTGGGCAACGGCCAACGCCGAGTCGCTGACCCGGGCCCGCATTTCCCTGGCCGGCATCGAGCGTCTGGAGAAGCCGAACATCGCGGCCCTGTCTGTGGCCCTGCGTACCCTCCGCTCGGTCATCCGCTCCGGCGCTGCCGTGTCATGACGTCCGCGCGGGTCACCGCGATCTGGCGTTTCCCGGTCAAGTCCATGGCGGCGGAGCTGCTAGAGGCGGTGGAGGTCGACGAGCGTGGCCTGGTCGGCGACCGGGCCTGGGCGGTCTACGACGTCGACGGCCGGCTGGCGAGCGGCAAGGACAGCCGGCGCTTCCGGCGGATGGACCCCGTCTTCGGCGTTGCTGCCCGCACGGTCGGGGACGCCGTGGAGCTGGTGTTCCCCGGCGGCCGGACCGCCGTGGCGGGGGAGGCCGCGGCGGACCTGGCGCTCTCGGACCACTTCGGCGAGGAGGTCGAGCTCGGGCCGGAGGCAGACGTCCCCCACCAGGACGCCGGCCAGGTGAGCCTGGTCGGCACGGCGACCCTGCGCGAGCTGGCGGCGCTGAGCGGGCTCGCCGAGCCGGTGGACCCGCGGCACCTGCGCACGAACCTGGTCGTGGAGACGGACGAGCCCTTCGTGGAGGAGTCCTGGCTGGGCAAGGAGCTCGCGGTCGGCGACGTGCGGCTCCGTCCGGTCGAGCGGATCGAGCGCTGCCGCATGGTCGACATCGCGCAGGTGGGCCTGCCAGCCATCAAGGGGCTGCTCAAGGCCGTCGGCGCGCACCGCGGCCTGTGCGCGGGCATCTACGCGGACGTGGTGGATCCGGGTCGTCTGGCGGTCGGCGACCGGCTCGACGTCTGAGCCGTGGGCGGCAGGCGGCCGCCGCCCGGATGCTCACTAGGCTGCCGCTGTGCCGACACTGAACGAGGCGCTCGCGGACGCCACCGACCTCGCCCCCGCTGAGGCCGACTGGCTGCACCTGCTCGTCGGCGACTGGCAGCTGCTCTCCGACCTGTCCTTCGCCGACCTGGTGCTGTGGGTGCCCGGCGGCATCGAGGGCTGGCTGGCCGTCGCGCACGTCCGTCCCACCACCGGCCAGATGGTCTTCTTCGAGGACGTCGTGGGCCGGCGCAGCCACCGGGGCCGCCAGACCCTGCTCGACCAGGCGTATGCCGGGCGGCGCATCGTGCGCGCGAAGGAGCCCACGTTCCGTGACGACATGCCGGTGCGCGAGGAGGCCATACCCGTCGTCAAGGGCGGACGCGCGCTCGCCGTGCTCACCCGGCATACCAATCTCGCGGCGATGCGCACGCCCAGCCGCCTGGAGCTGACCTACCAGGCGCTGGCGGACGCGCTGGCGCGGATGATCGCCGCGGGCGAGTTCCCGCACGCCTCGGCGCCCACCGGCATGCGCCGGGGTGCGCCGCGGGTGGGGGACGGCGTCATCCGGCTCGACGTCGACGGGGTGGTGACCTATGCCAGCCCCAACGCCCTGTCTGCCGTCCACCGCCTGGGCCACATCGGCGACGTGGTGGGCGAGCTGTTCGCCAAGGTTGTGGCCGACCTGCTGCGCGACGAGTCGCCCGTCGACGAGTCGCTGGCCCTGGTGGTCACCGGCCGCGCCCCGTGGCGCACGGAAGTCTCCT
>DASULG010000145.1:0-3770 GCA_036278335.1 Pedococcus sp.
TCGTGCTTCGCAACGAAGGCCTCGAGGTCGCCCACGTCGCTGACGGTGCGAGCGCGCTCGGCGCGTTCAGGGACGCCAAGCCCGACCTCGTGCTCCTCGACGTGATGCTCCCGGGCCTGGACGGAATGGAGGTGTGCCGCCGCATCCGGGCTGAGTCCGGGGTCCCCATCGTGATGCTCACCGCCCGCACCGACACCGTCGACGTCGTGGTAGGGCTGGAGTCCGGTGCTGACGACTACGTGGTCAAGCCCTTCAAGCCCCAGGAGCTCATCGCCCGCATCAGGGCGAGGCTGCGCCGCGGGGACGAGCCCGAGCCTGAGCGTCTCGAGATCGGCGACCTCGTCATCGACGTAGCCGGCCACTCCGTGAAGCGCGACAGCAGGGCGCTCTCGCTCACGCCTCTGGAGTTCGACCTCCTCGTCGCCCTGGCCCGCAAGCCCTGGCAGGTCTTCACGCGCGAGGTGCTGCTCGAGCAGGTCTGGGGCTACCGCCACGCCGGCGACACGCGACTGGTCAACGTCCACGTGCAGCGGCTGCGCTCCAAGATCGAGCACGACCCCGAGCGTCCCGAGATCGTCGTCACCGTCCGCGGTGTCGGCTACAAGGCGGGCCCGAGCTAGTCATGGACGGGTCGGCCCGGCCGCAGCGCTCGCCGACGCAGCGACTTCTCGATAGCCGCGCTCCGGCGGTGCACGCGGCCCAAGACGCCTGGAGACGGGCCCGGCGGCTGGGGCTCCGTGGCCTCAGGGCGCTGGTGCGCACGTGGCGGTCCTCGCTGCAGTTCCGCGTCGTCACCTCGACGATGCTTCTCGGGCTCGTGGTCATCACGCTCGTCGGCTCCTACCTCTACCAGGCGATCTCCTCGGGGCTGGAGCAGGACCGCGTCGCCTCGGCCACGGTCGAGGCCTCCCGCCTGGCCAGCGAGGCGCAGCAGGCGTTCGACGCCACCGACAGCACGGAGAGTGCCGCCCAGCTCGGTCTGTTCGCGCGCGATCTCGTCCAGCAGAAGCTCGCCTCTCCGGGCACGGACAGGAGCCGGCAGGTCATCCTCACCCGGTCGCAGGGGAACACGAGCCCCACCTTCGTCGCCACGGTCCTGTCCGGCGAGGTGGGGCTGCCGAGCATCCCGCCGGACCTGCGCGCCGCGGTGAGCGACAACCCGCGCAGGCAGCAGGTCAAGCTCATCGGGATCAGCGATCCCGACACAGGGGAGGCCGTCCCCGCTGTCATCGTCGGCTCGCAGGTCGAGCTGCCGCTTGCGGGTTCCTACGACCTCTACTTCGTCTTCCCCATGCAGCGCGAGCAGCAGACGCTGGCGCTCATCACGAACACCTTCGCCATCGGCGGAATCGCGCTGGTCCTGTTGGTCGGCGCCGTCGCCTGGGTCGTCACACGGCAGGCCGTGCTCCCGGTGCGCCGGGCGGCCGTCGTAGCCGAACGGCTCGCCTCAGGCCGCCTGAACGAGCGCATGCGCGCGCGAGGCGCGGACGAGCTCGCGATGCTGGGCAAGTCGTTCAACGAGATGGCCGACAGCCTGCAGAACCAGATCCGCCAGCTCGAGGGCCTGTCCCGGGTGCAGCAGCGATTCGTCTCGGACGTCTCCCACGAGCTGCGGACACCGCTGACGACCATCCGCATGGCCGCCGACCTCATCCATGACTCGAGGACCGGTTTCGACCCCGCCGTGGCACGTTCGGCGGAGCTGCTGCAGGCGGAGGTGGACCGCTTCGAGGAGCTCCTCGGGGACCTCCTCGAGATCAGCCGCTTCGACGCCGGTGCGGCAGCGCTGGACTCCGAGGCCACAGACCTGCGGGACGCGGTGGCCCACGCCGTGGAGTCCTCGAAGTCCATCGCCGACCGGCGGGGGAGCACCATCAGCGTCAAGGCCGAGGGCGACTGCGTCGCCGAGATCGACTCCCGCCGGGTCGAGCGCATCCTGCGCAACCTCGTCGTCAATGCCGTGGAGCATGGCGAGGGGCGCCCCGTGGAGATCGAGGTCGCGGGGAACGACTCAGCGGTGGCTGTGGTGGTCCGCGACCACGGCGTCGGGCTTCGGCCCGGAGAGGGCGCCCTGGTGTTCAACCGGTTCTGGCGCGCGGACCCCGCCCGAGCCCGCACCACCGGCGGCACCGGCCTGGGGCTGGCGATCTCGCTCGAGGACGCGAGGCTGCACGACGGGTGGCTGCAGGCGTGGGGCGAGCCCGGCGTCGGCTCGTGCTTCCGACTCACGCTGCCGCGGCGGGTGGGCGTGCCCATCGACGAGTCGCCCCTGCCCTTGAGCCCGGACACCGCCGCGGAAGGGGCCGGCGCTGCGACGCGCGCCAGGGGCAGCGGCGCGACCCCTGCTGTCAGCACGCGGCGGGAGGCCGCACCCCAGGGTGAGCTCGACCGGAGGCTCCTGTGAGACGGTATGCCGCCGCGGCTGCCGGCATGGTGCTCGCGCTCGGTGTCTCCGCCTGTGGCGGGATCTCGATGGACTCACCGGTCCAGCCGGGCCTGGAGCTGGGCGCAGCGCAGGGTGACCCCGTGCGGGTGCTGTTCCCCGGCCCGGCCGCTGGCTCGAGCGCTGAGCAGATCGTGCAGGGCTTCCTCCGTGCCGGAGCGGCGAGCGACGGGGAGTACGAGGTGGCGAGGTCCTTCATCGCCCCGGCACCCGAGGCGACCTGGCGTCCGGACACCTCGATCATGATCTTCACCGACGACTCGGCGCTGACTGTCAAGGCCGTCGACGAGAACACCGTCCGCGCCGAGGCCAAGGTGGTCGCCAGCATCGACGCGAACGGCCGCTACCGCGACCTGCCGCCCGGCACGGTGACCGAGGCCACCTTTGGGCTGGAGAAGGTCGGCGGGGAGTGGCGCATCACGACCCTGCCCGAGGGGCTCGGCCTGTGGCTGAGCGCTGCCGACGCCGACCGTCTCTACGACCCCTTCCGCATCCACTACATCTCAACGGCAGGGCGGGAGCTGGTTCCTGACACGCGGTGGTTCCCTCTGGGGAAGGGGCTCGCGACCAGACTCGCACGGGCGCAGCTGGGTGACGTCCCGGCATACCTGCAGGGCGCAGCCCGCACCGACATTCCCACCGGCACGCGGCTGACGGTGGACGCCGTCCCCGTCGACAGGGGCCTTGCGACGGTGGACCTCACCGCGACCAAGCCCGGCGGCGACCCGATCCGGAGACAGAACCTCTGGGCGCAGTTCGTCGCGACGCTGACTCAGGTCCCGGGCGTGGACCGCGTCGCCCTCAAGGTCGAGGGTACGAACCTCGACCTTCCCGAGCGGCAGAGCGCGCCGGGATCGCTGCGTGATCTGGGCTTTCCCACCCCCGCCGCCGTACCGGTGGCCAAGCCGGTGCTGCGCATCGGCAGCTCCCTGTTCCGCGTCGACCCGGCCCAGCTGACGGACCAGAAGGATGGCGATCCGGCGCGCCGGCCGGATCGCCAGCCGGCCGAGCTCGCCACCATCGAGTCGGGCTGGGTGTGGCTCGCACAGTCGCGGGATGGCCAGGACATGGCGGCCATCAGCGGCGACCGGGCTGAGCTGTCGCGGTGGCGCGGGAAGAGCCAGATCCGCGTCCCCTACTTCGGGTCGCAGCTGACCCGGCCCACCTATGACCGGCAGGACGTGCTCTGGGTCGGGGGAGTGGCCGACGGTCGGGCACGCATCTGGGCGATCAACACCGCCGCCGACCCCGCGGACCCGGAGCGGAGCAAGCCCGTGGCTCTCGACGTGGGTTGGCTGCGCGGGCGCTCGGTGGTGGCGCTGAGGTT
>DASULG010000146.1:0-8649 GCA_036278335.1 Pedococcus sp.
CCCGACTGTGGGCACGACGAGTCCGACCATCCATGGCCAGGCCGACAGGCCCTCTGTCGCTGCGCGGCCTGCATCTGGGAGGAAGACACCGGCCAGCGCGACGAGGCGGACATGTGCGCGCGGCGCTTCCCCGTCTTGGTAGCGACCGCCGACATCGTGCGCGCTCCGCGGCAGAAGCGAGCTTTCCGGGAGGGTGGCTGGTGACGTGGGTCCCGCGCGGGAAGACCTTACGCCTCTCGCCTCATCCCTGAGCCGAGGCGAGAATGGAGACGGGAGTGGAGGTCGAGGAGGATCCCTGATGAGTGCGCCACCGGCCCAACCACCTGAACAGAACTCCGCCGGTGCAGCCGGCAAGGCGGCTGACTCTCAACTGCTCATCGAGCAATTCCTGCCAACATACGACGTCGGGCTCGTGCACGCCGACGTCTTCCGGGCGGCGCCTGCCCAGTGCTACCTGGTCGCCAGTGAGCTGGATCTCTTTCAGACCCCATTGATACGGACCCTGATCGGCATCCGGGGACTGCCTCAGCGTGTGGCAAGCACCCTAAGGGGGCGCGGGACGACAACCACACTCGAAGCATCCCGGCGTACGTTCCGGTTCAGAGACATGGTTGATCTGGGGTGGATCTCGCTCGGCGAGACCCCGGGTGTGGAGCTTGTTCTTGGCCAGGTGGGCCGCCCATGGAAGGGGGGCGCGGTCTCCACCCACGTACCGACCACGCCAGAGCAGTTCAGGAGCTTCGATGAGCCTGGATTCGCCAAGATCGCCACCAGCCTCAGGGTCGATCCCTACGGGAACGACTCCTCAATCCTGACGATGGAAACACGAGTCGCCATCACCGACGACACCAGCCGCCGCCGGTTCAGGCGCTACTGGCTGGTCATCGGCCCCTTCAGCTCGCTCATCCGTCGAACGGCGTTGCGCCTACTTGCGACTGAGTTCCGCCGGTCGACTCCTGGCGGGCCAGACGATCGCGGAGTCGGGTAGCCATCGCCATCATCGGGCTCGCCGTCGCCCCGTTGGCCACAGAGTTCGGGTCGGAATGAGACTGAACGTGTGTCGAACGAGGTGCGCGCTCATCGCCATGTGCGTGGAAGCGGAGCCCTGCCCACAGGCGGCGGTATGACCGCGCTCTGACCGTTGGCTCGACGAGCGGAACGCGGCAGAGTCACCGTTTGATCAGGCGGGCCGTCGCCTGGGCGGACTTGCCAGGTGACGGGTCACCCAGCTCCCTGGCCGGAGTGCGGTGCGTGCTACCCGAGTAACTGGCGGAGCGTGCGGGCGTTGCGCACGGCATTCCCGCCTCCGTCGTTGTTGAAGTAGACGTACACGTCACGTCCCTGAGACTGCCATTCCCGGACGCGGTCGGCCCACCACCTCAGGTCGCCATCGGAGTAGGACCCGCCGTACAACCACTGGCCATCCGGCCCATGCAACCGGACGTACACCGTTGGTGCCGTCGCGCGCAGCACGCACGGCAGTCCAGCCCCCGACATCACGACGTAGGCGCTCTGGTGACGCTCGAGGAGGGCGAACACCTCCTCGCATACCCACGAGGGGTGCCGGAACTCGACGGCCGTCGGCACCCACCACGGAAGGATGCCGAGGAAGAAGTCGAGGCGCGCATCGTCGCGTTCCATCCCCGGGGGCAACTGGACCAGCAGCACGCCGCGCTTGTCATACAGCCGATCCCACGCCTGGGTGATCCGCCCCACCCAGTACTCGGGTGCGTACAGCATCCGGGCGTGGGTGAGCGCACGCGAAGCCTTGACCGACATCCGGAACCCCGCAGGCAGCCGGCGCTGCCACGACGTGAACGTCGCGTCGCGAGGCCAGCGGTAGAAGCTCGCATTCAGCTCCACGGTGTCGAACTCGGCCACGTAGCGGCCGAGACGGTCGGCTGGGGAACAGCCGTGGTACAGCTCGTCCTGCCAGTGGTCATACGACCAGCCCGACGTCCCGATCCACGTTCCCACACGCCGAAACTACGTCAGGGCACCAACGGGCATACGGTCGGGCCGGGCGGACCTGGGACGCGATCTCGTAGGCGCCCACCCCGAGGGCCCAGGACAGGACATCCAGACCGAGGATGCCGAGCAGCCAGTCGCGGCGTCAATGAACGGGCCGCGGGAGGGGTCTCGTCCGGCTGCCTCGCCCGCGCGTTACGCGCAGCAGTCCGGCGGGCACGGAGGTGCCAGCCGGACTGCTTTGGACGAGGGTCACTCGCTCAGGAGATGACCGCGTCGATCGTCTTCTTCAGAGCGCTCGGCTGGCTGGGCGCGCGGGGCGCCTTCTTCTTGGCGGCCAGCATTTCCTCACCGATCTCCTGGAGGGCCTTGCGTCCGAGGCCGTCCCGGACCTTGGGGAACCACTCGTCCTCCTCCTCCGCGATGTGGTGGCGGACGTTCTCGATGAGCACGGTGGTCTTGGCGTCGAAGCGCTCGGCATCGGGCGCCATCCCGTAGAGCTCCATCACCAGCACGTCGGCGACGTGGTGCTCCTCATAGGACTCGAGGATGTTGTCCTCCAGGTCGGGGAGCAGCGCGCGGACCCGGGGATACACGACCTCGTTCTCGATGTAGGTGTGCACGGTCAGCAGCTCGATGATCCGGTGGACGATCTTGCCCTTGGTCTTGTGTGCGTCCTTGCCCGCGTTCTCGAAGTCCGTGAAGAGCTTGCGGACCTCCTTGTGGTCTTCCTTGAGCAGGACTATGGCGTCGTTCGACATGCTTCTCCTCGGCGTGAAAGGCGGGATGGTGTAAGTGAGCACGCGACGCCCCGCCTCATGGAGACGAGGCGTCGCTGTGGAACTGCAGGTCAGGCGTTGTCGCGGGTGTTTGCGCGGGTGCCCGACTTGGCCAGGCCGCGGGCGACCATGTAGCCGATCGTGAGGAAGGTGATGTAGCGCAGGGCGTGCTCGGCGCTGAACGGGTCGGCGGTGTTGTCGCCGTCGTCGCCGACGACGAAGGCGGTGACGATGACGGCGAGCACGGCTACGACGTAGGCGATGAGCTCGGTGGTCTTGCGTGCCGGGCGGGTTTCGGTGCCGTGGTCGCGGGTGCCCTGGCGCGTGCTGACGTTGTCGCGCGTGGTGTCGTGGTCGTGCGTGATGGTAGACATAGTGGAGTCCTCAAAAGGGTCGTGGTGTGAATAGCGCTGTTGGTGAAAGCACTCGACGGCCTTTTTCTAGACTCTCGGGAGGCGCCATTTCTTGGGGCCTCACCGGCGACTGCGCTCAGAGGCAGTCGCATCGGTACATGGAGCAACGTACGGGTTGCCGTCATGTAACACAAGTCAGCCTGCGGCACGGGCCTTCTTGAGCGTGCCCGCAGCGGACCCGACGAGGCCACGCCCGACGTGATGCTCACACCTCGGGTCGATTCGGCATTCCCGTTCTGGCGCAACCGGTTTCGCGGGGGCCACCATCAACGAACTGCGGTAGCCGCAAGCCACGCCAAGAGCGAGACATCAAACGAGAGACCGAGGCCCTTGCCGTCTCTTGAGCAACGGTCAGCGACCCGTCCCGGGTTCGGGAATCCAGCGGCCTTCGCCGTCGCCACGATTGTCGGAAGTCAGGCGCTGGCTCCACGACCACGGAGGGTCCGTGTCGACCGCGCCGGGTCGATGAGCCGCGGCCCCCTTGGCTTCTAGCTGCGCGTCATTCGATCCTGGGCGCCACCCGACCGGATGCAAGATGACCACCGTCGCAAATGAGAACACCCGACCCGACTGGTCCGGGGTGTCGACTCCTGCCATGCTGCGGTAGTGCCCAACCATGAGCGATTTGACCGTGAAATGGCAGCGGCTGCGCGGGACATGCAGGACGAGGACGGCAGCCGGCAGGCGATGGATCGGGCGGTGTCAATCGCGACACAGATCCTGCCCGGATGCGATGCGGCGGGCGTTTGCGTCGTCTATCGGGGGGAACGTGTCGACACGCACGCTACGAGCCACGATGCGCTTCGCCAGGTCGACGCACTGCAGCACCGAATGAAGGAGGGTCCCTGCCTCGATGCGTTGCGGCAGCAGGACACTGTGCAAAGCGACGATCTGTCTATCGATGAACGGTGGCCCAAGTGGGGGCCCGAAGTCGCCCGGCTGGGCTTCGCGAGCATCGCCAGCTACCGCCTATTCTCCACCGACAACACCCTCGGCGCGTTGAACCTCTACGGCAAGAGCAAGTCTGCCTTCACCGCCGATGACGTCCACGACGGCTTCGCTCTCGCGGCGCACATCGGCGTCGCCCTAGCGGGAGCGCAGGAGGTCGAGAACCTGGAGAAGGCACTGGGAGGCCGGACCGTGATCGGTCAAGCCACCGGCATCCTGATGGAACGCTTCGATATGACGCCAGACCGCGCCTTCGGGCTCCTCAGCAAGATCTCACAGGAGAAAAACCTCAAGCTCCGCCAACTCGCCGAACAGATCGTGCAGACCCGGGCCGCACCGAAGGCATAGACCGCGACCGAGCCACGTCAGGAAGGCACGCCGCGTGGTGGTGTGATTGCCGCGACCGTGCCGGGCCCAGGCCAGCGCGACTGCCGCTGCGTGGCTTGGCAACTATGGAACACCTCAGCAGCGGTTCGTCGAAGGGGTCCCGTAGCTTGCGTGCGGGTCCATGAAGTTCTAGCGGGGAGCAGGCGCTGACCTCGGCCTCATCCCGGGGCTGTGTCGATAGCCCTGTCCAGGCCGAATGACAGCACCCTAGAACACGAGCGTACCGATGACCGCTCGGCGCCGAGCCTTCCGGGCGCGGTGTGAGGAAACGCTGCGCGTTCCTCTCGTCCCGGTTGATCTGCCGCGTCATCCCAGAGGGGAGAATCGCGGACCCTTCGACGGCTGTGCGCTGGAGTCGGGTGCCTCCATGCCGAATCCGCTGGGCCAAAGGATCACTGCCAGCACCACGATCCACAGGTAGTAGGCGCTGAAGGCGATGCGTTCGAACAATCCGATAACGCCCATCGGTTCGCCGGCGGCTGCTTGGGGGATGTACATGAACGCCAGCGCGTTGAACACCAGGACCGCAGCCAGGGTAATCAGAGAGTAGAGGCGGAAGCGCCTGCCGAATGCGGCAGCACCAAACGCCAGCGTGCCCAGCCACGTCAGGACGCCCACCATGGCAAGCCCGACGTGGGCAGCCAGAGATGCTTCTCCGAACGCTAGGCCGATCGGGAGTGTGGCCCCTAACAGCACCTGCAGTGCACCCACCACGCGCAGCGGGCGATGGCCCCGCGCCGACTGCCAGACGCCGATACCGAACGCGATGAGTAGGGCGTTGTAGACGACGCCCTCCCACGGCTGCAGGAACCCGCCCGAAGGGGAATCGCTCAAGAAAAGCTCGCTGATTGCGTTCCTGATACGGCTGTAGTTGTCCCATTGCAGGGCAGCGAGCTCGGCCCACCCGACGTAGGTGAGCACCGATAGGGGACCACACGCCACAAGCGCCTTCCGGATCCACTCCCGGCTACCCGCGGTGGGCTGCTCTCGGGCGGACCTCGAAGAAGACATCGCGCACCTCCGCGAGATACGTTCGGCAGTGGTCGCCTCCATTCCCAAAGTCGGCTTGGCCAGGCATACCCGCTAGAACCAGAAGTCGGGAACCGGGGTGCCGAAGGTCCCTGGTAGTGGCTCTCCGCTGAGTAGCCCATAGTGGGCGGAATGCCGCACTCTGTCATCGACATGGGCGCGCGTCCGGACCGGACCCAGTCACCACGGTGAGTGACTAACTGAGTGACAACCGCGCCGGATCTCAGCGAACGTCCGGGGACGGTGGGGGAGCCGCTCGTGCTCAGACGGACCCCGAAGAACGTCCACGGATGGTGGTTGTGATTGACACGGAACGGGTCACTGGTTCAAACCCAGCATCGCCCACCGGCGATGAACAGCCCCTGACCTGTGCGGACGTTCGGAGCATCACCGGTTACTTCCCATTCAGGGGAGCCGTCAGTTGCCAGCGACTCGTGCTCGACCTCCGCCGATCAGAGACTGTTGCGCCGACCTGTTGAGATCGCCGGCATGAGCGGACGACAAGGCGCCACGACGCGCTATCGCGGCGACGTGACGCTGGCTTTGAAGGCTCGGGTCACGGCACCCGGTCCGCGGAGTTCCCGCACCGAGCGGCAGGTGGCGTAGCGTCCGAGGATGCGCAACTTCCCGGTAACCGATGTGATTCGCTCCTACGCCGTCGCTCACGGATCCTGGCGCCCCGACCCTGTGGTCCGCGAGCTGCAAGCAGAGACAGCCAAGCTCGGGGACGCGGCAGGGATGCAGATCGGCGACGACCAGGGACAGCTGCTCACCATGCTCGCCAGATTGACCGGCGCACGCCGGGCCGTCGAGGTGGGGACGTTCACCGGCTACTCGAGCATGTGCATCGCCCGGGGCCTGGCCGAGGGAGGTTCCCTGCTGTGTTGCGACGTCAGCGCAGAGTGGACCGAGATCGGCCGGCGTGCCTGGGCCTCCGCCGGGCTGGCCGACCGGATCGAGCTGCGCATCGCCCCGGCGCTGGACACCTTGCAGGCCCTGCCCGCGACGGCAGACATCGACCTGGTCTTCATCGATGCGGACAAGCCGGGGTATGCCGCCTACTGGGCCGAGCTGGTGCCGCGGGTTCGCCCCGGGGGACTGTTGCTCGCGGACAACGTCCTGTGGAGCGGCCAGATCGCCGATCCCGAGGTCACCGACGCGAACACCACCGCGTTGCGCGCCTTCAACGACCTGGTGGTCTCCGACGATCGTGTCGATACCGTA
Source organism: Pedococcus sp. (assembly GCA_036278335.1). Lineage (GTDB taxonomy): Bacteria > Actinomycetota > Actinomycetes > Actinomycetales > Dermatophilaceae > Pedococcus_A. The sequence goes on from DASULG010000146.1 coordinate 6,749, forward strand.
GTCCTGACCGCCTTCGATGGACTGACCATCGCCCGACGGCGGTGACCCTGGGGCTGCGGAGAAGTGGCCGCACCCCGGCGGCTCCGAACCGAGATGTGGCTCGCAGGCCGTCGACACGCCGCGACGTTCTGGCCACTGGAGGGTTGGCTGAGCGACCGTGACGACCGGTGACCTCTCAGGGCAACGTTCATGACCCACGCCGGCGTTTCCCAAGGGGAGCCTGTCGAGTCGGCCGACCTCCACGAAGCAGCGCCGCTGCCTACGCGCACTGCACGGTCCACGAGAAACGCCAACGCGGCAGCCGGACAGGACCTACGAGCTGAGTTCTCAGCTCCCCGAAACCGGCGCCCGCCACCCAGGTAGTGGTTCACCCAGTGATCGAGAGCCCTCTCGAGGGACCCAGGAGCCTGATCATGCCGGGAAACACGTTCGACAACGAAGGCGACGCCGAGACTGCCGGACTGACAGGCATCGCCGCTGTCGCTCCCCACGGCTGGAGGGACTCGCCTAGGTCGTCACCGCTTTCTCGCGGTGAGGCCTGCCGCGCCCTGGTTAGTCCACAGGTAGACATCGGATACGCGGTCCGATGCGTCCCGCCTCGGGCTCTGGGGCGGTGGTTCGGCTGGGCGATGAGTTTCACGTAGTGCGTAAGTCAGTCCAAGAACAACGCACCCAACGAAAGGCTCGCTGTGGCGAAGATCGTCTTGTACACCCTCACCTCGCTCGACGGAGCAACACAGGACCCCCATAGGTACTTTCCGGAGACAGGCGATGGGGCCGGGCCCCCCGTGTTCGACGAGGAGCTCGCCCGCCTCGAGACAGACATGATCAGCCGTCAGGACGCGGTCCTCATGGGTCGACACACCTATGACCATTGGTCCCGTTACTGGCCCACGTCAACCGAGCAGCCATTCGCCGACTTCATCAACAGGGTGAGGAAGTACGTGGTCACCTCGACCGCGCTGTCGTCCCCGTGGGACAACGCTGAACCGATCCGCGGGCCGCTGACCGACGTCGTGGCTGAGCTGAGGGCACGGACGGGTGGCGACGTGGGCGTACACGGCAGCATCACCCTTGCCCAGTCCTTGCTGGCTCAGGGTCTGGTCGACGAGCTGTGTCTAGCCGTGGGTCGTGTCGTCGACCCGGTCGGCCCACGCCTGTTCGCGCATGTGGGGGAGCTCCGTGAGCTGGCCTTGGTCGATGCCACGCCGACCGCCAGCGGGAGCGTCTGGTTGAGGTACCGCATCAATGGGTGACGAACACCCCACAACACGCGTCGCCGCCGTCAGTTCGACGCTGCCCGACGAGCCGGGCGGCTCCTCGGGCATTTCCCGGCGGATGGTTGGCGCTTGAGGCCGCCTGCGGAACCCACGCGGACACCCCCAGCTAGTGGGGGAGTGGAGATGGCCTCAGATGCTCGCGCTTGTTGCTGCGTCAACTCCAGGTACGAGCGCGCTCGCTGCACATACCCCCCGGGAAGCAACACCGTGTGTGTGGCGTCCGCCGGACCTGACTCGAACAACTGCTAGTCAATGCCTACGTGGCACCTCCGCGTCGCACGTGCCACGTAAACCGGGTGCTGGTTCGTCCGTGCCGTAACGCGCGGATCGCGGTCGGCAATGGCGGACGATCACGGCCGTCGATCGCGCAACGTCACTCAATCTTCAGCCCGTCTCGGGTGGTGGTGCTGGTGGTGGTGGCGTAGGGTCTGCAAGGTTCTTCGAGCGCCAGGGTGCACGCCAGTCTGCAGCGTCCCAGCCGTCCATGATGTAGATGCGCTCGTGGGCGACCTTGTCGTCACGGAACTCGAGCAGGTTCACAGAGAACATCCACGGTGCGCCCTCGTAACTGATCAGGTTCTCGACGACGACCAGGTCGTCCCGGTGCGTGATGCGACGGGT
>DASULG010000147.1:0-5857 GCA_036278335.1 Pedococcus sp.
CCTGACGGAGCTGGTGCGTGAGCGGGTGGACCTGGACGCCGTGATCGCCGGCGTCGACATCGCGGCGGTGTTGGACCGCCTCGACCTGACCGCGCTGGTGCGTGAGCGGGTGGATCTGGACGCCGTGGTGGCAGGGGTGGACCTGAATGCGGCCGCGGCGCGCCTGGACGTGGCGGCGGTGCTGGACCGCCTCGACCTGACCGCGCTGGTGCGTGAGCGGGTGGACCTGGACGCCCTGGTGGCCGGGGTCAACCTCGAAGCCATCATCAGGCGGATCGACCTCGCGGGGTTGGCCGAGGAGGTCATCGCCGAGGTCGACCTCCCTGAGATCATCCGCGAGTCGACCGGATCGGTTGCCTCGGACACCATCCGGGGGGTTCGGATGCAGGGCATCTCCGGCGACGAGGCGCTCACGCGGGCGGTGCACCGGCTTCGGCTCCGGCGCGGTCGGAGAGGCACGGCGACGATGCTCCCCGAACCCCCTTCGCCCGCGGGTCCTGATGGATCCCCGCAACAACCAGGAGTGACTTCGAGGCAACCATGACGGAGGGTGGCGTCTCTCCAGTTCCACGCGAGGCCCGGTCCTATCAGGGGCACGACGCCGGGCTGGTCACCCGTATGGTTGCCGCCGCCATCGATGCGGTGGTCGTCGTCCTGTTCCTCCTGCTCGCATTCCTGGGGTACAACGGTGCGCTGTTCCTGTTCAACCCGCGGGAGTTCACGTTCAGCGGCGTATCGCTGCTGCTGAGCATGACCGCGGCGATGGTCGTTCTGGTGGTGTACCTGACGGTGGGGTGGTCCACCACGGGACGCACGTACGGCTGCCATGTGATGGGCCTGCGGGTCGTCACCCGACGGGGGCGGCGGCTGAGTCCGCACGTGGCTTTCCTCCGGGCTGTGGCGTACACGTTCTTCCCCATCGGGCTCTTCTGGTGTGCCGGCGGCCGAACACACCATTCGGTGCAGGATGTCCTGTTTCGCACCTCGGTCATCTACGACTGGCTCCCCAGGGAAGAGCGGGCTACCCGTGGGGGCCCGTGATCACCCGGCGAGGATGAGGACGGGTAGCAGGGCATCCGTGAGGCTGGGCTTGTCAGCGACGTTGACGAGCAAGGAGACTGCCATGCCGGACACGAGCCCAGGGCCCCCTCCGCTCTCGGCCGCACGCACACCGCCGGCTCCGGAGCTCACCGGATGGGTCGGCTTCATCGAGTTCGCCGGAGTGTTGATGGTGCTCCTCGGGCTGTTCCACGCGCTGCAGGGGCTCGTGGCTCTCTTCCAGGACGACTACTTCCTTGTCGGCACGAACCGCCTTCTCGTCCATGCCAGCTACACCGCTTGGGGATGGACCCACCTGCTGATCGGGGTGCTCATCGTGGTGACCGGCGTCAGCCTCGTGGTGGGGCGTTTGTGGGCGCGGGTGGTCGGTGTGGTGCTGGCAGTTGGGAGCGCCCTGGTCAACGCGGCCTTTCTCGCTGCCTACCCAATCTGGTCGGCGATCATGATCGCGCTGGACGTGCTGGTGATCTGGGCGGTAACCGTCCACGGTCGTGAGGTGCGTGCCCAGGACCAGCGATACGCCCGCTAGGCCCCAGGCCTGCGGACGGACACTCACGGCCCCCGGACTGGCCCAACCACTGAGGCCCCCGGGACGGGCCCAACCACCGAAAGAACAAGGAGACACGCTGTGCTCAATGACTACCCGTCTATCGCTGACCACGGCCTGATCGGCGACCTCCAGACGAGCGCCCTTGTGAGTACCGACGGATCGATCGACTGGTTCTGCGCGCCGCGCTTCGACTCGCCGAGCATGTTCGGGGCACTGTTGGACCATCGCAAAGGGGGTCACTTCCGAGTGCGCCCTGTTGCCGACTCCGTCACCACCAAGCAGCTGTACTTTCCGGACACCGCCATCCTCATCACCCGCTTCCTGACTGAGGCGGGCGTGGGTGAGGTGGTCGACTTCATGCCGACGGCCTCCAGCGCAGTGGCCACCACGAGGCACCGGATTGTCCGAATGGTGCGCTGCGTCCGAGGTCACATGACGTTCGACGTCGACCTGGCTCCCCGCTTCGACTATGGCCGCGAGCCCCACGAGGCACACCTGACCGAGAACGGTGCCGTGTTCCGGAGTGCCCATGAGTCCGTCACTGTGCACATCGTCAGGGAACCAGGTGACGAGCACCTTGCTCGCGCTGAGGTCGACGCGCAGGGCGACCTGCATGTGAACGTCACCCTGCAGGCCGGCCAGGTGCGCGGGATGCTGCTGGAAACTGGCTCCGCCGAAAGCCCCCGTGAGGTGCGGGTGGCCGAGGTGGAGCGGCTCTTCGCCGACACGGCTGCCTTCTGGAGCACGTGGCTGGCGAAGTCGACGTACACCGGCCGCTGGCGCGAGACGCTGCACCGCTCGGCGATCACGCTCAAGCTGATGACCTATGCCCCAACGGGCGGCCTTGTGGCGGCCCCGACGGCGGGCCTGCCCGAGCAGATCGGCGGTGAGCGGAACTGGGACTACCGCTACACATGGATCCGGGACGCGTCGTTCTCGGTCTACTCCCTCCTCGGCCTGGGCTTCACTGAGGAGGCAGCTTCATTCGCTGGCTGGCTGCGAGACCGCCTGTACGCACAGGTGGGCAGCGCCGAGGGTCCACTCAACATCATGTATCGCATCGACGGGTCGGCAGACCTCACCGAGGAGGTCCTGGAGCACTGGGAGGGCTACCGGGGTTCGAGCCCGGTTCGGATCGGGAACGGAGCCGCTGGCCAGCTGCAGCTCGACATCTATGGCGAGGCAATGGACAGCATCTACCACGCGGACACGCGCGGCATCCAGGTCGGGCACCGAGGCTGGCTCGCGTTGTGCCGCATCCTCGACTGGGTCACGGAAAACTGGGACCAACCCGAAGAAGGGATCTGGGAAACCCGCGGCGGACGCAAGGACTTCACCTACGGCCGGCTGATGAACTGGGTCGCTCTCGATCGCGGGACACGGCTGGCAGCAGCTCATGGTCGACCAGCGCCAGTGGAGCGCTGGGTCGCCCAGCGAAACGCGATCTATGACCAGATCATGCAGAAGGGCTGGAACCCCGAACGGGAAGCCTTCGTACAGCGGTACGACAGCCATGTGCTGGACTCCTCGCTCCTGAGGATGTCGAGTGTCGGCTTCATCACGCCGACAGACCCGATGTGGGCCTCGACGCTCAGGGCGATGGACCAAGAGCTCGTAACCGACAGCCTCGTCTACCGCTATGACCCAGAGGCGTCGCCCGACGGGCTCCGGGGCTCAGAGGGCACGTTCTCGCTGTGCACGTTCAGCTACGTCGACGCCCTGGCGCGGGCTGGGCGGCTGGATGACGCGCGGCTCACGTTCGAGAAGATGTTGACCTACGCCAACCACCTCGGTCTCTACTCCGAGGAGATCGCTCTCACCGGGGAACAGATCGGCAACTTCCCCCAGGCCTTCACTCACCTGGCCCTGATCGACGCGGCCATCACGCTGGACGGCCAGCTGGACAGGCGCGGCGGAACAGCCGCCACGGTGTCTCTGGTGCCGAGCTCGCCCCCGGCCACGCCCACCACGGAGCCTGCCGCCGCCGAGCCTGCCGCTGCTGAGCCGGCCCGCGCCACCCCAGTGGTCGGCTGAGGCAGCCCAGCTGCACTGGGCTTCGTGCGCTGGGCTCAGGCCAGCCCAGCGCACGAAGCTCACGCCGTCAGGCAGCCGCACTCGGGCCCTACAAGCCGCTCTCGGCCCGCTACAAGCCGCTCTCGGCCTGAATCCGTCCGGCCCGGATGGCCTCGAGGAACGCCGCGTAGTCTCGCTCGTTCTGGTCCGCGTAGAGCTCGGCGAAGTCAGCCATCGCTGTCGGGAACGCGTCATCGTCACCGATGTAGGCCGCCAACGCGATCGCGTCCCCGGAGCGGGCATGCGCCCTTGCCAGCGTCCAGGCGCAGAGCTGGCCGTAGATCCTCATGCTGGCCGGGTCCATCCCCTCGACCACCGCAGAGGCCTTCATGTCGCGCAGCTGCCGCACATAGAAGTCGCGTTCCTTGCCGTCGATGCCCTCGATCCTGTCCCAGCCAAGGAAGATGTCGCTGGCCGCCTGCATGAGACGTTGGCCCGCCACCACACGCTCGCCCTCGGAGCGGGGCGCGTTCTTCTGCCTCATCCCGGCGGGCACATGGGTCTTGAGCACCGAGGCCTCGGCCTCCTTCACCTGCAGGAAGAGCGGGTCGTCGTGGTCCCTGCCACGGAGCAGCACGATCCAGCAGCGTGTCCCGACGCTGCCCACGCCCACCACCTTCCGTGCCAGGTCGACGAACTCGAACCGATCGAAGAGAACGCGCCGCTCGTTCGACAGTGTGCGTCGGTAGTTCTTCAGCAGACCGCTGACTTGTGCTGCGAGCTCCTCGCGGCCGGCCTCGCGTAGCAGGTCCCCGACGGGCACCAGGAGCGGCGGGTCGCTCTTGATCCGCACCTGGCCGTCCACGATCTCGGTGAGCTTGCCAAAGGCCTTGAGGCTGTCGTTGGCGCGGGCCTTGACCAGATTCTTGTCGAGAGTCTTGCGTCGGCTCGCGCTGATCTGGTCGTTCAACGTCGCACGGACCTCGTCGATGTCAGCGCGGGCGTACCAGACGTCGAGTGTTCTCATGGAAGCGAACTGGGCGAGGGCGTCGCGGTACTGGCGGACCATCCGCACGACGAGCTTGCGACGGACACTGCGCGAGTAGCCGTTGCCCCTACCCGCCACGACGAGGCTCGCGGCGAGACGCTTGACATCCCACTCCCACGGACCGGGCATCGACTCGTCGAAGTCGTTGATGTCGAACAGCAGCCGGCGCTCGGGCGATGCGAAGACCCCGAAGTTCGACAGGTGGGCGTCACCACACATCTGCACCCTGAGGCCGGAGACGGGCGTCGCACCGAGGTCGATCGCCATCCCCTTGGCGTGGCCCCGAAAGAAGGTGAAGGGGGAGACCATCATCCTGCCGTGGCGCACCGGCACCAGCTCGGGGACCCGGACCCGCGCCTGCTCCTCCAAGACCGCGACCGGGTCGGGTCGCTCTGCCGACAGCGCCAGCTGGTTCTGGTCGCCCGGAGGCAGTACCCGGCGTGCTTCAAGCCCCAGCGCGGCACGCTCATCGGGCCCCAGAGGAGCGGCGCCACCGTTGCCGCGCGGTGGCCGCTGCCCACGCTCAGTTGATGCGGTGGCCACCGCGGCCTCACGAGTGCGTGTGCTCATCCGCCATCTCCTCCGGTGGTGTCAAGGAGCTGCGCAGCGGTGACGCACGTTCTCCGAGGCGTCACGGCGTCCTGATGTCCCGTCCGTGGACCGTGACAGCCCAGATGACGAAGACGTCAAACGCGATGATGGTCAGACTCCAGATGGGGTAGTACGGCATCCACATGAAGCTGGCGAGCGCGCTGAGGCACGCCATGATGACGGCGACGGTCCGCGCCCAGACTGCGCCCTGCAGGAGGGCGAACCCGGCAAGGGCGACGACGACGCCGAGAACCAGGTGAACCCAGCCCCACGTGGTGACGTTGAACTTGAAGACGTACTCCTGGCCAAAGACGAAGAACGTGTTGTTCACGAGGGCCACGAAGCCTTGGAAGGCGTGGAACACCCCGGTCATGACCATGAGGATTGCCGCGAAGACGGTCACGCCGATGGCGCCGGCGCTGACTTCTCGCTGAGTGGTGCCCCGACCTGTGGGGGTACTGGTTGTCATGATTTGCCTCCGTCCTGATCGCGCTGTCGCGCGATGGTGCTGACACCTTCTTTGTATGCTGTGCGGCCGCGTCAGCGGATCACCCCGGGGGGGTGATCCTCACGGCGATCCCACCCTCAGCCCTGTG
>DASULG010000148.1:0-5050 GCA_036278335.1 Pedococcus sp.
CCTCGCCGCCGGGTTCGGCCTGATGATGGCCGGCTTCGCGATGACCACGCGCTGGCGGTGACCACCGCGCGCTGACCAACCGCGAGCTGACCAACCGCGCGCTGAGCGCACCCGTACCACCAAGGCCCCCGGGTCGTGTGCCTTTCTCAGGCGCGCGAACCGGGGGTCCTTGTGCGTAGCCGTCCACCGATCCCGGAGTTATCCACAGGGTTCTCCCCAGCTGGGGATAGAATGACAGCCATGTAATACGTCAGATGCGGCAGGCGCCGGTCCGCCCAATGACGTAGTCCCCGGCGCCTCGCTCAGGCGCCGACCCCTGACGTCAGGGCGTACTTGGCAACCGAGGCCACCACCAGCACGGCGCCCACCAGGGCCAGACCGGGCCACTGCCAGGCGCGCCGCTCCCGGCTGCTTGTCGCGGCGATGACCGCGGCCGCGGCCGCCCCTGTGACGAGCCCGCCCAGGTGGGCCTGCCAGGCGACGTTGGGGATCACGAAGCCGAGGACCGCATTGATGACGATGGTCGCGTACATGCCCGCGGAGGATCGGCCCAGCTTGCGGTTGAGGACCAGCAGCGCGCCGAAGAGGCCGAAGACGGCGCCCGAGGCCCCCACGGCGCCGGTGTACCAGTGGCCGGGGTCCTGGCGCATCGCGAGGTCCACCGCGCTCGGCGGGTAGCTGAGCAGGAGGTAGCCCACGGACCCGCCCACCGCGCTGAGGAGGTACAGCGCGGCATACCGTGCCCGGCCCAGCAGGGGCTCGAGGTACTGCCCGCCGACCAGCCAGAGGGCCAGCATGTTGAACAGGATGTGCATGACGTTTCCCGGCGCGTGGGCGAACGCCGAGGTCAGGAAGCGCCAGGGCTCGGTGTCGCCGGCCACGGGCACGAACCACAGGTCGTACGTCAGGTCCGCCACCGCCGTCTGGGCCACCCACACCATGACGCAGATGCCGATGATGACCATGGACACCAGCGGCCGGTCCGTCACCCGGCCGCCGAACACGGTGGTGGCCGACCGCATCGTCGCGGCCTGCTGCCGGACGCAGTCGACACACTGGATGCCGACGGCGGCCGGCCGCTGGCACTCGGGGCAGGTCGGCCGGCCGCAGCGCTGACAGCGCACATACGCGACCCGGTCTGGGTGGCGCGGGCAGACCGGTGGGGCCTGCTGCTCCGGGTATGCCGTGGGCTCACTCATCGACGGATCTCACCTCTGGGTCGGGGCGGGACGGGACCGGGTCGGGCTGCCGGCCCCGGGTCGGGGCTGGCGTGCTCGCTCCTACTCGCTGACCGTGACCCGCTCAATGACAACGTCGCTGGCCGGCTTGTCGTTCGCCCCGGTCGGCACGGCGACGATGGCGTCGACGACGGCGCGGCTCGGGGCGTCGGCGACCTCGCCGAAGATCGTGTGCTTGCCCTGCAGCCAGGTCGTCGGGGCGACCGTGATGAAGAACTGCGAGCCGTTGGTGCCCTTACCCATGCGCTTGCCGGCGTTGGCCATGGCCAGCAGGTAGGGCTTGGTGAAGTCCTTGTCGGGGCTGATCTCGTCGTCGAACGTGAAGCCTGGGCCGCCCATGCCCTGTCCGAGCGGGCAGCCACCCTGGATCATGAAGCCCGGGATCACCCGGTGGAACTTCAGCCCGTCGTAGAACGGGGTCGGGCTGGTGCGGCCGGCGTCGTCCTTGTACTCCTTCTCGCCCGTGGCCAGGCCGACGAAGTTCTGGACCGTCTTCGGCGCGTGGTCGGGAAAGAGCGTGACGTTGATGTCGCCGTGGTTCGTGTGGAGGGTGACGTTCATAGGGGGCATCCTCGCATGTCAGGACCGGCGTGGCGTGGCTCACCCTGTCTCGTCCAAGGGGCGGTCGGGCTTGCCCACACGCTGAAACACGGCAGGATGGGCAGCGACGCAACGAGCTCAACCCAAGGAGGAACGGTGTTCCGCACCAAGAGCAAAACCGAGAGGGTCCAGGAGCAGGCGCAGGCCCAGGCACAGCTGGCGGCCGCCCAGGCTGTGAGTCTGAAGGAGCGCGTTGCACCGGCGGCCGAAGCGGCTGCCGAGGTCGCCCGCGAGCGCGCCCAGCAGGCCAGGGACTGGGCCGTACCGCGCATGGAGCACGGCATCGAGGTTGCCGCCCCCAAGCTGGAGCGTGCAGTCGAGGGGCTGGCTCCGAAGGTCGACACTGCGCGCGACAGGATTGTCGACGACCTGCTGCCCAAGGTCGCCGAGGCCATCGCTGCGGTGGCCGCCGCCTCCGCCGCCGCGCGTGCCAACGCCGCTCAGGTGGCCGACCGCAGCGGGGGCGCGTACGCCGTGCTGAAGGGTGAGGCCGTCGCGAGGCCGAGGCGCAAGGGGAAGATCCTGCTGACCCTCGGCATCCTGGCCGCGGTTGCGGCAGCAGCCGCGATGGTCTTCAAGAAGTCCGCGCCGAGGGAGGACCCCTGGGCCACGCCACTCGAGGACCCGTACACCGCTCCCACCAGCGGCCGGGACTCCACCGCGGCTGCTCGCGACAAGGTCGCCTCCCTGGCCGACACCGCCAAGGAGAAGGCCAGCCAGGCCGCCGAGGCCGCCAAGGAGAAGGCGAGCGACGCCAAGGACAAGGCAGCCGGCGCGGCAGCATCGGCCAAGGAGAAGGTCTCCTCGAAGAGCGACGAGACGGGCGAGAAGGCTGCCGACACGGTGGACGACTTCTCGAGCAACCCTGACGACACGCAGGGGACGACGGGCACGCCGGGCAACATCGGCTGAGCCAGCTCGCTTCCACAGACACGGGCCGGGCGCCACCGAGAGGTGGTGCCCGGCCCGTGTCGTCTGCTGCGCAGGCGAGGCCCTCCCGAGGCTCCTATCGTGGGAAGTGGCCAATGGCCTTTGCGCAGCAAGACTTTCGCAGCAGAGAGGAGACACCCGATGGCGGTGACGAGCTTCCAGGACCTGCCGCTGGCGGACCGGGACCGAGAGTGGGACGGCGCGGCCGCGGAGCGCCGCGTGCGTGAGTGGGCTGGCGCGCAGGACGAGCCGAACGAGAAGTACCGCGACGCCCACGTCTGGTACGACCCGGACAAGAAGGGGAACTTCACGGCATACAAGCTCTTGATCGCCGACGTGGTGGACGGGCGCCTGAAGGCCGTGCCCCGCGGGGTCATGGCGGCGGGCAACGTGATGCAGGGGTCGCGCGGTGGCGTGGACCTCCCGGAGCGTGACATCGACCGCGTCAAGAGCCACCTCGCGAAGTACTACGCCAAGATGGACGACACCGCCCCCTGGGAAGAGGAGTAGCGCGCTGCCTCGATCTCTGGGGCGCCTGCCTCCGGCGTGACCCTGCGCCCTTGTGCGCTCGCGGAGCCAGAGGCACCCTGTGTCCATGGCGCGATACGACGTGGTGCTGCAGGGCCGGGACGGGGTGCGGGGAAACTCCCGGTTGCGGATCGAGGCGGCCAGCCCAGGGGAGGCCATCGTGGCGGCCCGCCGCTCGATGGACCGCGCGACGCCGCCGGGCGCCGACCACGTGTATGCCGTGTACCGACACCGCCGGGTGCGCGGCCGCCGGCTGGTGGGCCTGTTCGCCGGGCCCGATGAGGCGGGCGGCGCAGGGGTGCGCGAGCCGCGGCGCCCGCGCCCGGACCTGCCGTCGCTGCAGGTGCGCCGCGAGGTCCCTCGGGGCTGAGCCCCTCCGGTCCCTCGCTCATCGACCGGTTCCTGCGCCTGTGACGGCCGGCGCGCTTGAAAGCGCGCACGTGGCGACGGCCCGCGTGGAACGATGGGCCTGTCCGCCATCTCGGGGGAGGGACATGGACACCGACGACATCATCGGGCTCTGCGTCTTTGCCACCGTCCTGGTTCTGCTCGCACTGATCGCCTGGCGAGCCGTGCAGGGGCGCGCGCCGGGCGTGGTGCTCCTGGTGGCCTTCGGGGTGGCCCTGCTGCTCTCCTTCGCCGTGGCCGCTGAGGAGGCGTTGTAGCGAAGCACCGCGTCTCTGATCGGGTCGGGCTTGCGCTTCGTCCTTCGCGCTCGCTCTTCCCAGCTCCCGTCGCCGTCACGGGTCGGACGCCAGCTCCGGCCTCTTCGCAGGCGCGGTCGCCGCCGGTGGTGGCCCGGTGCTGGGCTCGGCGCGGTCAAGCAGGTACGTCGCCATGGGGCCTTTGCCCTTGACCTCGATCGTTCCGCGCGGGCGAAGGGAGAATGCCGGGCCGAGCGCCGCCGCAACGCGGTCGGTGACCTGGATCTGCCCTGGAAGACCGTGGGACTCCATCCGGCTCGCGGTGTTGACGGTGTCGCCCCACAGGTCGTAGATGAACTTGCGCCGGCCGATGACGCCCGCCACCGCCGGGCCCTCCTCGATCCCGATGCGCACGGCGAGCCAGCCGTGCCCGGCCCGCTCGGCGACCGCGGAGATCTCGTCCCGCATCGCCAGGGCGGTGCGGGCCACCGCCTGGAGGTGGTCTGCCCGTGGCTCGGGCAGCCCGCCCGCCACCATGTAGGCGTCGCCGATCGTCTTGATCTTCTCGACACCCTCCGCGTCGGCGATGCGGTCGAACGCGGAGAAGATCTCGTCCAGGAGGGCAACCAGCTCGTCGGCGGCCATGATGGCCGACCGCTCCGTGAAGCCGACGAGGTCGGCGAAGAGCACGCTGACCGTGTCGTAGTGCTCCGCGATCACCCCGGTCCCCGCCTTCAGGCGCTCGGCAATCGGGGCTGGCAGCACGTTCAGCAGCAGGCGCTCCGAGCGCTCGCGCTCTGCTTCGAGCGCGCGGTGGGCCCTCTCACGCTGTTCCACGAAGTACCCGAGCATGACGAAAGCGCTCAGGGTCACCCCCACGACGTTCAGCACGAAGAACGTGATCACGAAACCCCGGGGCAGCGCGGCGGGGTTCTGCGCGAGGCGGGGGTCGAGCAGGGCGAGCAGCACGAGCTCGGCGAAGAACGCCAGCAGCCACCCCATCGCGCGCCGAACTCCCAGCAGCGCGAGCGCCACGAGCGGAGTGAAGATCCCCCAGAGGATCATCGCGCTCGAGGCGACGAAGCCTCCCAGCGAGGCCTGCAGGAGTGC
>DASULG010000149.1:0-7872 GCA_036278335.1 Pedococcus sp.
AACGAGGACAAGGCCGAGGCCATCCTCGACGAGGTCCTCGCCTCCTGAGCGTCTCTGTCGTCCTCGTTGCAGGAGGGCAGGGCGCACGGCTCGGCGCTGCCGAGCCAAAAGCCTTCGTCAGGCTGAACGGCGAGCCGCTGCTCGGGCATGCCCTGAGCCGCGCGCTCGCCGTTCCTGCTGTCCGCCACATCGTGGTCGTCGCGCCGCAGTCGCACCTCGGCGCTGCCCGCGCCATCGCGGACCGCTCGGCTCGGCCCGCGGCCGTGACCGTCGTCGCCGGCGGTGCTGACCGCAGCGCGTCGGTCGCCGCGGGCGTGCGGGCCCTGACCGGCCAGGACGACATCGTGCTCGTGCACGACGCGGCCCGGGCGCTGGCTCCGCCGGCGCTCTTCGAGGCGGTGATCCGGGCGGTCGAGTCCGGCCACCCAGCGGTGGTGCCGGGCCTGCCGGTGGCCGACACCGTCAAGGCCGTCGACGAGCACGGCACGGTGCAGGGCACTCCCGACCGGGCGACGCTGCGCGCGGTCCAGACCCCACAGGGCTTCACCCGCGACGTGCTCGAGCAGGCACACGCCAGCGGGCAGTCGGCCAGCGATGATGCCGGTCTGGTCGAACGCACAGGCGGCACCGTGTTGGTGATCCCCGGGGACGCCCGGGCCATGAAGGTCACCACTTCGCACGACCTCGCCGTGGCCGCGGTGTTCCTCCGCGAGGAGTAGCCGGCCCACCGCGCCTCGGCGCGCGGGGCCGCGTCTCGGCGGGCGAGACTGCGTCTCAGCCGGGACGGCGGGCCTGGCGCACGTGGTCCTGAAGCACGGCATACGCCGCGTCCCAGGGCACCACGGGCTCGCGGCGCATGTCCGGCTCGAGCACCGAGTGCCAGCCGTCGACCATGCGGCCCTTGTGGTGGAGCAGGGCCGGGACGAGCACCGGCACGGGGAAGCCACAGCGCCACGCGGCCTTGTAGCTCGCGACGTTCCCGACGTTGGCCTGCCACGCGACCAGCTCCCACCCCAGCTCCTCGAACGCGTGCCGGACGACCAGCGTGACGGCCTCCGACATCACGCCGAGGCCGCGGGCGGCGGGGTGGGTGACGAAGCCGATGTTCCCGCTGCTGTGGCCCGGCTCCAGGGTCCACGCCCGCAGGTCGATCGTCCCGGCGTACGCGCCCTCCCGCTCGATGGCCCAGGAGATCTGCCCCGACGACGGCTCCATGATGCGGGCGAGGTACTCCCGGCCCATGTCCTCGGTGTAGGGCGAGGGGACCGTCGTCCAGCGGATGGTGTCCGGGTCCGTGCATCGTTCCAGGACGGGGGTCAGGTCCCCCATCGTGTGCGGGCGCAGTGTGATGGTCGGGCCGGAGAGGACGGGGATGGCCAGGGGCTCGCTCATGCGGTTGGAGGCTAACGCTGTCCGCGCCCGTGTCGCGACGGGGTTTGCGCGGCCGGTGGTTGGATGGGGCGCATGACACAGGCCGGTATGCCGCGGGTGGGAGTCGGGGTCGACGTGCACGCCTTCGCGCCCGAAGGGGCCGGGCGGGAGCTGTGGGTCGCCGGCCTGCACTGGCCCGGGGAGCGGGGTCTCGAGGGCCACTCCGACGCGGATGTCGCGGCGCACGCCGCCTGCGACGCCCTCTTCAGTGCTGCGGGGATCGGCGACCTGGGCGCGCACTTCGGCACCGCGCGGCCCGAGCTCGCCGGGGCCTCCGGGGTCACCCTGCTGGCTGAGGCGGCCCGGTTGGTCCGCGAGGCCGGCTTCGAGGTCGGCAACATCGCGGTGCAGGTGCTCGGCAACGCCCCCAGGGTGGGCACCAGGCGCGATGCGGCGCAGACCGCGCTCGGCGAGGCCTGCCAGGCGCCGGTGTCAGTCAGCGGGACCACCACCGACGGGCTCGGCCTCACCGGTCGCGGCGAGGGTGTCGCCGCCATCGCCACGGCCCTCGTCTACCCGGCCGGCTGAACGCCCTTCGGGGAGGGCGGCCACCTGCACCGAAGGCCAGCGTCGCGAGGGCGGCGCTGGCCCCTGGGGCGAACGCGCGGATCAGCCGTGCGCCGTGTGGCCCGGGTGTGCGTGCACCAGACCGGCGTGGTCGGCCAGCTCGAAGGCAAGCACAACCAGGATGGAGCCCATGAAGACGGCCAGCAGAACCTCTGCAGCCGCTGTCTCGGCGAACACCAGCGCGGCGAAGCCGAGCACCATGGAGGCCACCGCCGCACCCGTCTCGACCGTTCCAACCCGGTCACGGGCATTGCGCGTCCTGAGGACCAGGAACGCCGCTGCGCCCAGGACCAGGCCAACCGCCGACATGCCGCGTGGGTCCTTGATGAAGGGCATCTCGCCATTGACCAGGTAGCCCACGTAGGGCACACCGACAGCCGCGACCAGAATCGTGGCGACAAGGTCTCGGAGTGTCAGTCTCATCACTACACCTCCTTCCACGTGTCCAGCCTTCGACCGTGGTGCGCGAAACTACAGTGCCGAAGGTCCCCGCTCGCCCTGCTCGGCGTACCGCCGGGACCGGCACCCTTGGGACTGCACCGGCCCTGCACCGCCTCTCCCCGCGACCGCGCTGGGGCGCTCGCCGCCCCGTAGGGTGACGGCATACGTGCCGTGCCCCACCACCGGGAGGACCTCATGCCCCAGACCGTCAAGGGCGTCATCGCCCGCAGCAAGGACGCCGAGGTCGAGCTCGTGGACATCGTCGTGCCGGATCCCGGCCCGGGCGAGGCCGTCGTGGCGGTGCACACCTGCGGGGTCTGCCACACCGACCTGCACTACCGGCAGGGCGGCATCAACGACGAGTTCCCGTTCCTGCTGGGGCACGAGGCGGCCGGCGTCGTCGAGTCGGTGGGCCAGGGCGTGACCGAGGTGGCGCCCGGCGACTTCGTCATCCTCAACTGGCGCGCCGTCTGCGGCCAGTGCCGCGCCTGCCAGAGGGGCAAGCCGTGGTACTGCTTCGCCACCCACAACGCCAAGCAGAGGATGACCCTCACCGACGGGACCGAGCTCAGCCCCGCCCTCGGCATCGGGGCCTTCATCGAGAAGACACTGGTGGCCGCGGGGCAGTGCACGAAGGTCGACCCCGAAGCGGATGCGGCGGCTGTCGGCCTGCTCGGGTGCGGTGTCATGGCCGGCTTCGGTGCCGCGGTGAACACCGGTGGTGTCGGCATGGGTGACTCGGTCGCCGTCATCGGCTGTGGCGGGGTGGGCAACGCGGCCATCGCCGGATCCCGCCTCGCCGGCGCGACGACCATCGTGGCCGTGGACGTCGACGACCAGAAGCTCGAGACCGCGAGGCGCTTCGGTGCCACGCACACCGTCAACAGCACGACGACCGACCCCGTGGAGGCGATCCGGGAGGCCACCGGCGGGTTCGGTGCCGACGTGGTCGTCGAGGCCGTGGGGCGGCCCGAGACCTACGAGCAGGCCTTCTACGCCCGCGACCTCGCCGGCACCGTCGTGCTGGTGGGCGTGCCCACGCCCGACAAGCAGGTGACCCTGCCGATGATCGAGATCTTCGGCCGCGGCGGCGCCCTGAAGTCGAGCTGGTACGGCGACTGCCTGCCGAGCCGCGACTTCCCGATGCTGGTGGACCTGTACCGCCAGGGCAGGTTCGACCTCGACGCCTTCGTCAGTGAACGGGTCGGCCTCGGCGACGTCGAGAAGGCCTTCGAGAAGATGGAGCGCGGCGAGGTGCTCCGCTCGGTGGTGGTCCTGTGAGCGACGACAGCGCCGGTATGCCGCAGATCTCGCCGTCCCCGGGCGGGGTGCGGGTCGAGCGGGTGGTCACCTCCGGCACCTTCGAGCTCGATGGCGGGTCCTGGGAGGTCGACAACAACGTCTGGGTCGTCGGTGACGACAGGGAGTGCGTCGTCATCGACCCCGCCCACGACGCCCGCCGCATCGTGAAGTCGATCCCGCGTGAGCGGAAGGTCGTGGGGGTGATCTGCACCCACGCCCACAACGACCACATCAACGGGGTCGGTGAGGTGTGCGACGCGACGCGCGCCCCGGCATACCTCCACCCGGCGGACCGGGTGCTGTGGGACCAGCTCTACCCGGTCACCCCGGACCGCGAGCTGGCTGACGGGGACGTCATCCGCGTCGGTGACGTCGACCTGCACGTGCTGCACACCCCGGGCCACTCGCCGGGAGCCTGCTGCCTGTACGCGCCGGCGCTCGACGTCGTGTTCAGCGGCGACACGCTCTTCAAGGGCGGACCGGGAGCGACCGGCCGCTCCTACAGCGACTTCCCCACGATCATCGACTCGATCCGCGACAGGCTGCTGACCCTGCCCGACGAGACCGTCGTGCTGACGGGGCACGGGGACTCGACCGTCATCGCGGCCGAGGCGCCGCACCTGAAGGAGTGGATCGAGAGGGGCCACTGAGGCGTCGGCCCAGCCGGGTGACGGCCGGGGCTCGCGCCACCAGCATCCCGAGACCAGCGCACACGATGCCGATGGCAGCGCCGGCCAGGATGTCTGGGACGTGGTGGACGTGGGCGAGGACGCGTGCGGTGCCGATCAGCAGGGCAGTCGTGAGCAGGACCGCGCCGGCCCTGCGCGACCACAGCATCACCACGGCGGAGACCGCGACGGCCAGCGCGGTGTGGTCTGAGGGGAACCCGTTGTCCGCCGGGTGGGGGAACAGCGGCGTCCGGCCGTCGACGACGAACGGGCGGGGATCTGTCCAAAGGGTGCCGCCCAGCTTCACCGCCACGGCGACGGCCACCATCGCGACCAGCGCCGCAACGGCGAAGGGCACCTTCTCCGCCCGCGGCGCGCGCAGCCAGACGAGGGCGGCGCCGAGCGCGACGGCGAAGAGGGCGTACTGGGCGACGGCGACGATGAGGGGGTCCACAGCTGACCACCCTTTCGCGGCCACATGGGAGAACCCTGAGCGTCCGCTGGGCACCGGCCGGGGCTTCGCCGTTTCGTCGGGTGGACCCACCCGCAGGTAACCTTGCGCAAGTGAGTCTTCGCCTGTACGACACCGCCGCGCGCGAGCTGCGCGACTTCACCCCCCTGGTGCCTGGTCAGGTGGGGATCTACATCTGTGGACTCACCACCCAGAGCGCCCCCCACATCGGTCACGTCCGCTTCGCCGTCGCCTTCGACGTGCTGCGCCGCTGGCTCGAGGGCCGCCACGGGTACCAGGTCACGCTGGTGCGCAACGTGACCGACATCGACGACAAGATCCTCGCCAGGTCGGCCGAGGCCGGGGTGCCCTGGTTCGCGCTGTCCTACCGCAACGAGATCGAGACGACGCGGGCGCTCGACCTGCTGGGTGTGCTACCGCCGACGTACGAGCCGCGGGCCACCGGCCACATCCCCGAGATGGTCGAGCTCATGCAGGTCCTCGTCGAGAAGGGGCACGCCTACCAGGCCCCCGACGGCAGCGGGGACGTCTACTTCGACGTCAAGAGCTTCCCGGAGTACGGCTCGCTGACCCACCAGCGGATCGAGGACATGGCCGCGGCAGAGGACGCCGACCCACGCGGCAAGCGGGACCCGCGCGACTTCGCCCTCTGGAAGGGTCGCAAGGAGAGCGAGCCGGTGAGCGCCTCGTGGCCCACACCCTTCGGGGTCGGTCGCCCGGGGTGGCACCTCGAGTGCTCGGCGATGGCCCGCAAGTACCTCGGCGACGCCTTCGACATCCACGGCGGCGGTGTCGACCTGCGCTTCCCGCACCACGAGAACGAGCAGGCGCAGTCGCGCGCCGCCGGCCTGGACTTCGCCAGCTACTGGCTGCACAACGCGTGGGTGACCGTCGCAGGCGAGAAGATGAGCAAGTCCCTCGGCAACTCCCTGGTGGTCAGCGAGATCACCAAGGTCGCGCGGCCCCTGGCCGTCCGCTACTACCTGACCGCCGCGCACTACCGCTCGACGATCGAGTACCACGAGGGGTCGCTGCAGGAGGCGGAGGCCGCGGTGGAGCGGATCGACGGGTTCCTGCGCCGCGCGCTGCGCTCGCTGCCCGACAGCACCGACACCACGCCGGACCACAGCCTCATCCCCGACGAGTTCGCCGAGGCGATGGACGACGACCTCAACGTCTCCGGGGCGCTCGCGGTCGTGCACGAGACCGTCCGCGCCGGCAACACCGGCCTCGACGACGATGACGACAAGGCCGTGGCCGAGGCGTTCGCGGCGGTCGTCGCCATGACGGACCTGATCGGCGTGAACCCGCTCGACCCGCGCTGGGACGCCGGCTCGGGCAATGGGGGCCAGGAGGCGCAGGTCGCCCTCGACGCCCTCGTCCGCGCCCAGCTCGAGGCGCGCGAGACGGCGCGGGCCGCTCGTGACTACGCCACCGCAGATGCCATCCGCGAGCAGCTGAGTGCCGTGGGGATCCAGATCGAAGACACCGCCTCGGGAGCGAACTGGTCGCTCGCCCGTCGCACCGACAGCTGAGAGGCACACCATGGCAGGCAACTCCCAGCGCCGAGGAGCGATCCGCAAGGGCAGCTCCAAGAAGGGCGCCACAGTCGGCTCCGGCGGCCAGCGCCGCCGCGGCCTGGAGGGCAAGGGCCCCACGCCCAAGGCCACCGAGAGGCCGCACCACAAGGCACACAGGGTGGCCAAGGCAGTGGCCAAGCGCGATGGCAGCGCTCGCCAGACCGGCCGCCCCGCCGGCGGGCGCCGCTCGAAGGCCTCCAGCGAGATCGTCGCCGGCCGCAACTCGGTGGTCGAGGCGCTGCGCGCCGACATCCCGGTCACGACCATGTACGTCGCCGGACGCATCGACGCCGACGACCGCGTCCGCGAGGCCCTGAAGACCGCCACCGAGCGGGGGATCGCCATCCTCGAGACGCCGCGCGGGGAGCTGGACCGGCTCACCGACGGTGCCGTCCACCAGGGGCTCGCCCTGCAGGTACCCCCGTACGAGTACGCGCACCCCTCGGACCTCGTCGACCCCGAGGCGCCGGGCATCCCGCTGGTCGTGGCCCTCGACGGCATCACCGACCCGCGCAACCTCGGGGCCATCATCCGCTCCGTCGCCGCGTTCGGTGGCCACGGCGTGGTGGTGCCCGAGCGGCGCTCGGCCGGCTTGACCGCCAGCGCCTGGAAGACCTCGGCCGGTGCCGCGGCGCGGGTGCCGGTGGCCCTGGCGCCCAACCTCACCCGCGCGCTGGAGGAGTTCCGCAAGGCGGGGTTCTTCATCCTCGGCCTCGACATGGACGGCGACGTCGAGCTGCCCGACCTCCAGCTGGCCACCGAGCCGCTCGTGATCGTGGTGGGGTCCGAGGGCAAGGGGCTCTCCCGCCTGGTCAGCGAGACCTGCGACCAGATCGTCTCGATCCCGATGTCCTCGGCGGTGGAGTCCCTCAATGCCGGGATCGCCACCGGCGTGACGCTGTACGAGATCGCCCGCCAGCGCGCCCGCTGACGCGAAACACCGCCCACCAGGAGGCGACGGCATGCGGCGAGGGCCCGTCCTGGTGGACCGGGCCCTCGCGCATTCTCAAGCAGGTGCTGCCAGGGGCTACTTCGGGGTGGTGACGACGACGGTGTTCATGACCTTGTCGGCGAAGGTCTGCCGCTTGCTGTCCCACAGCGGCCACAGCCAGCCGATGTAGAACGGCAGGCTGTCGAGGACGTGGGCGAGATCGCGCACGAACGCCATTCCCGTGCCAATCGGCTGGCCGGTCCCCTCGCCGAGCAGCGTGATGCCCACCATCTTCCGGCCGATGGTCTGGCCCTTGCCGCCCTTGATCCAGCGGGTCCACACCTGGAAGACGAACAGGCCGATGTACCCGATGCCGGCGATGACGAAGCCGAGCGGGTTGCCGCCGGTCATGGCACCGGTCGTGGGATCGGCCGTGGCCCCGGATGCCCCCATGGCCATGCCGATGGCGATGATGATGCC
>DASULG010000150.1:0-5456 GCA_036278335.1 Pedococcus sp.
GTCAGGTGGGGCGGTGTTTCTGTTCAGTGCGGTCTGGTTCGGTCCAGTAAGGCCTGGTGGAATGACCGCCAGAATGACCACGAAGCAAGCGGCGAGGGTGCCCTACGGTCCGCACGGATGCGCGCAAGGCCGGAAGGGCAGTCAGGCCTGCCGGACAGGCGAACGGGAGAGACATGGTTCGCTCGTGGCCCCTCCGGACGAGCGGCCAGCCCAGGCGTCAAGGTGCCCACGAGGGCATCTGTGCGAGTGACGTCGGGGGCTTACCGCTCCGACTTGCATCTATGCAGGTCTACTCGGACCGTTAGGGATGAGGATAAGGCGCTCTAGACGCCAGCTGGACCTCTCCTCGGTCGGTAGATCAAGACCAACGCTTTGAGGCGCAGGTCGACGAGGTTGCCGACGAGACGGAGGCTGCTGCCCTCAGGATCGTGCCGGCCTGACCATCGGTGGAGTGGATGGCTTGGCCCCGAGCCGCGGCCGAGCCGTCTCCAGCCTCGCAGGTGGCGCTCAGGCGGGTGGGCGAGCCAAGCTGTGCTGCAGGCGAGTGCAGCATGGTGGGAGGCGGCCGTGGCGGCAACCGATGGCGGGCGATCCGGGCGCCTCGACGGCGTGGTGCTCGGCTTGCTGGCCGACCCTGACCTCCCTGCCGAGCTGGCCGAGCGGTTGGCCGGCGAGCTGCCCGAGCTGCTGGCCGAGCGCCTCGACGACCAAGTGTCTTGGCAGATCCGGGTCGGGTGCGAGCGCTTTGATCTCGCCGATGAGGAGCGGATCATGGCGGTCGCCCGCGAGAGTCGGGCGCGGGAAGGCTGGGATCTGGTGGTCTGCCTGACCGACCTGCCCCGCCGCATTGGCCTGCGGCCGATCGTGGCCGAGGCCAGCTTGACCGACGGTGTCGCCTTGGCCTCGCTGCCGGCCCTCGGGGCCCGCCAGCTATACCAGCGTGTCCGGGAGATGGTCATCGGCCTGGTTGAGGAGCTGGACCGGGAACGCCTCGCGCTTCCACAAGCCGGTCACGAGCGTCCGTCGACCCGACGCCCCAGGTTCGTGGCCTCCATCCGGCGGGTGGTCGCAGCCGATACCGACGTCGATGTGCGTTTCGTCCTCCCTGGGATCCGCGGTCAGGCGAGGTTGCTGGCCGGCATGGTCCGCGCCAACCGCCCCTGGCGGTTGATCACCGGCCTGTCCGGCGCCCTGGCGGCCGCCCTGGCGGCCGGCGCCTTCGCCGTGGTGACCTCCGACCTCTGGCAGCTGGCGGACTCCCTTGGCCCGCTGCGGCTGTCGGTGGCGACCGTGTTCTCGATCGGGGCCATGGTGGCGTGGCTGGTCATCGACCACGAGCTGTGGGAGCGCCCGGGCGGCCGGGTCGCCCGCGACCGGGCACGGCTGTTCAACGCGGCCACCCTGCTCACAGTAGCCCTGGGCGTCGGCTGCCTGTATGTGGCGCTGCTGATGGCCACCCTGGCCGCCGCATGGTTCCTGATCACCGGCAACGTGCTCAGCCAGAACCTCCGGCATCCGGCCGGCTGGTCCGACTACCTGACCATCGCCTGGCTGGCCAGCTCTATCGCCACCGTCGGGGGGGCGCTCGGCTCGGGGCTGGAGAGCGACCAGGCCGTGCGGGCGGCCGCCTACGGGTACCGGCAGATGGAACGAGGCGGCCGAGACCCCACGACCGGCTGACCGACTACCCGTTGGGGTTGTCGGCTAGGGTTGCCGTGCGTTGTTGTTCGCGGCCGTCTCGGATGAGAGTGAGGGTGACGCGGTCGCCCGGGCGGTGCTGGCGGAGCTCGCCGAAGAGATCCTCGACGGTGTCGATCGGCTTGTCGTCGAGGCGGACGATGACGTCGCCGGGCTGGAGGCCAGCCCTGGCGGCCGGGGTGCCGTCCCCCACCTCCATGACCAGGACCCCGGCGGCCTGGTCCAGGCCGAGCTGGGCGGCGACCTCGCGGGTGACCGGGGCGGGCTCGATGCCGAGGTAGGCGTGGGTGGCGCGGCCGGTGCGCAGCAGGTCGCCGACCACGTCGACGGCGGTGGCGGCGGGGATCGCGAAGCCGATCGATACCGCGCCCTGCTCGGGAGGGATGTAGGCCACACTGATGCCGACCACCTGGCCGCGGCCGTTGAGAAGGGCGCCGCCGGAGTTGCCCGGGGAGATCGGCGCGTCGGTCTGGATCAGGTCGACCAGCGACCGGATGCCCTGCTGGGCCGAGCCGGGGATCTCGCGGTGGAGGCCCGAGATGATGCCGGCGGTGATGGTGTTCTCGAAGCCGAGGGGGCTGCCGACCGCCACCGCCAGCTCGCCGACTTGCGGCAGCGCCCGCTGAAAGGTGGCCGGCTTGAGGTCCTTGCGGTCGACCTGGACCACGGCGAGGTCGGTGCTGGGATCGGTGGCCCTGACGGTGCCGGGGACGCGGCGGCCGTCGAAGAAGGCGACCTCGACGCGCTCCACGACCTGGTCCCCGGCCCGGACCACGTGGTTGTTGGTGACCACCACGCCGTCCTTGGACCAGATCACCCCGCTGCCGGTCCCCTGGTCGTGGGCGACGGTGACCACGGACGGCTCGACCTTCTGGACGACCTCGGGGATGTTGCCGGTGGCGGCCTGCGCGCTCGGGGCGAGCACCGGGGCGGGGGTCGAGCGGGCCTGCGGCTCCTGGCCGAGCGTGCACCCGGTCAGGGCCGCGGCGAGCATGGCGGCCACCGCCAGCGCCGGGAGCGCCGGCCGTCGCTGTCGAGATCGTCTGGTATCGCTGTGGTGGGCCCATGCGGCGACCATCGTTCGGCTCCTCTCTGGCGGTGCCCGTCATAGCTCGGGACCACGCCGGCGCGGAACCTGATGGGGCTTGGAGCTCCAGGTCGCCGCGGCGCGGATGGAGCGCTCGAACCTGGTCAACGCACTCACCGGCACGTTGGCCGCCTCCTCATTGTCCTGAGCCTCCGACCTGCTGGAGGTGGTCGTGGACCAGACGGACGGCCATGGCGCCCTCGCCGACGGCCGAGGCCACCCGTTTGACCGAACCGCTGCGCACGTCGCCGGCGGCGAACACGCCGGACTGGCTGGTCTCAAGCGGCAGCGGTTGGCGGCCCGTCTGCCCCGCCTGGCCAGCCGTATTCGGACTCGCGGCGTCGGCGCCGGTGCGGATGTAGCCGTTGTCGTCGAGGGCGAGCTGGTCGGCCAACCACCGGGCGTGTGGCTGCACACCGATGAAGACGAACATCGCCCTGGCGGCGAGGGTGCGCCGTTCCCCGGTCCGGTTGTTCTCGACCACCAGCGCCTCGAGGGTGTCGTCGCCGCGCAGCTCGCGGACCTCGGTGTCACACAGCACCTCGACGTTGCCGAGGCGCTCGATGCGGTCGACCAGGTAGCGTGACATGTTGCGGCCAAGGGCATCCTCGCGGACGACGAGCCAGACCCGGGCCGCGTGCTGGGCGAGGAACACGGTCGCCTGCCCGGCCGAGTTACCGCCGCCGACCACCGCCACCGGGTCGTTGCGGCACACCCTGGCCTCGACCTGGGTGGCGGCGTAGTAGACGCTGGTCTCCTCGAACTGCTCCATGCGGGGCAGGTCGAGCCGGCGGTAACGGGCGCCGGTCGCGATGATCACCGTGCGGGCGGCGATCGAGCTGCCGCCGTCCAGCTTGACGACGTGGTGCCCGTCGCGCCGCTCCAGCGCGATCGCCTCGGCCGGGACCTTGATGCGGGCGCCGAACTTCTCCGCCTGGATGACGGCTCGGCCGGCCAGCTCCGAGCCCGAGATCCCCGAGGGGAAGCCCAGATAGTTCTCGATCCTGGACGAGGTCCCCGCCTGGCCGCCCGTCGCCACCCCGTCCAGCACGACGGTGGTCAGGCCCTCCGAGGCGCCGTAAACGGCAGCGGCCAGCCCGGCCGGGCCGGCGCCGACGACGACCAGGTCGCAGGAGATCGAGCCCGAGCTCGGGTCAAGCAGCCCGATGCTGCGGGCCAGCTCGGGGTTGCTCGGGTTGCGCAACACCTGCTCCCCCCGCCAGATCACCACCGGCGTGTCCTCGGGCTTGACACCCAGCTGGCTGAGCAGCTCCTCGGCCTCCCGGTCCCGCTCCAGGTCGATCCAGCGGTGCGGCACTAGGTTGCGGGCGGCGAACTCCAGCAGCCGCCTGGTGTCGGACGAGAAGCGCGAGCCGATGATCCGGAGGCCAACACCGAGCTCGATCAGGATCGAGCGGCGAATGAGATAGGCCCGCAGCACCAGGTCGCCGAGGGCCGGGTCCTGGGAGACCAGCTCGCGCAGGCGCTCCACTGGCACGGCCAGGACCTGGCCGGGCTCGTGGACTACGGCCGTCAGCAGCGCGGCCTGGTCGCAGAGCAGGCTCAACTCGCCGAGGAACCGGCCGGGTCCGTGGACGGCGACCACCCGCTCGGCCCCGCCATCCTCCTGCTCGACGACCGCCACCGTCCCCGCGAGGACCACGAAGAAGTCGTAGTTCTCGTCGCCCGTCCGGTAGAGGATCTCGCCCGGCCGCGTGGCTCGCCGCTCGCCGTGGGCGGACAGGATCTGAACTTGCTCGTCGCTCAACCGCGGGTAGGCCCCCTGGAGATCCGGGGTCTCGGGCAGCGGCGCCGGGTCGGCCGTGGGCACGTCCATCACCTCCGTCCTGGTCACCGGTGACGGCTCGCATGACCCAATCGGTGGAACCCCAGCCCACAGGAGGCGCAGAGCCTGGCCGTCCGCCGCTCCCAGGTCTGTTAGCCGGACTCCGAGCCGGCGGCGTCGAAGTCCTGGAAGGGGTCGAAGCGAAGGATCGTCATGGCACGACCTCCTCGGGATCGCTCCCTGGCTCCAGTCCGGGTCAGGCTGCCTGCTCGCTGATCACCTCCTCGGCCCACCGCCGAAGGGTCGGCGGGGGGACCGCGCCGACCTGCCGGGCGACCTCCCGGCCCTGGCGCAGGATGAGCAGGGTCGGGATGCCCTGTACGCCCAGGCGTTCGGCGACCCGCGGGGCCTCGTCGACGTTGACCTTGACCGCCTTGAGGCGGCCGGCCAGCTCCCGTGCCGCCCGCTCGACCCCAGGGGCGACCACCCGGCAGGGCCCGCACCACGGCGCCCACAGGTCCAGCAGCACCGGCAGGGTCGAGGCGGTCACCACCTGGTCGAAGTCGCCGTCGCCGGCGGTGGTCAGCCAGGGGAGGGCGGTGTGGCAGTTGGCGCAGCGGGCCACCCCGGCCGCGGCGGCCGGCAGGCGGTTGCGCTTCCCACAGTTGGGGCAGGTGACGATGTCGGCCATGGTCAGGCCGCCTCCCGGGTCTCGGGGGGGTTTTCGTAGGTGACCTGCAGCTCCCCACCGGTGGCGTCGACCCGGATGGTGGCCCCGTCGCGGACGTCGCCGGCCAGCAGGGCCCGGCCGATGCGGGTCTCGAGCTCGTGGGAGATGTAGCGGCGCAGCGGCCGGGCCCCGTAGACCGGGTCGAAGCCCTCGGC
>DASULG010000151.1:0-5220 GCA_036278335.1 Pedococcus sp.
GAAGAAGTCCTGGGTACTGGCGCCGGCAGCTGCGAGGGCCCAGTCGGCAGCGGCCCCCGGCGCGGACTCCGCCACGGCGGCGGCGAGGGCGAGGGCCTCCTGACGTGCGGCCTCTGCGTCGACCCCGGCTGTGGAGGCGAGCGCGGCCAGTGCGTCGACGGCGTCAGCCAGCGTCGACGGGCCGCGGGGTCCGGCGGAGAGGCGGGGATGGCGCGCGCTCATGAGGCGTCCCGTCCGGCGGGCGGGTGGAGACGCCCCACGCCGCCGGTGTCCTCCACCGCCTCGACAGGCGAGGCGGGCACCTCCTGGCCCTCACCGGGTCCACCGGGTCCAGGGCTGTCCGGCATCCGAGGCAGCGGAGCCGAGCCGACGTTGAGCACCCCGCCCGTGGAGGCGGACCCGAACTTCTCCGCCAGGAACCGCCCATGGGCGACGAGCGCGTCGGCGTCCTCGCGGCATACCGCGTCGAAGACCTTGTCCATCGTGGCGGCGAGCAGGTCGAGCTGGTCGATCAGGACCATCAGCGAGGACTTGCCCCGGTCGACGGGGCGGCTGTCGGCGAACTGCCGGGGCAGTCGCAGGTAGCCGCCCACCGCCTCTGGGAGGTAGTCCGTCGCGGTTGCCATCACGGAGTAGGCCTGCGGGCTGCCGGCGCCGAGGCTCGCCAGCCTGGGAATGGTGTCCCGGACGACCGTGTCGACCCGCCGGACGCGCGATGCGACGGGCGCGGGCACGGAGCCCGCTGCGACCATCGCCTCGACCCGGTCCAGGGACGCGAGCAGATCCTGGCTCGTGGGGACGGGGGGCACGACGAACCCGTTTTCCTGCTCAGTTTCCTGGCCACGGCCGAAGAGGCGGCCGAAGAAACCACCCGACATGTGCTCACTATCCCCCGAAGCGTCTCGTCAGCGCCCGGCTCCCGCAGAATCGCCGAGGTCGAGGGAACCGTGGGCCACCCGCTGGTCCTGTCGCTCGACGCGCTCGAGGTACTCCCGGGACTTGCTGACCTCCGTCTCCAGCGTGCCGATGGTGGCAGCCATGGTGTCCAGGGCCTGCACCTTGAAGCTGTCGATCGCGTCCATCGTCGCGTAGATGTTCTGGAAGGCTGCCTGCAGCTGTGGCAGCCCGATGGTCGCCGAAGCTGCCTGCTCCTGGATCTGCACGGAGTTGTCGCGGAGCATCTCACTGGTGCGCTCGATCATTCCGCTCGTCGTGGTGTTGAGGGCCGTGATCTGGTCGAGGACCAGCTTCTGGTTGCCCAGCGCCTGGGCCACGATCACCGCGGTTCGCAGCGCTGAGACCGTGGTGGTCGACGCGCGGTCCACGCCCTTGATCAGCTCGATGTTGTTCTTGATGACGATGTCGATGGCGAGGTAGTTCTGGATCGACACCGCGAGCTGGGTCAGCAGGTCCTGGTGCTTCTGCCTGACGTAGAACAGGACGTCGTCGCGCAGGGCCTTGGACTTGTCGGGGTCGGCGCCCTCGAGGTCCGAGACATGCGCGGCGAGGCGGGCATCGAGCCGCTCGGCCACGTAGACGTACTGGTTGAGCCGGGCCATGGCGTCCCACAGGTACTGCTTCTCGAGGTTGAGGGCCGCGTTGTCCTTGCCCAGCTCGTCCTGACCGTCCCTCAGGGCGTGCAGGATGCCGTCGAGGTGGCTCTGGGCCGACTGGTACTTGCGGAAGTAGTCGGTGACCCTGTCGCCGAACGGGACCAGGCCGAGGAACTTCTTGGCACCGGTGGCCTCCTTGGGGTCGAGGTCCTCGATGGTCCGGCGCAGCTCGAGCAGGGTCGTGCCCACCTTGGAGCCCTCGGCGAGGCCGCCCTCCTGCAACGCCTTGACGGGTGACTTCAGCAGCCGGTTGGAGGTCTCTGCGGCCCTCCTGATGTCGCCGTCACCCATGGTGCGCACATCGGTGGCCTTCGCTGCGAACTCCGGTGAGCGAGGGGCCGCGGTCATGAGGGAGTCGAGGTAGGCGTCGACCTTGGCATCCAACCCGGGCAGAGCCGCAGCCTCGACGGCCGGGGCCATCCGTGGGGCCGCGGTGGCTGCGACGTGTGGGGGCGGCGGGGGCGCGGTCAGGGTAAGGGAGGCCCCAGCAGGAGAGGGCGGCTGGAGCGGGGCAGGCTGTGAGTCCGTCATCGTGGTCCTCTTCCCTCGGGCGTCGCGCGAGTGGCGCTAGCTGCCCTTGTTGACGACTCGCAAATCTACGCGGTTCCCCGCACCACAGATCCCGGTTTCGGCCCAAGCCCCGTGGAACAAGCCCCGTGAGCAGTCAGGGTGAGCACTGCCGCAAGGCCCACGGGCGGTCATCCGCCCGGGATGACGAACGCACGTGGCCCATCGGCGGATCATGAGCGCGACGGAGGTGGCCACAAAGTCGTGCGAGGTGGTGTGCCGTGACGGCCATGGGTCTGAGTCTGGTACCCATAGCCGCTCAGCTTCGCGCCTACGACCGCGCGTGGCTGCGGGCAGATCTGATCGCCGGGGTCACCGTCGCGGCCCTGATCGTCCCGAAGAACCTGGGCTACGCGGGCATCGCGGGGATTCCGCTGCAGAACGGCCTGTATGCGGCGGCGGCCGGCGCGATCCTGTACGCGGTCTTCGGCAGCTGCCGGCAGATCTCGATGGGGCCCAGCTCAGGTCTGGCGGCCGTGGCCGCGAGTGCCGTCCTCGCTGCCGGCATCGCCAACGAGCAGGATGTCGCCTCGTTCGTGGCGGGGATCACCCTCGCGTCCGGCCTCCTGTTCCTGCTTCTCGCCATCCTCAAGATGGGCTGGATTGCGCAGTTCCTCTCCCGGGCAGTGGTCACCGGTTTCCTCTTCGGGGCGGCGATCGACGTGGTCATCGGAGAGCTCCCGAAACTGACCGGGACCGACGTCTCCGGCTCCAACCCCATCCAGGAGCTGGGGTCGTGGCTGAGCACCTTGGGCGAGGCACACTCGACCACCGTGATCGTGGGCGTCATCGCGCTGGCCGTCGTCTTCGGGCTGAGGGCGATCGCGCCCAGGGTCCCCGGTTCCCTGGTCCTCGTCGTCGGCGGGCTGCTGGCCGCGTGGCTGTTCGACCTCGGAGCCAAGGGAGTGGCGCTGGTTGGTGACGTGCCGAGTGGGCTGCCGTCGCCGACGCTCCCTGACGGTCAGCTGATGTGGGACAACGTCAGCACCGTTGCACTCGCGGCGGTGGCGCTCCTCCTGATCGGCTTCTCCCAGACCGCTGGGGATGCGCGGACGTTCGCGGCCAAGCACCGCTACCAGATCGACATCAACCAGGAGTCGGTAGCCCAGGCGGTCGCCAACACGGGCGCGGGGCTGTTCCAGGGCATGCCGGTCTCGACGAGCCTGTCCGCGAGCTCGCTGAACGACCACTCCGGGGCGAAGACCGGTCTGGCCTCCCTCACGTCGGGTGTCACGGTTCTGCTGACGCTGCTGTTCCTGGCGCCTCTCTTCTCGAACCTGCCCAAGCCGGTGCTTGCGGCCCTGATCACCGAAGCCGTTGTCATGGGCATGATGAACGTGCCTGAGATGCGACGACTCGCCCGCGTGAAGAGGTTCGACTTCTGGATCGCGGTCGCCGCCATCCTGGGCACCCTCGTCTTCGGGGTGCTTGCGGGCGTCATCATCGGGATTGGCCTGTCGCTGGTCTGGCTCGTCTCGGTGGCAACCCGCCCAGACATCCCGGCGCTCGGACGCGAACCCGGCACGCAGGTCTTCCGCGAGCTCGATGAGCACCCCGACGACGAGGTGTTTCCGGGGGTGGCCGTGATCCGGCTGGACGGTGGCCTGTTCTTCGCCACCGCGGACGCACTGGAGGATCGACTGCGCGAGGTCATTCACTCGAAGCCCGGGCTCACGGGGATCGTGCTCGACTGCGAGGGGATCAACTTCGTCGACTCCCAGGGTGTGGCGAAGCTGGCGGAGATCGTGAACCTCACCGGCGAGTCCGGGATCAGCCTGCGTCTCGCCCGACTGAAGCCCGCTGTCCGGGCGACCTTGGACAGAGGCGGCGTTATCCAGCGCCTCGGCCCCGACATGGTCCACGGCAACATCTACAGGGCCGTCCAGGCCGAGCTGGCCGCGGCCGAGAAGGGGCGCGACGGCACGTCGACGTGAGGAGCCGAAGTCGTGGCGGCTCCCGGAGAGTGGTCCCCCCGAACGCGGCCCGCCGCCCTGACCCGCCGCGCAACCGGCAGCTCTCGGGGGGAGGACCTTAGCCCCTTTCACCGTCCGCCGACCGGGCCAACACTGGCCGCTGAGGGCACCGCCCCGCCGACCGGCCCTCGTGGAGGCCGCCGTGAACGAAACCCTCCCGCAGACGGAGCACCTGTCCGCGTCCGAGTCGTGGGCGCTGCTCAGCTCAGTCCCCGCTGGGCGGCTCGCCGTGATTGTCGACGGCAAGCCGGAGATCTTCCCGGTGAACCACGTGGTCGACAACGGCACCGTCGTGTTCCGCACCGACGCAGGCACGAAGCTGCTCGGGAGTCTCGGCAAGGACGTTGCCTACGAGGCCGACGGCCTGCTCGAGGCCGGCGCGCTGGTCTGGAGCGTGGTGGTCAAGGGACGGGCAAGTGAGGTGGCGCGCCTGCCCAAGTTCCTGGAGTCCCTCGAGCTGCCCCTGGTCCCCTGGCA
Organism: Pedococcus sp.; assembly: GCA_036278335.1. Classification (GTDB taxonomy): domain Bacteria; phylum Actinomycetota; class Actinomycetes; order Actinomycetales; family Dermatophilaceae; genus Pedococcus_A. Next base: position 4,631 of record DASULG010000151.1, read on the forward strand.
CACCGGTCCGAAGCCGAGGATCATCCGGATCCAGCCCGAGGAGGTCCACGGCCGACGGTTCGCGCCACGCCTGCGCCGGCACGACACGTCGTCCCACGGCACCGTCGAGGAGTAGCGCGCCGACAGACGTGCGCCCCTTGCTGCTGCTAACTTCTCGGCATGATTCAGCCGGGCGATGTCATCGAGAACCCTGTGACCGGGGAACGCATCACGTTCGTGCGGACGAGCGCGCAGACCGGAGGCGCCCTCGCCGAGATGGACCTCGAGCTGAGTCCGGCCGCCTTCCTGGCCGCGGAGCACATCCATCAGTGCCAGGAGGAGAGCTTCGAGGTCCTCGAGGGCCTGATCCGGCTGCGGTGCCGCGGCGAGGAGTCCGTGCGCGGTGTCGGTGAGACGGTTGTCGTACCGGCTGGTTCGCCGCACGCGTGGGCCCCGGACGGCGACAAGGGCGCTCGCGTCCGGATCACCTTCACCCCGGGGGCGGGCATCGAGCAGTTCTTCGACGAGTTCTTTCGGCTCGGGCGCGAGGGGCGGACCGACGCGAAGGGCATGCCGTCTCCGTTCGTGACCGCGCGGCTGGGTCTCGCCCA
>DASULG010000152.1:0-5119 GCA_036278335.1 Pedococcus sp.
GGGGGACGGCAGCGACGACGGCAGCGGCGCCTTCCCCGTGCCGCGCCTGTCGATCGAGCCGGGCCGGGCCATCGTCGGCCCGAGCACCTTCACCCTCTACGAGGTCGGCACGGTCAAGGACGTCGACCTCGGCCACGGCGCCAAGCGCACCTACGTCTCGGTCGACGGCGGCATGAGCGACAACGTGCGCACCGCTCTCTATGACGCCGACTACTCGTGCACCCTCGCCAGCCGGCGCTCCGGGTCGGTGCCGCGGCTCTCGCGCGTCGTCGGCAAGCACTGCGAGAGCGGCGACATCATCGTCATGGACGAGTACCTGCCCGACGACATCGCCTCCGGGGACCTGATCGCGGTGCCGGGCACGGGCGCCTACTGCCGCAGCCTGTCCAGCCAGTACAACCACACGCCGCGCCCGCCGGTGCTCGCGGTGCGCGACGGCCAGGCCCGGGTCATCGTGCGCCGCGAGACGATCGACGATCTGCTGGCCCTGGACGTCCCCTGAGCAGAATCGACGCCCAGACAGTCCGGATGCCGGAACAATGAGCGTCCACAGAGTGGTCACCGGCACGATGGCGGAGTCCGAGACAGCCCCACAGGGCGCAAGGAGCAGACGGTGAGCGAGAACGGCAGAGCGGAATCGGGGGAGCCCCTCAAGGTGGCCCTCCTCGGGTGTGGCGTGGTCGGCTCCTCCGTGGCGCGCATGCTCACCCAGAACGCCGACGACCTCGCCGCCCGCGTCGGCCGCCGCCTCGAGCTGGTCGGCATCGCGGTGCGCCGCGCCAAGAAGGACCGCTCCGACCTGCCCGTCGACCCGTCGCTGTTCACCACGGACGCCGACGCGCTGGTCGAGCGGGCCGACATCGTCATCGAGGTCATCGGCGGCATCGAGCCGGCCCGCAGCCTGATCCTCAAGGCCATGAAGCACGGGGCCTCGGTCGTGAGCGCCAACAAGGCGCTGCTCGCCGAGGACGGCCCCAACCTGTATGCCGAGGCGGACCGGTGCGGCGTGGACCTGTACTACGAGGCCGCGGTCGCCGGCGCCATCCCGATCCTGCGCCCGATCCGGGAGTCCCTCGCCGGTGACGACGTGCGCCGGGTCCTCGGGATCGTCAACGGCACCACCAACTACGTCCTCGACAAGATGGACACCACCGGCGCCGGGTTCGCCGAGGCCGTCGAGCAGGCCCAGGCGCTCGGCTACGCCGAGGCCGACCCCACCGCCGACGTCGAGGGCTTCGACGCCGCGGCCAAGGCCGCCATCCTGGCCTCGCTCGCCTTCCACACCAGGGTCTCCAGCCAGGATGTCCACCGCGAGGGCATCACCGAGGTCAGCGCTGCCGACGTCCAGGCCGCCAAGGAGATGGACTGCGTCGTCAAGCTGCTCGCGATCTGCGAGCGCACCGTCGACGAGACCGGCCGCGACCTCGGCATCAGCGTGCGCGTCTACCCGGCGATGATCCCGCGCTCACACCCGCTCGGGTCGGTGCGCGACGCCTACAACGCCGTCTTCGTCGAGGCCACTGCCGCCGGCCAGCTGATGTTCTACGGCAAGGGCGCCGGCGGCGACCCCACCGCCAGCGCGGTGCTCGGCGACGTGGTGGCCGTGGCCCGGCACCGCGTCGGCGGCGGCCGCGGACCGGGCGAGTCGGCCTACGCGGACCTGCCGCTGCTCGACATCGGCCAGGCCCTGACGCGCTACCACATCAGCCTCGACGTGGCCGACCGCCCGGGCGTGCTCGCGCAGGTCGCGACGGCGTTCGCCGAGCACGGCGTCTCCATCGAGACGGTGCGCCAGCAGATCGTGCGCGACGACGAGACCGGGAAGGCCCGGGCCAACCTCATCGTCGTCACCCACACCGCGCCCGACGCCGCGCTGTCGGCCACGGTCGACGCCCTCGCCAAGCTGCCGACCGTCGACGAGGTGACGTCCGTGATGCGCGTGGAGGGGTCCTGATGGCGCACCTGTGGCGCGGGGTGATCCGCGAGTATGCCGAGCGGCTGCCGCTGCTCGAGGGCGCACCCGTGGTGACGCTCCAGGAGGGCGGCACGCCGCTCATCGAGGCGGAGCACCTCTCCCAGCTCACCGGCGCCCGCGTGTTCGTCAAGTTCGAGGGGCTCAACCCGACCGGGTCGTTCAAGGACCGCGGGATGACCGCCGCGATCTCGCTGGCGGCCAAGCACGGGGCCAAGGCCGTCATCTGCGCCTCCACCGGCAACACCTCCGCCTCGGCGGCCGCCTACGCCACCAAGGCCGGGATGACCTGCGGCGTGCTCGTCCCCGAGGGCAAGATCGCGATGGGCAAGCTCAGCCAGGCCATCGCGCACGGCGCCACCCTGCTGCAGGTCGACGGCAACTTCGACGACTGCCTCACATTGGCGCGCAAGCTCGCCGAGGCCTACCCGGTCGAGCTCGTGAACTCGGTCAACCCGGCGCGCATCGAGGGCCAGAAGACCGCGGCCTTCGAGGTCGTCGACGCGCTCGGCGACGCCCCCGACATCCACTGTCTGCCGGTCGGCAACGCCGGCAACATCACGGCCTACTGGAAGGGCTACCGCGAGTATGCCGTGGGGCACGGCCTCGCGGGCGTCCCCGACGGCGTGGCCTCCCGGCTGCCCCAGATGTGGGGCTTCCAGGCGGCGGGCGCGGCTCCCATCGTGCTCGGGCACCCCGTCGACCACCCCGAGACCATCGCGACGGCGATCCGCATCGGCAACCCCGCCTCGTGGAAGCAGGCCGAGCAGGCTCGCGACCAGTCCGGCGGACGGATCGAGGCGGTCACCGACGAGCAGATCCTGGCGGCGCACCGGCTGCTCTCGAGCCGCGAGGGGATCTTCGTCGAGCCGGGCTCGGCAGCGAGTGTGGCCGGCCTGCTGATGGCGCACGAGTCAGGGCACGTGCCGGCCGGGGCCACCGTGGTGTGCACCGTGACGGGTCACGGGCTGAAGGACCCGCAGTGGGCGCTGAAGAACGCGGACGGGTCCGAGGTCGCCCCGACCCGGGTCTCCGTCGACGCCTTCTCGGCGGCGCAGGCGCTGGGGCTGGACGGCTGATGGTGCGGCGGGCGCCCCTGGCGCCTGGCACGGCGGTGCAGGTCCGCGTCCCCGCGAGCAGTGCCAACCTCGGTCCCGGCTTCGACTCCATCGGGCTGGCCCTCGGGATCTGGGACGAGTGCACCGCCACGGTCACCGAGGAGCCCGGACTCGTCATCGACGTCGAGGGCTCCGGCGCCGGCGAGGTGCCGCTCGACGAGCGCCACCTCGTCTACCGCTCGATGCTCACGGCCTGGGAGCACCTGCCCGAGGAGGACGCGGTGGAGGTACCGGCGGGCCTGCACCTGCAGTGCCGCAACGGGGTGCCCCACGGCCGCGGCCTCGGCTCGTCGGCCACGGCCATCGTCACGGGTGCCGCTGCGGCACAGGCACTCTCGGACGCCTCCCGCGGTGACGGCCGGCCGTTCGACCACGCCTTCGTCAACGACGTCGCCAGCATGGTCGAGGGCCACCCCGACAACGCCTCCGCGAGCGTCTACGGCGGCATGACGCTGTCCTTCGGCGACGAGCGGGCCGACACCGCCGAGGGTCTGCCATGCACGACCACGGTCCAGGTGCCGCTGCACCCCGACATCGTCCCGGTCGTCTTCGTCCCGGGGGAGACGCTCTCGACCGCCAAGGCCCGCTCGGTCCTGCCCTCCCACGTGAGGCTGGCCGACGCGGCATACAACTCCGCGCGAGCGGCGCTGCTGGTCCACGCGGCACGGCACGCGCCGGAGCACCTGCTCGCGGCCACCCAGGAAAGGCTGCACCAGGAGGCGCGGCGCTCGTCGTACCCGCACTCGATGAAGCTCGTGGACCTCCTGCGTTCTCGCGGGCACGCTGCCGTCATCTCCGGTGCCGGGCCCTCGGTGCTCGTGCTGACGACGGTGGCTGCCGCCGACGACGTGACCGCACTCGCCGACGACCGGTGGGAGCGCCGGCGCCCCGGTGTGCCGCCCGAGGGGGTAGTCGTCCGTACGGTCAGAACCTGAGCGACATACGGGGGACACTCGTCACGGTTTGACCCCCTGTGGTGTTACATTGAAGGAGCACTCGCAGCCGATGCCAGCTCCCTCCGCATCCAGCACCTGTGCACCCACCACGCAACGGCAGCCCTTGGCTGCTCTGGTTTCTTGTGCCTGCGTGGCTCCACCGGCCACTGACCGTGACTGACAGTGGTCCAAGCTCCGGCCCGGTTCTGAACCCGGGTCGCATACGAGGGGGAAGGATCCTTCGTGACAGACACCACCACTCTCGACGCCGCTTCGCATGACGCGGCCGAGAAGCCCCGCCGATCCAGTGCGCTGAGCACCATGCGGCTCGCCGAGCTGCAGGGCCTGGCCGCCAGCATGGGGATCACGGGGACCGCCAAGATGCGCAAGGGTGACCTCGTCACCGCCATCAAGGCCCGCCAGTCCGGCTCCGCGCCGGCTGCCGCACCCACCACCGCGCCGGCCCAGCGGGCCGAGCAGGCCGAGACGCTCACCGAGCAGGCCCCGGCCCAGCGCGAGGCGACGCAGGACCGTCAGCCCCGTCAGGACCGTCAGCCCCGCGGCGGACAGCAGGACCGTCAGCAGGCCCGCGGCGACCGCCAGGACCGGCTGGACCGTCAGGACCGTCAGGAGGCCCGCGCCGACCGCCAGGATCGCCAGGATCGCCTGGACCGCCAGGAGCGCGGCGGACAGCAGGGCGCCGGACCGCAGGAGCGCGAGGACCGCGGAGACCGAGAGGGCCCCGCCAGCCGTGAGGACGAGCAGGGCCACGACCGCCAGGAGAGCCGCGCCGACCGCCAGGACAACCGGCGCGACCGTGCGGAGTACCGCGGCGAGGCCCGCGAGGGCGGCAACCGCCAGGACGCCCGGGGTGGGGAGACCCGCCAGACCCGCGGCGACCGCCAGGACACCCGGCAGGACACCCGGCAGGACACCCGCCAGGACCGGCAGGACGACCGGTTCACCGAGAACCGCCAGGACAACCGCGGTCCCCTCGACAACCGCGGTCCGCTCGACGACGACACCGATGGCCGCGGTCGCCGGCGCAGCCGCAACCGCAGCCGCAGCCGTGACAAGCGCCGTGGGGGCGGCCG
>DASULG010000153.1:0-3854 GCA_036278335.1 Pedococcus sp.
TCGCTCGACCAGGTCGCGCACCTCGTCGGCGCTCAGGATCGTGGTGGTCAGCTCGGCGAGCCCGCCGCGCGCCACGAACACCTTCGACGGCTCGTTGATCCAGATCTCTTCGATGTCCGGCGCATCGAAGTACTGCTGCAGCGGCCCGAAGCCGGCCACCGCGTCCAGGACGGACTTCACCGCCCCCTCGACGTCGGGCAGCGTGGGCAGGCCACCGTGGAGCGAGCGCTCGTCATAGTCGGCCACCGCGTCGCGCACCAGCCGGTCGATCTCACGGGTGTCCCGGGCCGGGTCGAGGCCGGTGCGGCGGATGAGCTCGCGCACCTCGGACTCGACGTTGCGTACCGCTTCCACCCCGCGCCCTCCCCTGGCAGCAGAACCTCAAGACCCGCGTCGCCGCCCACGGGCTGAGGCAGCACTCGGCATCCTAGGACGAACCACCCCATGCGCGCCCTTTGTCCACAACCCACGAACCTATGCACCTGCCGATGAGGAGTGGTAACGGGCACACAGCGGCGCAAGTGCGGACTCTCGCGGGTGGGCTCTCTTGCCATGCTTGAAACGGCACTACAGCGAGCTCGCGGCCCGGGTGGGCGTACCCCGCTCAAGGGGCTCGAGGCACCCGGACCCACTGCATTGGGCCAAGAGCTCGACGATCGAGGGCGACTCCGCGAGCACGTGCCGCTCGCGCTGGGTCGCCGTCGGTCAGGCGCCCGGACATCCAGAGTCGCCGATGACTAATCCCTGCGCCCAGTTTCTGAGTAGCCGCATTTGTGAGCGAGCCACGTCTGCCACTTCAGCGCTTCCGCTAGGAGCACGCCAGCTCGGCGACGGTCCGCCGATCAGTGGGAGCCGGGGGTCGGGGTGCGCCGAACGTCCGGCGGCGGCCCGAACCCACGCGTATCCGATGACATGCGACTGACGTGCGAATATGCGGTGCCGTCTAAGCCCGTCCATCCGCAGCGGACGGATCGCCCGAGATTGGGGCGCAACGTGCCTGGGCCTCCCGTGTGTGACTCAACGACGACTGGCTAGGTCGGGTCGGCCGCCTGAACCTCGCGGCCATTCCTCGCCGACATCCCAGAGCCCCGGTGCAGGACTACGGAGCAGGACCAATGGTGGACGTACGGTTAGGCCCGGCGGCGGATCCGGGTTCCGCGTGGAATGCGTAGCGTCGCAGGAGCGGGCATCGCTGCTGACGCTCATCGCTCACATGGAGGAAGGCATGCTCATTGTCACCGCTGTCCTCGTGGCCGTTACCACCGTGGCCCTCGTATGGCACCACCGGCTCAGCCCTGACGGGGGTCGCGGCCAGCGCGGACCTTTGGTCGCGGCCGCGGTCGCGGTACCCGCGATGGCGCTGGCATTCGGCGGCGGAGGCCGGGCACCGGCCGCGGCCCCGGCCTCCGCTTCCGCGGCCGGACATGCGTCGGCGCACATGGCTGCTCGGTCTGCCCCCTCGGCCGCCAGTGCCGCGGGCGAGGATGCCCACTGGAACCAGGTGGCGGGGAAGCCGTACCACCCGACCGGGACGACTCGCACCTACTACCTGGCCGCCGAGGAGGTGGTGTGGGACTACGCCCCGACTCATCGCAACGGCGTGACAGGCAAGGCCTTCGACGACGTCGCCGACACTTGGGTCGCGAAGGGCGACGCCCGCATCGGGTCGGCGTACGTGAAGTGCCTCTACCGGCAGTACACCGACAGTGCCTTCACCACAGTACGAGCCCGACAGCCGCAGGACGCCTACCTCGGATTCACCGGCCCTGTCATCCGGGCAGAGGTCGGCGACACCATCAAGGTGGAATTCCTCAACCGCTGCTCCATCGGGGCCAGCGTCCACCCGCATGGGGTTTTCTACCAGAAGGCCTCGGAGGGAGCCCCCTATGCCGACAACACCCGTGGTAGGGACACCCTCGACGACGCGGTTCCGCACGGTGGGAGACACACCTACACCTGGCCTGTGCCCGATCGGGCAGGTCCTGGACCCCATGACGGCTCGTCGGTGATGTGGATGTATCACTCACACACCGACGAGGTCGCCGACACGTATGCCGGTCTGCAGGGTTTCGTCGTGGTGACCGCACGTGGGAAGGCCCGGGCGGACGGCAGCCCCAAGGACGTGGACCGAGAGGTGTTCGAGCTGTTCACCGTGATGAACGAGGGCAACAGCCCGTACCTCGCCGAGAACGTCAAGCGGTTCACCACAACCGCGCCCTCTCCGGAGGATGAGGGGTTCGAGGAGTCGAACCTCATGCACTCCGTCAACGGCTACGTGTTCGGGAACCAGCCGATGCTCAACCTGCGCAAGGGCGAGCGGGTCAGGTGGTATGCGATGTCCATGGGCACGGAGGTCGACCTGCACACCCCGCACTGGCACGGCAACACCGTGGTCGCCATGGGGATGCGGACGGACGTCGTCAACCTTCTGCCTGCGTCGATGGTGACCGCCGACATGGTGCCTGACAACCCCGGGGTTTGGCTCTTTCACTGTCATGTCAACGACCACCTCACCGCCGGGATGACGACAAGGTTCCGCGTCACCACGTGAGGTCATGGTCGGCCCCTTCTGGGAATCGGTTGGCCAGATCGAGATCGACCATTCCGTGGGCAGCAGTCCAGTGGACACGCGTCCGATCCTCGCTTCCGCCACGCAGTTCCAGCCGTCGTTCGTGTCCAGTGCCGCGCGCCACGGCCCACGGGCGGACACGTTTTCGTCAGCGCTGGCATGGGTGCGTTGATGGGAGTTCTCGGCCGCCCAGCAGGCACTCCTGCATGGGCGTCCCCCTGCGAGGAGGAGGCAGAGGCGCTCCTGGACCGGGTCGGGACGGCCTGGCAGCCGTCCGGCAGAACCGGGCCTGGCACGACGGGAGGAACCCACGGGTGAGGCGGTGCCGAAGGCGGTACCGAGGGCACAACGGCCCAGGTGGCCCTCGTCGCGATGGTCAAAGGTGCATAGTCCGTACGGCCATATCACCCCCAGATGGTTGGGTTTGCCTTCGGGTGCACCTAGCGTTTGCGAGGAGCCAATAACCAAGCAGCCCTAGCCCGGAGACCCCTGTGCGCAATGCCATCGCCAAGATCCTGACCGCCCTCGCGCCGATCGCGCTGGCGGCCACGGCCGTCGCGGTCGCGCCGCAGACCGCCTCCGCCGCCACGGCGGCATACCGGCTCACGTATGCGAGGCTGCCGAACGGCACCTCCGTGCCGGTTCGCTGGAACGGCTGCCAGACCGCGATCACCTACAAGGTGAACCTGGCGGCAGTCCCCACGGCGCAGCGCGCGACTGTCCTGAGCGAGACGCACGCGGCAGTCCGCCAACTGGCGGGGGCCACCGGCTTCACCTTCTCCTACAAGGGCGCGACGACCGAGGTGCCGCAGGTGGGCTCCAGCGCCGGGCAGAGCGCCGAGATCATCATCGCCTACACGACGCCCACCAAGACCAACTTCTACCTGGCTGGCAATGTCCTCGGCGTCGGCGGGCTCTCTTACTACTGGTCCGCGCGCACCGTCAACGGCGCAACCACCTACTCGGTCGCCGCCCAGCGCGGGTGGGTCGTCATCGACACCCCCGACATGCTGCGCCTGACGAGGGCCGGCCTCGGTACGGGCGCCCGGCGCACCAACCTTCTGCTCCACGAGCTTGGCCACGCGGTCGGTCTACAGCACGTGAGCGACACACGGCAGCAGATGTACCCGACGCTGTCCAGCACCTCGCCCCAGGGCTACGCGATCAGCGGCGACAAGATCGGCCTGGCCAAGGTCGGCCGTGGCGCCGGGTGCATCAACACCCAGTACCTGCCGCTCAAGGACCTCAGCTGAGGACATAGTGCAGGGGTCTGCCGCGCGGTCCA
>DASULG010000154.1:0-11397 GCA_036278335.1 Pedococcus sp.
GAGCGCGCCGAAGCCGTGTATGCCGGCGTGGCCGAGCCGCTGGTCGCCGAGGACATCGCCGACGCCATCGTGTGGATGGCGACCCGGCCGTCCCACGTCAACGTCGACCTGTTGGTGATCAAGCCCCGGGCCCAAGCCGCCTCCCACAAGGTGCACCGGGAGCCCGCCGAGCCCTCCGAGCCCTCCGACCCCTCCGCCGGGTGAGCGGCGTCACAACCGGGGCGAAAGGGAAATAGCGCCGGTTGGTTGACTGTTCAACCTGCATGACGCAGATCCACGCTGACAACCTGACCGCCTACGAGGCCGAGTTCGGCCGCCTCGAGCTCGACCCGCAGGGTCAGGACCTGCTGTTCCGTGAGGCGCGCACCGCCAACACCTTCAGCGACGAGCCGGTCACCGACGAGCAGGTCGAGACGATCTACGACCTCGTCAAGTGGGCCCCCACCTCGATGAACAACCAGCCCCTGCGGATCGTCCTGGTCCGCTCCCCCGAGGCCCGGGCACGGCTGGTGGACCTCATGTTCGAGGGCAACCGCCCCAAGACCGAGACGGCGCCGCTCGTGGCGATCCTTGCCGCGGACGTCGACTTCCACGACGAGCTCCCGAGCCAGTTCCCGCACTTCCCCGGCGCCCGCGACCTCTTCGCCGCCGACGAGGCCGCCCGCGAGTCGGCGGCCAAGCTCAACGCCGCCCTGCAGATCGGGTACTTCACGATGGGCGTGCGGGCCGCCGGACTGGCCGCCGGCCCGATGACCGGAGTCGACCTGGCCGGCGTCGACCGCGAGTTCTTCCCCGACGGCCGGCACCGCGCGCTGGTCGTCATGAACATCGGCAAGGCCGGCGAGAACGCCTGGTTCGACCGCCTGCCGCGCCTGGCCTACGACGAGGTCGTCACCACCGTCTGAGCCCCCGGCCGGACCCTTTCCAAACCGCTGTCCGAAATGTGTTGCCTGTCCGGGCGCCTCCGGATTACCGTCGTGGCACACGGAAGGGAGGTGGTCCAGGAAGTGATTTCTTTGAGGACGCGTGAGGTGACTGCGCGCTAGCGCGCACGGCAACTGCGCAGCAGGCGCAATCCAAGCAGTTCACCGCAGCCCGTGGGTCGTGCAGGTCGTCCCCTGCACACTGCCAGTCGCTCGAACTCGGCTGGCAGGCCCACGGGCTGTTCGCTGCCCCCGCGCTCTTCCCTGCCCCCGCTCCTCCCAGGGCTGTCCCCGGTCTCCGGGTCAGGGGCGCAGGGCCGCAGCGTCGGCGGCGAGGCTCTCGATCCGCGCCCAGTCCCCCTGCGCCACTGCGTCCTTCGGCGTGAGCCAGGAGCCGCCCACGCAGCCCACGTTTGGCAGCGCCAGGTAGTCCCGCGCGTTCTCCGGGGTGACCCCGCCCGTCGGGCAGAACCGCAGCTGCGGGCAGGGCCCGGCCACGGCGGACAGGTAGGGCCGCCCGCCACTGGCCTCCGCGGGGAAGAACTTCATGGCCTCGAGCCCGGCCTCCGCGAGGGTGAGCATCTCGGTGAGCGTGCCCGCCCCGGCGAGAAGGGGAAGCCCCGAGGCCACCGCCGCCTCGAGCAGCCGGGGCGGCGAGCCCGGCGTGACGATGAACTGCGCCCCGGCGTCCCGCACCTGCGAGACCTGCTCCGGGGTCAGCACCGTGCCCGCACCGACGACCATGCCCTCGACCTGCGAGGCCACCGCCTCGATCGCCGCGAGCCCGGCCGCCGAGCGCAGCGTGATCTCGATGACCGGTATGCCGCCGCGCAGCAGGGCCCGCGCGAGCGGCACCGCCTGCTCGGCGGACTCGACGACGACTACGGGGATGACGGGCGAGACGTCGAGGACGTCGCCGCCGGTGCGGATCTGGTGGGTCTGTGCTGCGGCGCTCACGGGGTCTGCTCCTGGGGCTGCGGGTGGGTCTCGTTCGCGGGCGGCGCGGACACGAACGGCTGGGTGAGGGCGAGGTCTCCGAGCTCGGCCGTCCTGCCCAGTGTGGCGAACACGTGAGCCCCCTCGTCGGCCCGGCCGACCGCCGAGCGCAGCGCGTGGAACAGCTCGCGCCCGGTGCCGTACTCGGCCGGAGCTGCCCGCAGCGCGGGGCTGCGGGCGCCGAACTCGCCCGGATCGGCCAGCACGTCGAGGGTCCCGGCCACGGTGTCGAGGCGGATGACGTCGCCGTCCCGCACCCGGCTGATCGGCCCTGCGTGCACCGACTCGGGCGTGACGTGGATGGCGGCGGGGATGGCGCCAGAGGCGCCGCTCATGCGGCCATCGGTGACGAGCGCCACGGCATACCCGCGCTTCTGCAGCACCCCGAGCGAGGGCGTCAGCGCGTGCAGCTCGGGCATCCCGTTGGCCGACGGCCCCTGCTCGCGAATGACCACCACGACGTCGCGGTCGAGCTCGCGCCGGGAGAACGCGGTCAGGAAACCGACCTGGTCGGTGAACACGCGCGCCGGCGCCTGCACGATGCGGTGCTCCTCGGCGACCGCCGAGACCTTGATGACGGCGTGGCCGAGGCTGCCGCGCAGCATGCGCAGGCCGCCGTCGGCCGAGAAGGGGTCGTCCGCGGGGCGCAGGACCTCGAGGTCGCCCGACTCGGCCGGGACGTCCTCCCACGCCAGCGCGCCGTCGGCGTCGAGCACCGGCCGCTGCGCGTAGCGGGAGAGCCCGTCGCCGGCGAGGGTACGCACGTCCTCGTGGAGCAGCCCGGCCTCGATCAGGGTCCGCACGAGGAAGGGCGTGCCGCCGGCCGTGTGGAAGTGGTTCACGTCGGCCGGCCCGTTGGGGTACATGCGGGCGAGCAGAGGCACCACCGCCGACAGGTCGTCGAAGTCGTCCCACGTGAGGTGAACGCCGGCCGCAGCGGCCATCGAGATGAGGTGGATGGTGTGGTTGGTCGAGCCGCCGGTCGCCAGGAGCGCGACCACGCCGTTGACGACGGCCTTCTCGTCGACGACCTCGCCGATGCCGTAGGGACGCTGCGAGCCCGCGATCTCGACCACCCGCCGCGTCGCCGCATCCGTCAGCGCGGCGCGCAGCGGGTGGTCGGGGTGGACGAAGGCCGCGCCTGGCAGGTGCAGGCCCATGACGTCCATGAGCAGCTGGTTGGAGTTGGCCGTCCCGTAGAAGGTGCAGGTGCCCGGCGAGTGGTACGACGCGACCTCCGAGGCCAGGAGCTCCTCGCGCCCGGCACGCCCGTCCGCGAACGCCTTTCGCACCTCGGCCTTCTCGGCGTTCGAGCGTCCCGTGGCCATGGGGCCGGCGGGCACGAGCGCGGTCGGCAGGTGTCCGAAGGTCAGGGCGCCAGCGACCAGCCCGGGGACGATCTTGTCGCAGACACCCAGCATCAGGGCGGCGTCGAAGACGTCGTGCGACAGGGCGATCGCGGTCGACATCGCGATGACGTCGCGGCTGAACAGGCTGAGCTCCATGCCGGTGCGGCCCTGCGTGATGCCATCGCACATCGCGGGCACGCCACCGGCAACCCGGGCGACCGCACCGACGTCGCGGGCGGTTTCCTTGATGGCCTGCGGGTAGTGCTCGAAGGGCGCGTGCGCCGAGAGCATGTCGTTGTAGGAGGTGACGATGCCGACGCTGGCACCGCTGTCGGCCGACATCGCGGCACGGTCGGTGCCGCCACAGGCAGCCACGGCATGGGCGAGGTTGCTGCAGCCGAGGTCGGTGCGCGCCGGCCTGAGGCCGCGTTCGGCAGCGGCGGCCGAGATGCGCGAGAGGTATGCCGTGCGGCTGGCACGGCTGCGCTCGGCCACCCTCTCGGTGACCTCGGCAACCACTGGGTGAAGGGGCTGGACGGGACGGGGCACGGGGTTCTCCTCGCGGTTCGCAGGCGGCCCGGTTGGGCCACGGGCGAACGGCGACGATGGCGCTCGCATCTCGTGTGGCGCTCATCACGCTAAGGGTCAGGAGGGGAACGCGGCCAGCCAGTGGGCAGCGTTTCCCGCCATACGGACGGGTAGACACCGGATCCAGCCCCACCCGGGCGCGGGACGCCCTGCCCCGGGCGTCCTAGGGCTGGCGGCGGTGCAGGCGCCAGGCGCCGGGCTCGTCCAGGGAGCCCTCGCTCACCCGGGTGAAGACCAGCCGGTCGTGCAGCCGGTTGGCCCGGCCGCCCCAGAACTCCACCTCGTCGCACACGAGTCGGTACCCGCCCCAGAAGTCGGGGACGGGCACATCGTCGGGGTTGCCGCGGTCCGGCCACTGCTCGGCATACCTCGCGTAGGCCTGCTCGAGGCCCGCCCGGCCCTCGATGGGCTGGGACTGGCGCGAGGCCCACGCGCTGATCCGCGAGGCCCACGGGCGAGCGCCGAAGTAGGCGGTGACCTCATCGCGCGAGAGGGGCTCCGCCGTGCCGCGGAAGCGGATCGCGCGGAACATCGTCGGCCACGTCAGCGACGCGGCCATCCCGCCGGTGGCGGCGATCTCCTCACCCTTGGTCGAGGCGGTGCTGGTCACGAACCCCGGCCCCCGCTCGTCGAAGAACCGCATGAGCACCGTGCGGACGTTGGGCCGGCCGGCGGCGTCGACCGTCGCTACCGACAGCGCCAGGGGCTCGGGCACGTCGCCGAGGTCACGGGCCCGGGCGAGCGCCTCGTCGACCCACCGGTGGGCCTGCTGCCAGGGCGTCGGCGCGACCTCGGCCTCGCTGAGTCCGTCGCCGGCGTAGTCCACGCGGTGCACTCTGGTCATGGGACGAGATTATGGTGAGGGCCACGGCGGACATCAGGGAGGCACCATGGCAGACCGGCGCAGGACAGTGGGCAACCTCGCCAAGTGGGGCGTGAAGTACGGGCCGCACGTCGTCGTGCTGGCCCAGCAGGCCAAGGACCCAGCCATGGCGGCCGCCAAGAAGGTGATGGACCGACAGAAGGCACGGCGTCGGGCCGTCGAGCACGCCGCGACGATCCGCGAGGGCACCGTGCTCAAGACCTTCGACGCCCGCTCGGACAGCGGCGAGCCCGTCTGGGTGGTCTTCTCCGGTGACGAGGCGATCGCCGCACACCCGGCGACAGCCACCCCCCTGGCCGAGCTCGTCGCCAAGAGCGACCTCGCGACGCGCCTGCGGCCACACGAGATGCCCTCCACGGCCGAGCGGCTCCGGCAGTTCCCCCGCCGCCGTCCCCGCTAGGGGCGCGGTTTGCGTGCGCCCCGGCGAGACCAGACGCGCGTTGACGGGCGTTCACAACCCGGGCAGGCGGAACATGCCGCCGCTCGTCGCCGTTGGTCAGGAACGTGAGCCTCATCAACCCGGCGCTGGCGCTGGCGCGCACCCAGCTGGCCGGCGCGCTGCGTTCCCGCGTCGCGGGCCAGGACGCCCAGGAGAAGGCCGTCGTCATCTGGCAGTCCGAGGGGCCGCGCTGGTTCACCCCCGAGGACCCGGTCTGGCGGGTGCACGCCGACGCCTCGATGTTCCCCGCCGGCATCCGTGCCCTGCTGCTCCAGTCGCTGCACCCGCTCGCGATGGCTGGGGTGGCGGCGCACTCCGGCTACAAGGGCGACCCGTGGGGCAGGCTCCAGCGGACCAGCGAGTTCCTGGCCACGACAACCTTCGGCACGATCGAGCACGCTGAGCGGCAGATCGCCCGCATCCGCGCCATCCACGAGCGGGTCCGGGGCGTCGCGCCTGACGGCCGGCCGTACGCGGCGACCGACCCGCACCTGCTGCGCTGGGTGCACATCACGGAGGCCGACAGCTTCCTGACCGCCTACCAGCGCTACGCCCACGAGCCCCTCAGCCCGGATGAGGCCGACCTCTACGTCGCCCAGACCGGCGTGGTGGCGACGAGGCTGGGAGTGCTCGACCCGCCGACGACGGTGGCGGGGCTGCGGGCCGACCTCGACGCCTACCGCCCCGAGCTGGCCGGCACGGCCGAGGCCCGGGCCGCCGCCCGCTTCCTCCTGGTGCACCCTCCGCTGCCGCTGGCAGCACGACCGGGGTATGCCGCGCTGGCCGTCGGCGCGGTGGCGATGCTCCCGTGGTGGGCCCGCCTGCCGCTGCGCCTGCCGTACCTGCCCGTCACCGAGCGGCTGGTGGGTCGGCCCGTCGGTGGCCTGGCGACCGCGGTGGTGCGGTGGGCGATGGCTCCTGCGGAGGACGACCGCAACGGCCCGGCTGCCTGAGCCACACCGGGCCAGGACGCACCGGGGCAGGGACGACCCGGCGTCCTACGGCGTCGGGTGGCGCGCGTCGTAGCGGACGAAGCCAGGCTGCAGCCGGGCGAGGACGGCGATCGCGACCACACAGGCCAGTCCCCCGATCACGGCGGTGCGGCCCTCCCCCAGCGCCTCGGCAACGAGGCCGCCGAGCAGCTCCCCCAGCCGCGGCCCACCGGCGACCACCACGATGAACACGCCCTGGAGCCGGCCGCGGAGCCGGTCCGGCGTGGCCGACTGGAGGATCGTCGTGCGGAACACGGCGCTGACCGAGTCCGAGGCTCCGGCGACGGCCATCGCGACCAGACCCGCCCACAGGGCCTGGGACTTCGACAGCGCGCCCTCCGCAGCCAGCATGGCGACGCCGAAGCCGGCTATCGCGAAGCCCCACCCGACGATGCTGACCAGGATCGCCAGCCCCTGCCGCCGCACCTGGCCCAGCCGGCCCGAGAACGCCATGGCGACGATCCCCCCGACCGCGGCGGCGGCGCTGAGGGCGCCCACCGTCTTGGCGCCCCCACCGAAGATCACGGCGCCCGCCGCGGGAAAGAGGACACGCGGCTGGGCCAGCAGCATGGCCACGATGTCGGCGACGAAGGTCATCCGCACGTTGGGCCGGGTCGCGAGGAAGGCGAACCCGTCGAGCACCGAGCGCAGGCCCGGCCGGCTGGCTCCGGAGCCGCCGTCGTGCGGCTCGGGCGGCAGGGGGCGCAGCCGCGCCAGGCCCCACAGCGCGCCGGTCGTGATCAGCGCGTCGAGGGTGTAGGCGGACTTGAAGCCGCCCCAGTCCACCAACAGACCAGCCAGCAGCGGTCCGACGGTCAGCGAGGCGTTCATCGCGAAGACCGAGAGCGCGTTGGCCGCCGGCAGGAGGCGGTGGTCGAGGATGCGCGGGTAGATCGACGTGCGTGAGGGCGAGGAGACCGCGAAGGCGCCGTTCCACACGGCGATGAGGGCGTACAGCACCCACACGTTGGTGTTCCCGAGCCACGCCTGGAGGGCGCACAGGAGGCTGGTGACCCACGAGACGCCTTGGGCAGCCAGGGCGACGACCCGGCGGTCGTGGTGGTCTGCCAGAGACCCGCCGTAGAGCCCCATGACGACGAGCGGCACGAGGGCGAAGAGACCGACCAGACCTACCGCCGCGGTCGATCCGGTCAGGTCGTAGACCTGCAGCCCGATGGCCACGACCGCCATCTGGGACCCGACGTTGCTGAGCGTGAAACCCGCATACAGGCGCCGGTACTCGACGTTGACGCGCAGCGGCGTCAAGTCCAGCAGCAGGGGCATACCGGGACCCTAAGGCCATGGCTCCACTAGCGTTCATCGACATGGACCGGAAAACCCGCATCGCCGTGCTCATCGACGCAGACAACGCATCGGCCGACAAGATCGAGCTGATTCTGGGGGAGCTCGAAGCTGTCGGCGACACGAGCATCCGTCGGGCCTATGGGAACTGGACCAAGCCCGGACTGAAGAGCTGGGCAGCGGTGCTGCACGAGAACGCCATTCGCCCGATGCAGCAGTACGACTACAGCAGTGGCAAGAACGCGAGTGACATGGCGATGGTCATCGACGCGATGGCGCTGCTCTACACGGACCGGCCCGACGCCTTCGCGATCGTCTCCTCGGATGCCGACTTCACCCCTCTGGTCATGCACCTGCGCGAGAAGGGCGTGGCCGTCTACGGCTTCGGGGAGCAGAAGACCCCGGAGCCCTTCAAGACCGCGTGCTCCCGCTTCGTGGTCCTCAGTCGCGCCCCGAAGGCACCCCCCAAGCAGCGGCAGCCCCAGGACGCTGCGGACGTTCTCACGAAGGCTGTGCGCGCCAAGGCGGACAAGAGCGGTTGGGCCCGGGTCCAGGCCGTGCGCCAAGCGGTCGGCAACAAGTCGACCTTCGATCCCAAGGCCTACGGATCCGCGACGCTGAGCAAGCTGCTCGTGGCCACGGGGCTGTTCGAGATCCGCAACGAGGGCACCCCCGCGGCAGCGGTGCGGGACAAGCGGCTTGGCAAGAACGGCAGCTGACGGGGCGGGCTGACCTCAGTTGGCGACGGTGATGCCCAGCTGGTCTGCGAAGGCGGGGGCGAGGTCGAGCAGCTGGAGTCGGGAGATCGTTGCCCCCGCCAGGCTGGCCAGGCCGCGCGGCGCGACCAGGTCGGCTCCGCTGAGGTCGACCGCACGCATGACGGCCTGGCTGAAGTCCGGTGAGACCAGCCGGCACCCGTCGAAGGTCACCGTGTTGAGGGTGGCCCCGCCGAGGTCCGGCTCGGTCAGCACGCAGTCCACGAACTGCACGTCGCGCAGGGTGGCCCCGCGCAGGTTGAGGTAGTCGATCTTGCCGCCCTCGACGCGTACCCGCCGCAGCTGCGCGCCGTACAGCTGCACGGCCCCGAGCCGGGTACCGGCCAGGGTGCAGTCCAGCCACTCGCTCTCGGCGAGCTCCACGCCGGCGCCGCGCACGGCATACAGGTGGGTGTCGGTGAACCGCGCCCGGGGCGCCCGCAGGCCACTGACGTCGCACTGCTCGAAGCGGCACTCGAGGAACCGGGCGTTGCCCGCGTCCAGACCGCTGAGGTCGCCCGTGAACAGCTCACCGTCGAGCACGGCATCGGGGGCCAACACAGGGCGAGGGTCGGGGGTGTGCATGGCCGCCATGGTCCACCATCAGGGCGACAGTGCAGAATGGCAGCGCCCGACAATGACGCCGCGCCAGGGATGGGGTTCCGATGTCCGACAGTGACTTCAAGCCAGGGCTCGAGGGAGTCATCGCCTTCGAGTCCGAGATTGCGGAGCCCGACAAGGAGGGCGGGGCGCTGCGGTACCGCGGCGTGGACATCAACGACCTCGTCGGCCGGGTGTCCTTCGGCCAGGTCTGGGGCCTGCTTGTCGACAACGAGTTCGACCCCGGTCTGCCGCCTGCCGAGCCGTTCCCGCTGCCCGTCCACTCCGGCGACGTCCGGGTCGACGTACAGGCCGCGCTCGCCACGCTCGCCCCCCTGTGGGGTTTCCGGCCGCTGCTCGACATCGACGCCGAGGAGGCCCGCGACAACCTGGCCCGCGCCTCGGTCACCGCGCTGTCGTTCGTGGCGCAGTCCGCCCGCGGCCTGAGCCAGCCGATGATCCCGCAGCGCGAGGTCGACAAGGGCAGGACCATCGTCGAGCGGTTCATGATCCGCTGGCGCGGCGAGCCCGACCCCCGCCACGTGGAGGCGGTCGACGCCTACTGGGTGTCCGCGGCGGAGCACGGGATGAACGCCTCGACCTTCACCGCCCGGGTGATCGCCTCGACCGGCGCCGACGTCGCGGCGTGCCTGTCCGGCGCTGTCGGCGCGATGAGCGGGCCGCTGCACGGCGGAGCCCCCTCCCGCGTGCTGCACATGATCGAGGGAGTCGAGCGGACCGGCGACGCCAGCGCGTACGTCAAGGACGTGCTCGACAAGGGCGAGCGCCTGATGGGCTTCGGCCACCGCGTGTACCGCGCCGAGGACCCCCGTGCGCGCGTGCTGAGAGCCACCTGCGAGCGCCTGGGCGCGCCGCGCTTCGAGGTCTCCGCCGCCCTGGAGAAGGCCGCCCTCGACGAGCTGCACTCCCGCCGGCCCGACCGGGTGCTGGCCACCAATGTGGAGTTCTGGGCTGCCGTCCTGCTCGACTTCGCCCAGGTGCCGGCGTCGATGTTCACCCCGATGTTCACGTGCGCGCGCAGCGCCGGCTGGTCCGCCCACATCCTCGAGCAGAAGAAGACGGGCCGGCTGATCCGTCCGAGCTCGCGCTACATCGGCCCCGGCCCGAGGCCCGTCGAGGCCGTGGCGGGCTGGCGCGGCTAGGCGTCTGGCACCGGACGTGGAGGGGGCAGAGGCGGGGCGGCTGCGGCGAACCTCGGCCAGGCGGCCGGCCTGATCGGTGCCCTGCTCGCGCGCGTCCGCGTGGTGGACCTCACGTCCCACAGAGCGGACAGGAGTGCCAGACTGAGGCCCGACAACGGCGTCGACAGACCTCCGCCCGCCCCGCTGACCGCGGCCACCCGCAAAGGTGAAACCTGTGACCGAGAGCGCCCCGCTGACTCTTCCCGCCGAGCTGTTGCCCAAGGACGGCCGGTTCGGCTCGGGCCCGTCCAAGGTCCGTCCTGAGCAGGTCGAGTACCTCGCCTCCCTGGCCACGACGGTGCTCGGCACCTCGCACCGCCAGGCCCCGGTGAAGAACCTCGTGGGCGCCGTGCGCGAGGGCATCAGCGAGCTGTTCAGCCTCCCCGACGGCTACGAGGTCATCCTCGGCAACGGCGGCTCCACGGCCTTCTGGGACATCGCCGCCTTCGGGCTCGTCCGTGAGCGGGCCCAGCACCTGTCCTTCGGCGAGTTCTCGTCCAAGTTCGCCAGCGTCACCAGCAACGCGCCCTTCCTCGGCGACTCGACCGTGATCAAGGCCGAGCCCGGCAGCCTCGCCGCCCCGGTTGCCGAGGCGGGCGTGGATGTCTACGCGTGGCCGCACAACGAGACCTCGACCGGCGTGATGGCCCCGGTGCAGCGGGTGCAGGGCGCCGACGAGGATGCCCTCGTGCTCATCGACGCCACGTCCGGAGCCGGCGGCCTGCCCGTCGACATCACCGAGTCCGACGTCTACTACTTCGGCCCGCAGAAGTGCTTCGCCGCCGACGGCGGGCTCTGGCTGGCTGCCTTCTCGCCCGCGGCCCTGGCCCGGGTCGAGGAGATCGCCGCGACGGGTCGCTGGGTGCCCGACTTCTTCTCGCTGCCCACCGCGATCGACAACTCGCGCAAGAACCAGACCTACAACACCCCGGCGGTCGGCACGCTGGCCCTGCTGAAGGCCCAGCTCGAGTGGCTCAACGGCCAGGGGGGCCTCGAGTGGGCCGTCAAGCGCACCGCCGACTCCTCGGGGCGGCTGTACGACTGGGCCGAGCGCACAGCATACACGACCCCGTACGTGGCCAACCCGGAGCACCGCTCGCAGGTCGTGACCACGATCGACTTCGCCGACGACGTCGACGCCTCGGCGATCGCCAAGACCCTGCGCGCCAACGGCGTGGTCGACGTGGAGCCCTACCGCAAGCTCGGTCGCAACCAGCTGCGCGTGGCCACCTTCCCGGCGGTGGAGCCAGACGACGTCTCCGCGCTGATCGCCTGCGTCGAGCACATCGTGGGTCAGGGCTGAGCGGGGACTGATCAGGCATGAGCGGACCCTTACGCGGCCCGCACTCGTCGAGAGGGTGCCAGACC
>DASULG010000155.1:0-9879 GCA_036278335.1 Pedococcus sp.
TCACCGGGGTCAGCTGGGACAGGCTGGTCTCCGAGTCCGGAGCTGCGACCGCGGCGGAGGCTGCGTCGAGGCTCACCTCCGCTGCCGAGGCGGGAGCGGTGGAGAGCGCGACGCTCGGTGCCGTCATCGAGGCCCTCAGGGCGGGCCGCGCGCACGCACTGGTGACCCGGCTGGTCGCGGACGACGCGACTGCCGACCAGCGCAGTGCCGCAGCCGCCCACTTCGTGGGCCAGGCCATCGTCGCATCGCTGGTGCAGACGCGCGGCGCCGACTACCGGGTCGACTGGGGCGGCCCGTGGAAGCTGGTGTCGAGCTCGGGCGCCGCGCTCGACCCGTGGCCACTCGTGGAGGCCGCCGTCGCCTCGCCGGACGGCGTGCCGCCGCTCGAGGCGTGGATGGCCGCGCGCGACGTGCCGCTGGACTTCCGGGCCGAGCCGGGCGGCAGCACGACGTCGGCCCGCGGGGCGTCTGCCAGAACAGGCTGAGCACGCTAGGCCTTCTCACGGAGCCGGCGGGACGCGTGCTGCACACTAGGCGTTTGTGACCTCTGCCGTCCCCGGGGCGTTCTGCCTCGTCCTGCACTCCCACCTGCCGTGGCTGCCCGGCCACGGTGTCTGGCCGCTGGGCGAGGAGTGGCTGCACCAGGCGTGGGTGGAGTCCTACCTGCCCCTGGTCGCCGAGCTGGACGCGCTGGCGGCTGAGGGCCACCGCGACGTGCTGACGCTCGGCGTCACCCCGGTCCTCGCAGCCCAGCTCGACCACCCGGGCATGCTCGCCGATGCCGGAACCTGGGCAGGCCTGTGGGAGATGCGGGCCCGGGAGATGGGCGCCGACCGCGACGCCCACCGCCGCGAGATTGCGGCCTACGAGTATGCCGCGGCGGCGCGGGCCCGGGAGATGCTCGCCACTCGCTGGGCCGGGGGCGGCTCCCCTGTGCTCCGCTCGCTGCGGGACGCGGGCGTGGTCGAGCTGCTCGGTGGGCCCGCGGCGCACCCGTTCCTGCCGCTGCTCCTGCCCGAGTTCGCGGCCGTGGCGCTGGAGGCGGGGCTCGCCGACGCGAGAGCCCGCCTCGGCGAGCGCCCGCGGGGCATCTGGTCGCCGGAGTGCGGCTACTCCCCCGGCCTCGCCGCCGTCTTCGCGGCGGCCGGCGTCGACCACTTCCTGGTCGACGAGCAGACCGTCCGCGCCGCGGGTGGCCACCCCCACGCCGCCTGGCGGGTGGCCGGCACGGACGTCGTGGCCGTCCCGCGCGATCTCGAGATCACGAACCTGATCTGGTCCTCCCGCAGCGGGTACCCGGCTGCTGGGAGCTACCGCGACTTCCACCTCCGGGAGGAGTTCACCGGCATACGTCTCTGGTCGATCACGCATCCTGAGGCGGGGGCCGAGCACAAGGGCGGCTACGACCCGGCGGCGGCGAACGCCCATCTCGATCACGATGTCGCCCACTTCGTCGAGGCGGTGCGCGGGAGGCTGGCAGGCATCGCCGCGTCCAGCGGCACCCCGGGACTCGTCGTGGCGGCCTACGACACCGAGCTGTTCGGGCACTGGTGGCACGAGGGTCCGGCCTTCCTGGGCAAGGCCATCCGGGCCCTGCGCGAGGCGGGCGTCGAGGTCACGACCGTGGCCCGAGCTGTCGCCGACGGGCACGTCGCCGGGGACCTGGACCTCGGCCCCGGCTCGTGGGGTGCCGGCAAGGACTTCTCCGTGTGGGACGGTGCGGGCGTGCGCGACATCGCCCACGAGAACGAGTGGCTGCAGCGGCGCTGGCTCGACCTCATGCGCCGCGAGCGCGAGCGGGGACGGCTGGCACACCGGCGCCCCGACCTCGACCAGCTGCTGCTGACCCTGTTCAACGCCCTCTCCAGCGACTGGGCCTTCCTGGTCACGCGCGGGCAGTCCGTCGACTACGCGAGGCGGCGGGCCGAGGGACACCGCCGCGACTTCCATGTGCTGGCCCAGCTGGTCGAGGACGGCCGTCGGCACGAGGCCCTCGTCGAGGCGGCGCGGCAGGCCCGGACCGACCGGGCCTTCCCGGCGCTGGACGCTCGCCTGTTGGCCCCAGCGCCTTAGCCGGGCTCACCCCGTGGGCCGTCTCGGCCGCCGGACTCCCTGGCCTAGGCGATCTCGGCGTCGACCACCTCGGCCGGCAGGTGGACCACGAACCGCGCCCCTGCCTCCGAGGACTCCACGTCGACCGAGCCGCCATGCCGGTGAACCACGTCACGGACCAGGGCCAGGCCCAAGCCGAAACCCGAGGACGAGCGGTCATCGCGGGCGAACCTGCGGAACACCTGCTGGGGGTCAGCGCTCGACAGGCCCGGCCCGTCGTCCGCCACGGTCAGCACGACCTCGCCCTGCTCTCCTGGTGCCACCAGCACCTGCACCCGGGTCCGCGCGTACCGCATCGCGTTGTCCACCAAGGCGTCCACCACCCGCCGCAGGGCCGGCTGGGAGCCGCGCACCGCAGCGACCTGCTCAATGGTCGCCTCGAGGCGCAGTCCCCGGTCCTCGGCGACCACCTGGCAGAGTGCCAGGGCATCGCCCACCACCTCCGAGACGTCCACGAGCTCCCCGGCGTCGGGACGGTCGCTGACCTCGGCGGCGTGCAGCAGGTCCTCCATCACCTCGGCCAGGGTCGCCGAGTCCTGGCGCAGCAGGGTCACGTCGCGCAGCACCGGCTCCGGTACACCAGCGGCCCGCAGGTCGCGGTCCAGCAGCTCGGACCTGAGCGCGAGCCGGGCCAGGGGCGTGCGCAGCTCGTGGCTGGCGTCCGCGATGAACTGCCGCTGCCGGGCAAGGGCCTCGTCCCAGACCGTCAGGGCCCTGCGCGCCAGGAGGGTGCCGAGCCAGGCCGCCACCGCGCACGCGATCGCGGCGGCCAGGGCGAGCGCCGCCAGGACCCGTTGACGCTCCTCCTCGATGGGCGCCAGGTCGACCCCCGCCTGCACGACCGACCCGTCGACCGGGCGGGTCAGGGTGCGGTACTCCCGCGCGCCCACGTAGGTCTCCTCGACGACATCGGACCCCGACGTGCGGGCCCGGCGCTGTTGCTCTGGGCGGGGAAGCCCCGTGGGGGCACCGGCAGAGGCCACCCGCTGCCCATCTGCCGCGACCGTCACGACCCAGGTGCCGGCGGGCAGGGCGGTGGTCTGGGGTGCGGCCGCCAGAGCGCGCAGCTCGCTGTCCGTGGTGTGGTTCTGCGCCAGCACGACGAAGGCCACCGTCACCAGGCCCACGACGAGGACACCGACGATCACCCCGCCCAAGGCCTGCAGGGCGAGCATCCGCCGAGCCCTGCGCAGCCCGGCGTGCTCGGCGCTCACCCTCACGTGATCTCACCGGCGCGGTAGCCAAGTCCGCGCACGGTGCGCACCGACGCCCGGCCGAGCTTGCGCCGGACCGCGTAGACATAGGTGTCCATGAGCGAGCTGCTGGTGCTCTGGGGGGCGAGGGCGTCGCGCAGCTCCTCCCTGGTGAAGACCCGCGACGGCCGGCGCGCGAGGACCGCGAGCAGGCTCGTCTCGCCGGCAGACAGGGCCACCCTCGTCCCGTCGGGGCGCAGCGCCTCGCGCGTCTCGAGGTCCAGGGCACCCTCGCCCAGGGGCAGCACCACAGCGGAGTCCAGCTGGCGGCGCAGCAGGGCGCGCAGCCGCGCCAACAGCTCCTCGGCCACGAAGGGCTTGACGAGGTAGTCGTCGGCGCCGCTGTCCAGGCCCTCCACCCGGTCCTGGACCGTGCCGTGGGCGGTGAGGATCAGGGCGGGTGTGGCCACACCCTGTCGGCGCAGCCTCGCGAGCAGCTCGACACCGTCGCCGTCAGGCAGCCGCCGGTCGAGCACCATGGCCGCAAAGGGCCGGGTCAGCGCGGCGTGCAGTCCCGTCTGGACGTCCCGGGCCGCGGTGACGGCATAACCCTGGCCGGTCAGCAGCCGCTCGAGGAGGTCCACCAGCGCGGCGTCGTCCTCGACGAGGAGCAGGGCGTCTCCTGACGGCACCGGGGCGGGAGCACCCGCGTCGGCGACGGGTTCCCCGGGTGCCTGCGTCATGGGGTCAGCATCGCACCCGGCGGCACCGTCAGTGGTTGCCGCCAGAGACCTGGGCCGAGCTCTCGCTGGCGCCGCCCTGGCCCTTCCAGACAGCCTCGGCCCCGCTGTGGCCGATCCGCACCACCTGCACCATCGTGCCCAGCGACGCCGCCACGGAGAGCACGACGACCGCGGTCACCAGCGCCTTGCCCGGCATCGAGCGGCCAGAGGCGGCTCGCCGCTCGAGCAGGAACAGCACGATGGCCAGCACGGCCACGACGGCCATCAGTGGCAGCAGGGTGTCGCCGAGCTCGGCATGCTCCTCGACGAGGTGGCTGCGGGCCACGCTTTCCTGGAGGTTCTCGCCCGAGCTGGTCGCCAGAGGGATGAACAGGAGGGCCACGACAGCGGTGACAGGCGTGAGCACCCGGGCCCAGCGACGCAGCCGGGGCGAGAGCGCCGAGGACAGGAGCAGCAGGGCCGCCAGCGGCACGAGGATGACGACGGCGTGGACAACGAGCGGGTGGACGGGCAGGCCCAGGACGGTCGAGGGCACGGAGCCTCCTCAGGTCGACAAATCGGACGGCGCCCACGCTGGCAGGGCTATCTCAGCGAATTCTCAAAGCCGTCAGACGCGCTCTCGCACGACCCGGCCGGGGACTCCGGCGATGACCGACCGCGGCGGGTAGACCCCGCGGGCCACGCAGGAGGCCGCCACCACGGACTGCGAGCCGATGTCCGTCCCCCGGGTGACGACGGCCTTCGTCCCCACCCAGACGTCGTCGCCGATACGCACGGGCGCCTTGACGATCCCCTGGTCCTTGATGGGGATCTCGAGCGAGTCGGTCTTGTGGTCGAAGTCGCAGATGTACACGTCGTCGCCGAGCAGGCACGTCGAGCCGATCTCGATGTCGAGCCAGCAGTTGATCGTGTTGCGGATCCCGATCACCGACTTGGAGCCGATCCGCAGGGTCCCCTCGTGCGCCCGGACCCGCGCGTGGGCGCCGAAGTGGGTGTAGGCCCCGACCAGGATCCGCGAGTAGCCCTCGCGGACCTCGAAACGCACGTCCGGCCCGATGAAGACCGGCCCCTCGAAATGCAGGGAGGGGTAGCGCAGGCTGGCCCGCGCCATCCGCAGGTAGCTGGCGAGGTGGTGGCGGGTGTAGGCCCGGTTGGCCACAGCCCAGATGACCCAGCGGGCCCAGGCCACGGGACGGGGCCGGTGCAGCGTGTGGGCCGGAGGCTCGCCGTGGTCGCGCGGCGAGGAGTCCGAGAGGGCGGTCATTCAGCCGGGCTTCACGCCGGTGATCCCGACGTTGTAGAAGAACCGGTCCGGGACGGCGTGGGCGAGCACCCGGTCGAGGCCGGACAGGCGCTGCCAGGATCCGTAGGCAAATATCGCCCAGCCCCAGCCGAGCGCGCCAGGGCGCACCGCCGCCTCGAAGGTGCGCACCGGCCAGCCGAAGAGGGCGGCCGTGAGCTCCTCGGTCCTGGTCTGGACCCCGACCGCGCCGGCGCGCAGGGCCATGCGGGCGAGCTCGTCAGGGTCGAACGTGTGCAGGTCGACCACGGCCTCCAGCGCCGCGGCCCGCGAGGACTCGTCCAGCGCCTCCCGCTCCCTGGCCCAGCGCTGCCGCAGGGGCGGCAGGTGGGTGAGAGCAGTCGTCGCCTTCCAGGTGAGGCGGCCGAGCCTGCGGGCGTACCAGTTCCCCACGTGCGTCGGCTCGCCGGCGATGACGAAGCGGCCGCCGGGTCTCAGAACGCGCAGCATCTCCGCGAACGCGGCCTCGACGTTGGGAATGTGGTGGATCACGGCGTGGCCCACGACGATGTCAAACGTGTTGTCGTCGTAGGGAATCCGCTCCGCGTCGGCCACCCTCCCCTCGACGGTGAACCCCAGCCGCTCGGCGTTGGCCTGCGCCGCCCGGACCATGCCTGGCGACAGGTCGGTGACGTGGACCTCGTCGAGCACCCCGGCCTGCTTGAGGTTGAGGGAGAAGAAGCCGGTCCCGGCCCCGAGCTCGAGGGCCTTCGCGTACGGCCAGGGCTCGGGGCTGCCGGCGATCGCGACGAAGCGGTCACGCGCATAGTCGACGCAACGGCTGTCGAAGGAGATCGACCACTTGTCGTCGTAGGTGTGCGCCTCCCAGTCGTGGTAGAGGACCTGCGCGAGCTTGTTGTCGTCGTAGGCGCGGGCGACGTCAGCCGTGGTCGCGGGGGCGGCCGGGGCAGTGGTCCTCGGCGCCGTCGTGCCAGCCATCGATCAGGCGCCCTCGAACGAGGCCTTGCCGGGGCCGTTCTCGATGAAGGACTTGATGCCGATGGCGCGGTCCTTGGTCGCGAAGAGCGAGGCGAACTGCATGCTCTCGATCTCGAGGCCGGTGTCGAGCTCGACCTCGAGGCCTCGGTCGATGGCCTCCTTGGCCGCGCGGAGAGCGAGCGCGGGCCCCCCGACGTACTGCTGCACGCGGGCGCGCGCGGCGGCATACACGTCCTCGGCCTCCACGACCTCGTCGACCAGACCGATCGCGAGCGCCTCGTCCGCGGAGACGAACCGCCCCGAGTAGACCAGGTCCTTGGCCTTGGCCGGCCCCACCAGCCGGCTGAGGCGCTGGGTGCCGCCTGCGCCGGGGATGAGGCCGAGCAGGATCTCGGGCTGACCGAGCTTGGCGTTCTTGGCGGCCACTCGGAAGTCACAGGTCATGGCCAGCTCGCAGCCACCCCCGAGGGCGTAGCCGGTGATCGCGGCCACGGTCGGCTTGGGGATGCGGGCCACGGCAGTGAAGGCCGACTGGAGCCGGCGGGAGTGGAACACCATGTCCGAGTAGGACATCTGCTCCATCTCCTTGATGTCGGCACCGGCGGCGAACACCTTCTCGCCGCCGTAGAGCACGACCGCGCCGACGTCGCGCCGCTCGGTGACCTCCTCGGACGCCGCTCGCAGCGCCTCCTGGATCTCGACGTTGAGGGCGTTCATGGGCGGCCGCTGCAGCCGGATGGTCGCGATGCCCGCCTCGACCTCCACGCAGAGCAGGTCGCTCATACGGGGTCGCCGTCCGGCGCCGGCTGGCCGGAGCCCGGGCCGCCGTCGCCGCCGCCACCAAGGATCCGCTCGTGCCACATCTGCACACCCGCGAGGACGAGCTGGGTGGTCACCGCGACGAGCGCGCTGAGGTCGGTGTCCGGACCGACGACGTGCTCCCCCGTCACCACCAACGTGCCGTTGGCGATGCCGGTCTTGACGATGTTGAGCTGGAGGGTCACGTCGTTGCACGTCTGCAGCCGCAGCAGCGGGTCGGACGGAACCGCGTCGCTGATGGCCCACTGGCCGAAGACCCGCATGATCTGGAAGTCGCCCTCGGTGCAGCGCACGAACAGCTGCTGGTCCTGGACGGTGAAGGCCACGTCCCCGTCGGAGTCGATGTCAGGGTGCAGTCCCTGGTCGATCAGCACGTCGAGGACACGCCCGCGCAGCGGGTGCTCATCCGGCGGCGGCGGGAAGTTCGGCAGCGAGGTGGGATCGGTCATACGCCCAACCGTAACGACTGCCTAGGCTGAGGGCCATGTCGCACCCCCCACGTCCTGTGCGTGACCTGCCCCCTCCTCTGGGGATGACCCTCGTCGACGGCGGAGCGAACTTCGCGGTGTACGCCGGGCACGCCACCTCCGTCGAGGTCTGCCTCTTCGAGGAGGGCGATTTCGACGGCACGACCGAGCGCCGGATCCCGCTGACCGAGCGGACCCACGGCATCTGGTTCGACTTCCTCGAGGGGGTCGGGCCCGGCCAGCGCTACGGCCTGCGGGTCGACGGACCGTGGCGCCCGGCTGACGGCATGCGGCACAACCCGGCAAAGCTGCTGCTCGACCCCTACGCCCGTGCCATCGAGGGCGACGTCGTCTGGCTCCCCCCGGTCTACGCCCACCGCGTCGACCGCAGCCTCGAGGGCGACGACGAGCTGCAGAGCCCCGAGAACAGCGCCGCCTTCGTCCCGCGCAGCGTCGTCGTCGACGACCGGTTCGACTGGGGAGACGACTCCCTGCCCAGCCGGCCCCTCTCGGAGACGCTCGTCTACGAGGCGCACGTCCGGAACCTCACGATGCGCCACCCCGACGTCCCCGAGGAGCTGCGGGGCACGTATGCCGGCCTGTGCCACCCTTCCGTGCTCCGGCACCTCAAGGAGCTGGGCGTGACGGCTGTCGAGCTGATGCCCGTGCACGCGTTCACCTCCGAGCCGGAGCTGGTCCGGCGCGGGATGCGCAACCACTGGGGCTACAACACGATGGGCTTCTTCGCGCCCCACGCCCCCTACGCCGCAGCCGGTGACCCCCAAGGCGCCCTCGATGAGTTCAAGGGCATGGTCAAGCTGCTGCACGCCGAGGGCATCGAGGTCATCCTGGACGTCGTCTACAACCACACGGCCGAGCAGTCCCGCCGGGGGGCAAGCCTGTCGTGGCGCGGGCTGGACAACCGGGGCTACTACCGGCTCGACGACCGCGGCCACGACGTGGACGTCACCGGGTGCGGCAACACCCTGGACCTGCGCAACGCGATGGTGTGCCGGATGGTGCTGGACTCCCTGCGCTACTGGGTCCAGGAGTGCCACGTCGACGGCTTCCGCTTCGACCTCGCGGTGGCCCTCGCCCGGGGCCGCACCGACGACTTCGACCCCGACCACCCGTTCCTGGTGGCCCTGCGCACCGACCCGGTGCTGTCGAGGGTCAAGCTCATCGCCGAGCCCTGGGACGTCGGCCTGCACGGGTGGCGCACCGGGCAGTTCCCGCCGCCGTTCGCCGAGTGGAACGACCGCTTCCGCGACACCGTCCGCGCCTTCTGGCTCCAGGACCTCGCGGCCGCCAGGGAGGACCACCCAGGGCACGGCGTGCAGGAGCTGGCCACCCGTCTCGCGGGCTCCCAGGACCTGTTCGGCGCGCGCGACCGTGGGCCGCTGGCCTCGGTGAACTTCGTCGGCGCCCACGACGGGTTCACGCTCGCGGACCTGACCCGCTACAACCACAAGCACAACGAGGCCAACGGCGAGCACAACCGGGACGGCCACGGTGACAACCGGTCGTGGAACCACGGCGTCGAGGGCCCGGACGAGTCGCTGGAGCCGGCCCGCCGGCGCTCGATGCGCAACCTGCTGGCCACGACGCTGCTCGCGACCGGAGTGCCGATGCTCGGCGGGGGCGACGAGTTCGGCCGCACCCAGTGGGGCAACAACAACGCCTACTGCCAGGACAACGACCTGTCCTGGTACGACTGGGACCTCGCGCCCTGGCAGCGGGACCTGCTCGAGACCGCCCGGTTCCTCTCCCGGCTCCGCCGCGACAACCCCGCTCTGCGCCAGCGCACGTTCTTCACCGGGCGGGAGGTCCACGAGGACGGATCCACCGATCTGGCGTGGTTCGACGCCGAGGGCGAGCCCATGAGCAGCGGCTGGGACGACCCGGCGACGCGCACCCTCCAGATGCTGCTCAACGGCGCCCGGGCGGGCCACGAGTCGGTGCTGCTGGTGCTGCACGGCGGCGCCGAGGACGCGAAGGTGCGCCTGCCTGCGGTCCCGGGCCTGACGGCATACCAGCTGCTGTGGGACAGCGCGCTGGAGCGGCCGGGGGGCGCCGCCGCGCCGGTCAAGCCCGGGCCGGTGCCCGTGGGCGCGGCCAGCCTGCAGGTCTACCGGGCGGCCGACGCCTCCTGAGGCTCCGGCCCGCCCGACACGCGCGAGGGGTCCCGCACCACCGTGCGGGACCCCTCGTCTGCTGCTGCGCCGTCAGGCGTTGGCCACCAGCCCCAGCGCGCTGGCGTACGCGAGACCGGGGTGCTTGGGGAGCACCCGCACGGTGTAGCCGAA
>DASULG010000156.1:0-9174 GCA_036278335.1 Pedococcus sp.
CGCGCCTTCGACGTCCTCCCCCTGGAGGGCAGGGCAGTGAGCGCCGCCCTCATCGACAGCGGCACGGGCCAGCGGTGGTCCCTCGCAACCCTTCCATGAGGTCCGAGCTCGGCGTCGTCACCGCGGTGTCGGGTGTCCACCAGGGGATGCCGGGTCGGAGGGGGGACTCGTCGTCTCCCGGCCCGCGGCGTCGAGCCTGGCCAGGGCCAGGCGCACCAGGGCCTCAGCGGACTCCCCGCGCTCCCGCGCCCGGGCCGCCAGCGCCACGATGGCCATGCCCAGGTCGCTGTCGGCTGCCTCCACCGTGGCGAGGTCGCCACCGGTCCGGTCGAAGCGAGCCAGCACCTTGTCGGCGGCGAGCAGGCTGGGCAACGACCTCGGTATGCCGTGCAGCAGCCCTTGGTGGCCGTCCTCGCCTCCGCCGTGAGGTGCCTTGGCGGCACGTTCGGCCGCCTTGATCTGCTCCCACGCGCGCTCCACCTCGGCCGGGGTGGAGGCGTCCCCGTCGGCGAACACGTGCGGGTGCCTGCGGACGAGCTTCTCGATGATCGTGCCCGCGACGTCGTCCACGTCGAACGGCTCGGTCGCGTGCTCCTGGGCCACCCGGGCCTGGAAGACCACCTGGAGCAGCACGTCGCCGAGCTCCTCGCGGATGTGGTCGCGGTCGCCCGACTCGATCGCCTCGGCCGCCTCGTGGCTCTCCTCGATGAGGTACTTCACGAGCGACTCGTGGGTCTGCGCGGCGTCCCACGGACAGCCGCCGGGCGAGCGCAGCCGGTCCATGACGGCCACGAGGTCGAGCAGCCGCGAGCCGGGGACGTCCCAGGACCCCACGACGAGCTCGACCTCGGGCGGGTCCTGCAGGCGGGTGACCTCAGCGGCGATGGCGTCGGTCAGTCCGGGGTCGCCGTCGGCAGAGCCCACCCAGACCACCTGCTGCTCGGCTGCCTCGCCCACCAGGGTGCGCGCCAGCTCGGGTGGGCGCAGGCCGCCCACCGGGCGGACCGGCATACCGGACTCGGTGACCGCGGCGGCGAGTGGCTCGTCGGCGTCGCGGGCACACACCGAGGCCGCCGCCCCCAGGGCGAGCCAGGCGGACCGCGTGAGCAGCCCCGGGGCGATGCGGGGGCTGCCGGTCAGCAGTACCAGTCGGCCCGCCACGGCCGGGTCAGCCCTGCTTGGGGAGCTTGAGCCAGTTACGGGCCGGCGCCTCGAAGGAGGCGGTGTCGCGGTCGAAGGAGCCGTAGCGCGGGTTGATCTTGATCTCCGCCTTCTTCAGCTGCTCGAGGACCTGCTGCTTCTCCTGGTCGGTGAGCTTCTGCAGGGCGAAGTTGGCCTTGACCAGGTCGAGGCTCGCCTGGGAGGGGTCGCTGATGTTGGGCATGGCGGCACGGGCCGAGGAGTCGGACTCGGCCTTGCCCACCTTGCTCGCGACCTCGTTGATGATGGGCGCGGCGATCAATGAGCTGACGGCCCCCGGGGTGTCGAGCGGGGTCTGCGGCGAGAAGGCCTCGTTGATCTCGCGGGCGGCACGCTGCGCCTCGGTCTCGCTGATCACCTGCCCGTTGACGACCGCTGCGGTGTCGGCGGTACCGCAGCCGGACACGGACAGGGCGGCGGCGATGACCACCGCAGCGAGCGGGCCACGCAGGGTCCGAAGTGCCTTCACTGACAATCCCTTTCGTTTCTCACCGGGTCTACCGGGCCTTTGCCGCGGCGAGCGCGGAGGCGACGCGGGCGGCGTCGCCCACGCTGTCGAGCAGCACGGAGCGGATGAGGTCGCTGGCCCACTGCAACACTGCCGTGTCGCGCAGGGGTCTGCCACCCACCCGCGCCGTCATCGGCTTGGGCACGAGAATCGTACGGACCGCGTCCTTGACGAGCGACTTCGGGTACAGCCGCTGCAGTCGCAGCTGGGCCGACTCGCGCAGCTCGACGGGCCCGAAACGCACGAAGCTGCCCTGCACGCTGATGTCGGCGACGCCCGCCTGGCGCGCGACCGTGCGCAGCCGGGCCACCTCGATGAGGTTGCGCACCGGCTCGGGCGGCGTGCCGTAGCGGTCGACCAGCTCGGCCTCGATCTCGGCGAGGGCGGCCTCGTCGACGACACTGGCGAGCTTCTTGTAGGCCTCGAGCCGCAGGCGCTCGCCCGGGACGTAGTCGTGCGGCAGGTGTGCGTCGACGGGCAGCTCGATCTTGATCTCGGCAGGCGCGCTCTCGCCGTCACCGCGGAAGTCCGCCACCGCCTCGCCGACGAGGCGCACATAGAGGTCGAAGCCGACCCCGGCGATGTGGCCGGACTGCTCTCCGCCGAGCAGGTTGCCCGCGCCGCGGATCTCGAGGTCCTTCATCGCGATCTGGATGCCGGACCCGAGGTCGGTGTGGCTGGCCATCGTCTGTAGACGGTCGTGCGCCGTCTCGGTCATCGGCTTCTCTGGCGGGTAGAGGAAGTAGCAGTAGGCCCGCTCCCGCCCGCGGCCGACCCGCCCGCGCAGCTGGTGCAGCTGGCTCAGGCCGAGGACGTCGGCCCGCTCCACGACCAGCGTGTTGGCGTTGGAGATGTCCAGGCCCGTCTCGACGATCGTGGTGCACACGAGCACGTCGAACTTCTTGTCCCAGAAGTCGAGGACGACCTGCTCCAGCTTGTGCTCGCCCATCTGGCCGTGGGCCGTCGCCACGCGCGCCTCGGGGACGAGCTCGCGGATGCGGGCGGCGGCCCGCTCGATCGAGCTGACCTTGTTGTGCACGAGGAAGACCTGGCCCTCGCGCAGCAGCTCGCGGCGGATGGCTGCCGTGATCTGCTTCTCCTCGTAGGCGCCGACGTAGGTCAGGACGGGGTGGCGCTCCTCGGGAGGCGTGGCCAGGGTGGACATCTCGCGGATGCCGGTCACCGCCATCTCGAGGGTGCGCGGGATCGGGGTTGCCGACATGGCCAGGACGTCAACGGCGGTGCGCAGCGTCTTGAGCTGCTCCTTGTGCTCGACGCCGAACCGCTGCTCCTCGTCGACGATGACCAGGCCGAGGTCCTTGTAGCGGATGTCCTTGGACAGCAGGCGGTGGGTGCCGATGACGAGGTCGACACTTCCGTCGGCCAGACCCGCGACGACCTCGCGAGCCTCCTTGTCGCTCTGGAAGCGGGACAGGGCCTTCACGACGACTGGGAACTGGGCGTAGCGCTCGGTGAAGGTCTGCAGGTGTTGCTGGACCAGCAGGGTCGTCGGCACGAGCACCGCGACCTGCTTGCCGTCCTGGATCGCCTTGAAGGCCGCGCGGACAGCGATCTCTGTCTTGCCGTAGCCGACGTCGCCGCAGATGAGCCGGTCCATGGGCACCGAGCGCTCCATGTCGGCCTTCACCTCGTCGATGGAGCTCAGCTGGTCGGGGGTCTCGACGTACGCGAACGCGTCCTCGAGCTCGCGCTGCCAGGGGGTGTCGGGGCCGAAGGCGTGGCCCGCCGTCGCCATGCGGGCGCTGTAGAGCTGGATCAGCTCGTTGGCGATCTGCTTGACGTAGCGCCGGGCCTTCGTCTTGGTCTTGTGCCAGTCGGAGCCGCCCATCCTGTTGAGAGTGGGCTGCTCGCCGCCGACGTAGCGGGTGACCTGGTCGAGCTGGTCGGTCGGCACGTAGAGGCGGTCGCCGGGCTGGCCGCGCTTGGACGCGGCGTACTCGAGCACGAGGTACTCGCGGGTCGCGCCCCCCACGGTGCGCTGCACCATCTCGACGAACTTGCCGACACCGTGCTGCTCGTGCACCACGAAGTCGCCCGGGTTGAGCTGGAGCGGGTCGACCTGGTTGCGGCGCCGCGACGGCATACGGCGCATGTCCTTGGTGGACCCGCCCTGGCCCGGCGTCCCCGTGAGGTCGGTCTCCGTCACCACCGCGAGCTGGCTGCGGGGAGCGAGGAATCCGGCACCCAGGGAGCCCGTCGTGAGGTGGACCATGCCGGGAGCGAGGTCGGCCAGGTCGGCGTCGAGCCGGCTGGGCACCTCCTCACCCGAGAGCACCTCGCTGACGCGCTTGGCCAGGCCATGGCCCTCGGTGACCACGACGACCCGCCAGCCGTCCTGCACCCACCGGCGCAGGTCCGCGACAGCCTCGGGAGTGCTGCCGCGGTAGCGCGGGGTCTCGCCGAGGCCGCTCTCGAGCACCGAGGAGTCGCCGTCGGCCAGCTCGGCGTCGGCGACGAAGGGGTTGAGGTCCCACCAGGGCAGCCCCCGCTCGCGGGCGTGCGCCCGGAGCTCGGCCAGGCCCCAGAAGGACGCCGTGCCCAGAACGCCCTGCAGGTCGATGGGCACCGCGTTGCCGGCAGCCGCGTTGGCCCAGCCCGCGTCGAGGAACTCCTGGCTCGTGGCGACCAGGTCGTGGGCACGGGTGCGGACTCGCTCGGGGTCGCACAGCACGACGGCGGTGTCCTCGCGAAGGGTGTCGAGGACGCTCTCCATGCCGTCGACGAGGACCGGGGCCAGGGACTCCATGCCCTCGACGGCGATGCCCTCGGCGAGCTTGCCGAGCAGGTCGACGGCCCCGGGCAGCTGGTCCATCAGCGCGCGCGCCCGCTCGCGGACCGAGTCGGTCAGCAGGATCTCTCGGCAGGGCGGGGCCCACAGCCCGTGCTCGGCGACCTCCAGGCTGCGCTGGTCGGCGACCTTGAACCACCGGATCTCCTCGACGGTGTCGCCCCAGAACTCCACGCGCACCGGGTGGTCCTCGGTGGGCGGGAAGACGTCGAGGATGCCGCCGCGCACGGCGAACTCGCCGCGACGCTCCACGAGGTCGGTGCGGGTGTAGGCCGCGGCCGCGAGGTCCTCGACGACCTGCTCCAGCGGGGCGTCGTCCCCGGCCCGGAGGGAGACCGGCGTCAGCTCGCCGAGGCCCTGGACCACCGGCTGCAGGACGGCCCGCACCGGCGCGACGACCACGTCGAGCTGCCCGTATGCCGGGTCGCTGGGATCGGGGTGGCGCAGGCGCCGGAGCACTGCGAGCCGCTTGCCGACGGTGTCACTGCGCGGGCTGAGGCGCTCGTGCGGCAGCGTCTCCCACGCGGGGACGTCCGCGACGGTGTCGGCATCGAGGAAGCACCGCAGGGCGGCCGTGAGGTCCTCGGCCTCCCGGGTCGTGGCCGTGATGGCGAGCAGGGGCCGGCGCCCCCCGCCTTGCGGGCCGCCATCGCGGACGAGGGCGGCGAGAAGGGCCGGGCGCCCACCGGGGGCGACCGAGACGTCGGCCGCGGGCTCCCCACCGCGCACCGCGGCGACGGCAGCGGCGACTCCGGGGTCGCGGGCGATGACGTCCAGCAGGGGGCTGAGACTCATGGGTGCGCGGGCTCCTGGGTGGGATGACAACACGAGAGCCCCACTGCGGCGCGCAGCGGGGGGTTCACCAAGGGTAACCGCGATGGCCGACAGGCCCGCTGTGTGCCGGGCTGGCGCGGCTGGCGCGGGCCGGGCGGCGGCCCCTGTGGCCACAGGTGCAGATGTCCCGCTTGGTCACCGTTGATGCCCCTTGGTCATGGTCTATGCGCATGCGGGAAGTGTTGTCCCCAAACAGTTTTCGCGGTTTCCTCAAAGGCGGGACCCCCGCTGCGGGCCCGACCTAGACTGACTCGACGGCAGCCACCGGCCTGCCATCTGCGTGAGGGGGCTGGCGCCCTGGGGGTCGGGGCGCCAAGGCTTGACCGTGGGGGCCACTCGTGAGGGGTGAGCGTATGGAGAACAGGCAGGGAACGGGGTCCTCGGGGCTGCGGAGCACGCTTGCGCTCGCCACCGCCCATGACCCCTCAACATGCCGCCTCGTCGCCGGCGACCTCACCCACGCCCCCTCCGGTGCCGCCCACCTGGCGATGTTCACCTCATGAGCCTGGTCGAGCACGAGCGGCTGTCCCAGCCCGAGGCTGGGACGAGGCCCGACGCTGCCCCTGCCGACGAGGTCGTGTGGGACCCCCAGCTGCCGGACCTCGTGCTGGACGCCACCGCGCTCGCCGACCTGATGCTCGGGCTCGCGGGGGTGCTGCCGCACGGCCAGGTACTCGGCGCGCCGCTGTGCGAGGCGACCGTGGAGAGCCCACAGGGAGAGCCCCGGCCCGTCGGGGTCCTGCTCCCCTCCGCAGCGCTGGCCAAGCAGGCCCTCGCAGCCGGTGGCCTGGTGCTCCGCGACGAGGAGCACACTCCGCTCGCCGTCCTGGAGCACCTGCAGAAGGTTCCGGGCAGCGGCCAGGCGCTCCACGGCATACCGCGCCGCCTGCGTGCCCGGGAGGGCGGTGTCGGCGGGCAGCGCTCCGTGGACTTCGACGACGTGAGGCTGCACCACCGGCCGCTGCTCCTTCTCGAGCGGCCGGCGATGGTCGACGACCTCGCACCCCTGCTGGCGTGGGCCGCCGGCGCAGCCGGACCGGTCGTGCTCGTGCCCGAGCACAGCGACGGCAGGGCCTGGGTCCCGACCCGCCAGCTCGTGCGCCTCGCCACGGACCTGGTCGCCGAGGTCGGCCTGCGCCACGCGGAGGTCCGCACGGTGCCCCTCGAGCCCCACGACCCTCGCAGCGACTCCGCCCTGCTGGAGCGGATCGCCCGCCGGCTCGACGCGACGGAGGTGTACAGCCTCAGCGACACCGCTCCCGCGGGCACCGCCGAGCAGTGGGAGCACGCGCGCCTCGCCCTGGTCGACGGCCGAGGAAGCGGCCCCCTGCCCGGCGTCCCGGCCCGCACGGAGGCCGTCCTGCGCGCCTGGCTGCCCCGCAGGAGTGCCCGCGGCCTGGCGCTGATGTTCTCGGGGCTCTCGGGCTCGGGGAAGTCCACGCTGGCCCGTGACGTCGCCGCCTGGGTGAGCGCCAACAGCACCCGCACCGTCACCCTGCTCGACGGCGACCGCGTGCGGCAGATGCTGTCCTCGGGCCTCGGCTTCGACCCAGCATCCCGTGAGCTCAACGTGCGCCGGATCGGCTACGTGGCCGCCGAGATCGCCCGCCATGGCGGAATCGCGATCTGCTCGCCCATCGCCCCCTTCGCGACCACGCGGGAGGAGGTCCGCCACATGGTCGAGCAGGCCGGCGACTTCATCCTCGTGCATGTCTGCACGCCCATCGAGGAGTGCGAGCGGCGCGACCTGAAGGGCCTCTATGCGCGGGCGAGGCTCGGCCAGATCCCCGACTTCACGGGCGTCTCCTCGCCGTACGACGTCCCGGCCGATGCGGATCTTCGCGTCGACACCACTGGCGTGTCCCGCGAGCGGGCCGCCCAACTCGTCATCGACCACCTGGTCGAGGGCGGCTGGCTCCAGGGAGGAGCGGAATGAGCATCGACCCCACGCTGGTGGCTGCCTGCTTCGGCATCGGCATCGTCGTCGGCCTGACCGGCATGGGGGGCGGCGCCCTGATGACGCCGGTCCTCGTGCTGTTCTTCAACATCCCGCCCCTGACCGCGGTGTCCAGCGACCTTGTCGCGGCCGCCGTGATGAAGCCGGTCGGCGGGGCGGTCCACCTCCGCCGGGGCACGGTGAACCTCGGGCTGGTGAAGTGGCTGTGCGTGGGGTCGGTCCCGGCCGCGTTCGCAGGCGTGCTGCTCATGCGCGCCTTCGGCGAGGGCAAGAAGCTCCAGGACACCGTGCAGCTCGCGCTGGGCGTGGCCCTGCTCGTCGCCGCCACGGGCCTGGCCGTACGCGCCTACCTGCGCCTGCTCGAGCGCGCTCGGCGGCGCGATGGCCGCGCAGAGCCGCTCCCCCAGGGCCGGCCGGAGGTCGCCCTGCGCATCGTGCCGACCGTGGTCCTCGGCGCCGTGGGCGGCCTGGTCGTCGGCATGACCTCGGTCGGGTCGGGCTCGCTCGTCATCATCTCGCTCATGGCGCTCTACCCGACGCTCAAGGCAAGCTCGCTGGTCGGAACCGACCTGGTCCAGGCCGTGCCCCTTGTCGCCTCGGCGGCCCTGGGCCACATCCTGTTCGGCGACTTCCACCTCGGCCTGACGGCCTCACTGATCATCGGGAGCGTGCCCGGGGCCTGGCTGGGCGCCCGCCTGTCCTCCCGCGCTCCCGGCGGCCTGATCCGCAGGGCCCTGGCGTTCGTGCTGCTGGCCTCCTCGCTCAAGCTGCTCGGAGTCCCAACC
The DNA here is from genome assembly GCA_036278335.1 of Pedococcus sp. Taxonomy (GTDB): domain Bacteria; phylum Actinomycetota; class Actinomycetes; order Actinomycetales; family Dermatophilaceae; genus Pedococcus_A. The sequence continues at coordinate 8,094 of DASULG010000156.1, forward strand.
CTGCAGACCGGGATCGCGCTCGGGGTGCTGGCGCTCGCGGCCCCCGTGGCCTGGATGCTCGTGCGCCGGCGCCACGGCTTCCCGGCCCTCGCCTCCCGACGCAGCCCACGACCTGCCCTCGTCGAGCAAGGAAGCCGGTGACTGGCATGACCGGTCTCCTCAACGCCTACCAGCCCGCCCACGAAAGGCCGACGCTCCTGGCGCGCGTGACCTCGAACGCCGCGATCGGCCTGTTCGCCGTGGTCGCCGGTGTGGCCGCCATCATCTCCGGGATGTCCCTGGGCCTGGGCGGCGAGGACAAGCGAATGGTGGTCCTCCCGCTCGTGGCCGCCGCCGGACTGGCCCTCGCCGCCCTGGCCCTGACGCGGTTCGCGGCCTTCACCCTGCTGCTGCTCGGAGCACGCGCCAGCCTCGACCTGTTCAAGCTGAGCGGAGTCTCGGCGGGCAACACCGCGACCAACAGCGCCGCCGTGCGCGGCATGGACCCATCGAGCCTTCTGGGGGTGCTGTTCCTGGTGGCCTCGTGCCTGTGGCTCATCGCGCAGTACTCCAGCGGTCGACGGCTGCGCGGCTCGGGGCTGCGCACCGCGCTGATCGCGTTCGTCGCCGCGGGGGCGGTGAGCGTCATCGGCGCCCACCCGCCGCAGGCCGCGATGCTGGAGGTTCTGCGCATCCTCTCGGTGGCGATGATGTTCGTCGTCCTGCAGCAGCTCATCACCGGCCGGGACATGCTGATGAAGACCCTGTATGCCGCCTATGCCAGCCTGATCTTCCCGCTGGGCTACACGGTGTTCGGGCTGCTGGCGGGCAGCCCGGCCTCCGAGGTCAAGGGCAGCTTTGTGCGACTCACCGGCCCCTTCGCACAGTCGAACACCTTCGCCCGGTACCTCGCCTTCATGATCGTCTTCGGCGTCGCGCTCTACCCGACCGTCAGCCGTCGGCTTCGGATGATGCTGCTGCCGCTGCTCGGTCTCTCGACGGTGTTCCTCCTGCTGACGCTGACCCGGTCCGCGATCCTGTCCGCGGTCGTCGGGATCGTGGCCGTCGCCCTTGTCCAGGGCCGCAAGCGCCTGCTCATGGG
>DASULG010000157.1:0-3073 GCA_036278335.1 Pedococcus sp.
GGCGGACGACTCGTCGTGAGGGCGACACGGGTGGGCTCGGACACCCAGCTGGCCCAGATGGCCAGGCTGGTCGAGGACGCCCAGAACGGCAAGGCTGACGTCCAGCGTCTGGCCGACCGCGTCTCGGCGGTGTTCGTGCCCATCGTCATCGGCCTGTCCCTGGCGACCTTGGCCGCCTGGCTCCTGTCCGGGCACTCCCCCACAGCCGCGTTCACGGCCGCGGTCGCCGTGCTGATCATCGCGTGCCCCTGCGCCCTGGGCCTGGCGACACCGACCGCACTGCTCGTCGGTACCGGGCGCGGCGCCCAGCTCGGCATCCTCATCAAGGGCCCGCAGGTCCTGGAGTCCACCCGCCGGGTCGACACCGTCGTGCTCGACAAGACCGGCACGGTGACCACCGGCCACATGGGCATCATCGACATCCACCCGGGTGCAGGCCAGTCGGCAGACGAGGTCCTGTCCCTCGCCGGGGCCCTGGAGGACGCCTCCGAGCACCCGATCGGACGCGCGATCGCCAAGCACGCCAGCGAGGCTGGCATCGACCTCGCGGAGGTCGAGAGCTTCACCGGTCACGGCGGCAACGGGGTCTCCGGTGTCGTGGCTGGGCATGCCGTCATGGCGGGCCGCCGGTCCTGGCTGGCCGGCGAGTGGTCCCTGGCCGCTCCCGAGGACCTCGTCCGGCTGGCCGCAGCGGCCGAGGGCGAGGGGCGCACCCCGGTCTGGGTGGCCTGGGATGGACAGGTCCGCGCCGTGGTGGTCGTCGCCGACATGATCAAGGACAGCTCTGCCGAGGCCATCGCCGAGCTGCGCGCCCTCGGGCTGCGTCCCGTCCTGCTCACCGGCGACAACGCGCGCGCCGCCCAGGCTGTGGCCGAGCGAGTCGGCATCCCAGCCTCGGACGTGGTCGCGGAGGTCCTGCCGGCCGACAAGGTGGACGTCATCAAGCGGCTCCAGGACGAGGGCGCCATCGTGGCCATGGTCGGCGACGGGGTCAACGACGCAGCCGCCCTCGCACAGTCCGACCTCGGCCTGGCGATGGGCACCGGGACCGACGTGGCGATCGAGGCCTCGGACCTCACGCTGGTCACCGGGGACCTGCGCGCAGCACCGGACGCGATCCGCCTGGCGCGCGCCACGCTGAGGACGATCAAGGGCAACCTCTTCTGGGCCTTCGCCTACAACGTCGCCGCACTGCCCCTGGCGGCGCTCGGCCTCCTCAACCCCCTGATCGCCGGTGCCGCCATGGCGTTCAGCTCTGTCTTCGTCGTCAGCAACAGCCTTCGACTGCGGTCCTTCGACCCGAGCCGCTGAGCGGGCGCGGTGGCACAGTGAGTGCCGAGGTCAGGACTGGCCGACGGCACGGCACACCGTGGGCCCGGTGCGGGAAGGAGGGCCATGGAGCTCGCAGTCGACTCCGACCCGTCCCTGCTCGACGCCCGGGCCGTGGCCCAGCGCCTGCAGACGGACCCGGTCTGCGGCCTGACGGGCCAGGAGGCCGCCCGGCGTCTCGCGTCCGGGGGCCCGAACGAGATCCAGGGCGCGCCACCGACTCCCGAATGGCGCAAGCTCCTCGAGCAGTTTCGGGACCCGCTGATCTACCTGCTCTTCGCCGCCATCGTCATCTCGCTGGCAGCCTGGCTGGTCGAGGGCGCCACGGGCTGGCCGTTCGACGCCCTCGTCATCGCCGCGATCGTCGTCCTCAACGCCGCGCTCGGCTATGCGCAGCAGGCCAGGGCCGAGCACGCGGTCGAGGCGCTGCAGCGCCTGAGCGCCACGACCGCGACAGTGGTGCGCGACGGCATCCAGATGCGCGTGCCCACACGGGAGCTGGTGCCGGGCGACCTGCTCGTGCTGGCGGAGGGCGACACCGTCGCGGCCGACGCACGTCTGGTCTCGGCCGTCACGCTCAAGGTCTCCGAGGCCTCCCTCACGGGCGAGAGCGAACCCGTCCTGAAGGACTCCAGCACCCTCACTGAGCCCGCGGCGCTCGGGGACCGTCTCGACATGGTGTTCAACGGCACCGCGGTCACCCAGGGGGTTGGCCGGGCGGTCGTGACCGCCACCGGCATGGCCACCCAGATGGGCACGATCGCGGACCTCCTGCACGCCACCCGCGAAGACCCCACCCCGCTGCAGCGCGAGATCAGCCACGTGGGGCGGATGCTCGGCATCGCGGTGGTCGTGATCGCGCTCGTCGTCACGGGTGCGGTGTTCGCGTTCTTCACGGTCGACAGCGTCGCCGACGTCGCCACCGCCCTGCTCCTCGGGGTCTCGCTCGCGGTCGCCGCCGTGCCAGAGGGCCTCCCGGCCGTGCTCTCGGTCGTGCTGGCCCTCGGCGTGCAGCGCATGGCCGCGCACAACGCCATCGTCAAGAAGCTCTCCTCTGTGGAGACGCTGGGCTCGGCCTCGGTGGTGTGCTCGGACAAGACCGGCACTCTCACCAAGGGCGAGATGACCATCGGCAGGGTCGTCACCGCAGCGGGTGAGGTCAGCGTCACGGGGGCCGGATACAGCCCGGAGGGACGGCTCGAGCACGATGGCGTGGAGGTGGAGGAGGGCAGCGCCCTGTGGCAGGCGGCGGCCTCCGTCCTGAGCGGCGGGAGCCTCACCAACAACGCCACGCTGCGGGAGGAGGGCGGGGAGTGGGTGATCCAGGGAGACCCCACGGAGGCGGCGTTCCTCGTGGCCGAGGCGAAGCTCGGCACCCAGGGCCGCCGCGCCCAGCGCTTCCAACGCGTGGGCGAGATCCCCTTCACCTCGGAGCGCAAGATGATGAGCAGCCTCCAGGCGGACAGCCATCGTGCGGGCAAGCTGGCGGTGGTGACCAAGGGAGCCCCGGACGTGCTCCTCGGCCGCTGCTCCCACGTGCTCGTCGACGACATCGTCGAGCCGCTCGACGAGACGCGCAGGGCACGGGTTCTCGCGGACGTCGAGCGGCTCTCGGGAGAGGCCTACCGCACCCTTGCAGTGGCCTACCTCCCGCTCGAGGTGACTGCCCCGCCGGAGCTCGACGAGTCGCTGGAGGAGAACCTCGTCTACGCGGGCATGGTCGGCATCATCGACCCACCGCGCC
>DASULG010000158.1:0-14041 GCA_036278335.1 Pedococcus sp.
GGACTGAGGAATCCCCGAGCGCTGGCCGAGGTGGCTCAGCCAGCGCACCAGCTGCCGGTGCACGGCGTCGGCGCCGGCCAGGGGCGCTTCTTCGTCCACGGTCCAGGCTGCGGGGTGCACCAGCACCGCTTGGGTCTGCCAGCCCCCCAGACCCCCGTGGTTGCCCACGAGCTCCTCGTAGGCGGCCACCTCTTCGGTGCCGGGATAGAGGGGGCTGTTGATGATCACGTCACCTACGTGCCGGAGCCGGGCGTGCCGGCGGACCTCCTGTGCGGCCCGCTCCCCGAAGCCGGCCAACGGGTCTGTGCCGTCCACGCGGTCCTCGTCGAGGTACCGCACACCGCCGCGCCCCAGCACGACGTTGCCATGGTCGTGCGAATGCACCACCACGTAGCCGACACCGGGGTGGGTGACCAAGGACGAGACGAGGCCTGGGTATGCCGCCTCGATGTCCCCCTGTGTCATCCGCTCCGGGAACCGTGTGAAGTAGACCATCGCGAGGTTGCCCGACGCGATGACGACGACGTCGCCGGTCTCGCGGCCCTCGGCGGACGTCGGCTTCGGCCGACCACCGTTCGGGCTCGCGGTCCCAGCCTCCAGACGCACCTCGTTGCCCACGAGCCGGCCCCGCGTCATACGCCGCACTGCTTTCCCGGTGGCGCCGCCTTGCTCGCCGACCTGGGTCAGGAGCGTGTTGGCCGGGCCGGCCGTCTCCTCCAGGTTGGTGGCGGCGGTGACCGTGTCCCCGCGTGCCACCACCAGCTCACGGATCAGCTCCTCCAGGCTGCGTCCATGCCGTTGTCTGAACGTCGCCCCCTGACTCTGGCCGTGGTCCGAGAGCACGACGAACTCATAGGGCCGCGGAGCCTGCTCCGAAGCGGTCTGCAGCACTCCGATGAGATGGTCCAGACCTTCGAGGGAGGCGAGCGACTCCGGCCGCGTTGGGCCCGCATGGTGGGCGATCTCGTCATAGTCGGTGAAGTCGCAGAAGACGGAGGGCTTCCCGGCCATCATCTGCTCGACGATGAGTCCGGCGTTGAGGTCCCGCAGCAGCACGTTCGTGACTGCGCGAAGCAGGACGTAGGACCCATGTCTGTCGATCCTCGGATCGACCGCACGACGACGCTGGCGCCGGCCCTGGTGCCGCTCCTTGATGACCTCCCCCAGGGAGAGCACGAGCGAACGGGACAGCCCGTAGGGGTTGATGAAGAACGCGGCGTAGCCCCGCGACGGGCCTCTGCGGGAACCCGGCGCGGTGACGGCGCTCATGGTGAGCAGCGCGGTGGGGGCGTCGCCAGTGAAGATGTTGGAGATGCTGACGCCGCCGTCGGCCAGCAGGCCCCGCCCGTCCGTGAGCCGCTCCTGAATCACCTGCGCGTCCCTGGGGTGGTTGGCCACCAGCAGACGGGCCGCCTCCTTCTCGTACCAGCGAAAGGCCGGGATCTGCGCGCTGCCGCCGTGCAGGATCCCCGCCTGGCTGGCTGGCGTGGTCGAAGGCAGCTGCACGCTCCACTCGGTGGCCGTGTGGGTGCCTGAGCGGACCCACCGGCTCAGCGTCGGGAGGTCACCACTGCGGAGGGCCCAGCGCAGCAGAGGGGCCGAGAGGCCGTCGATCTGCAGGAAGACCACACCGGGGACCGACGTTGCCGTGGCTTGGGCACGAGCGTGACGGGACTGCCTCAACATGTGGGTGAGGAACGCGGTGTCGTCTCCCGCCGTGACGAGCCAGTTGACGATCGTGATGAGGACCGAGAACACCCACGACGCCCAGAACGCGTTCCAGAAGCCGGAGACGGTGATGCCCGGCGTCAGGCTCAGCGCCGCATAGAGGAACAGGGCCTCTGCGAAGACGCCCGCAAGCAGGACACCAACCCAGCCGACCACCAGCGCCAACGTCGTCACCAGGGGCTGGAAGACCGCCGTGAGAACGCCGAGGATGGCGGCCGCCAGCAAGACGTCCACCCTTGCCGTGGCGCTGACGCCCGGCATGACCCAGATGGTGAAGGACAGCACCAGCCAGCTCAGGACCAGGCTGAGTGACAGGCGCCGTATCTCAGCCCACGAGGTAAGCTTCCGTGCCCGCTGCAGACGCCACCCGACGTGCGCCTGCTCCGACATGTCCCCAGCGGGGTGCGCCTGTCCGTTCACGCCGCGGTGCCTTTCGTCGTAGGGTCGCGCGAGGGGCGGGGCGGCCCCACTGGGACAGGGTCTCGCCACAGGCAGCTGGTGTGCCTCACCCGGAGAGGGGGAGTCAGTGACATCTTCCCCTCGCGACCCGCACTTCTGGCCCATGTCCGTGACGACGCGCTAGCGCCCCGCCACCTGACTGGACGGTGCGCCCAGTGACGACTGGCTACAGCCAGGAGTGAATGCGCACCGTCGTGCCGGCGTCGCCGGAGCGGACCTGCACCAGGTCGCAGAGCTGGTTCGCCATCCAGAGCCCGCGGCCACGCTCGTCCTGCCAGTCGGGGACGCGGCGGCCGACCATGGGATCTGGAATATGGCCGGCGTCACGGACCTCGCACACCAGGGCCTGGTCCTCCTCCCAGATGCGAAGCTCGCCGCACCCGCCGCCGTGCTCGAGGGCGTTGACGACAACCTCGTGCACCGCCAGGGCCAGCTCGTCGGCGCGTTCCATCGGCAGGCCGGCCGAGAGGGCGTGCGCGGCGACATCAGCCCGGGCCGTTGCCAGCCCCGACCGCTCGAGCATCCGCTGCGAGACAGCGACCTCGACCAGTGGCAGGTCCGACTCGAACATTGCTCCGACGTGGTGGGCGCCGCCATAGGTGGTGCTGCCCCGGTGCTGCTCGACCTCGACCACGACCGGGTGTGAGCGATGCGCCTCGGCGATCACCTCTCCCGACAGGGCCGCCACGTCGTAGGGGCAGAGCAGCCACAGGGGGGTGTCGGGGTCGACCGCCTGGTTCAGCAGCGCCTCGTGCAACTGGCACTCGACGAGCTCGGCAGGGCGGCGGCCGTGCCAGATCGGCTCGCCGATCCCGCGAACCGCCCCACCCGACCGGGTATGTGCGTCGGTGAAGTGCCGCCACGCGGGGATGATCCGAGCCGGGTTGGCACCGAGCTCCACCATGTCGACGAACTGGACCCTGGCGGCGTCGTCCCCGAGCGCGTCGCGGAGCAGGTCGATGCGCGCCGGTGTGAGCGCGGCCATCACGGGCTGAGCCGCGGCCAGGCCCTCACGGATGAACGGCACGGTCCCGGCCAGGAACTGCTGGGCGCCGTCCCAGAGGAACGCCTCGTGCCGATAGCCGTCATGGGTCCGGCGCACCTGGGGGGCCCGTGGCTGTGGCGCGGCGGTCCGCACCCCGGGGACCTGTGCGCCGGCGTTCCACTCGGTCTGACCGTGTGACGTGGGCCCATCTCCTTCCGGCCTTCCCCTACCCGGTTCGCAGGCGTGCGAAAGGGTCCCAATCCGCAGGATACGCCGCAAACCTGCGCAGAGCCCCCCGTCGGGAGACTCGGATATCGCCTGTGCCTCACGCGTCTTGTGCTGAACGAGGACACAATGGTGGGATGCGGGACTCGCGGTGGTGGGGGCGCCTCGCAATGGGGGCTCTGGCGACTGCGGCAGCTCTGCTGTTCGCCCCAACCGGCGCGACGGAGAGCTGCAGCGCCAGCACCGCTGGACCGCTGACGTGCACCAGTGGAACGACCTCGATGCTGGCCTCCGAGGGACTCTGGGTTCTGGCGCCACTGTGCGTGCCTGCGCTTGCCTGCCTGCTCCCGGTCGCGCTGCGGTCACCTCTGACCGCCCGGCTGGTCGCCGTCGGCCTGTTCGCGTACTGCTTCTTGACCGGGTTCACGATCGGACTGTTCTTCGTGCCCGTGGCCGTCGCGGCGCTCGTGCTGGCCCTCCGTCGCCGGAGCGCCGCGCCGAGCGCGCCGAGCGCGCCGAGCGCAGGCAACTCGACGGCGTAGGTCAACGGGGTCAACGCCGCCCCCGGTCCGTTCGGATGCCCGTCTCACCCGGTGGCTTGGACACCAGGGTGGGCTCTTCGGCCACCTAGGGGTGCTACCGGCACGGCACCGGACTCGCGAGGGTTTGTCGTGAGGCGAGCATCACCCCGCCGCCCACGAAAGGGACCCCCCGATGCGCCGCATCAGGTCCGACCAGAAGAGAAAGGCACACCCATGTCGCACCACACCGCGATTCGAACCACCGTCGCGACGCTCGGGGCCTCCGGCCTGTTGGCCATGGCGCTCGCTGCTCCGGCCATGGCCTACCGGCCGGACCCGGGAACAGGAAGCCTCCAGGAGCGCCCCGACGCCGGCTCCTCCAACTCCATGGAGTACCGAGGCGGCAGCCTTGGGCCCGCCGCATCCGGTCAAGGCTCGTCGAACTCGGCCGTGCACCTGAAGAAGCGCAGGACCGCGCCGCAGGCGCCGGCTCCCGTCGTCCAGGTCCGTCGCGTCGAGGACAAGAGCTTCGAGTTCGTCCAGCTCGGCGCAGGCTTCCTCGTCGGGGCCACTTTCGTCGGCGCCGGAGCGCTGGCCACCTCCCGCTACCGCCACTCACGTGTCGCCCAGCCGGCGAGCGGCTGAAGAAGCGCAACACGGTCACCAACACAGACGGCGTCTGATCTGGGTGCGCGCAGGTCGGACGCCGTCTCGTTGGTGGTGTGCGAGCCCGGCTCCGCCCCCACTCGCCCCCAGGACCGACCCAGATGCGACGCCTACGCTGGCGATGTGACGGACCACAGAGCCGCCGAGGTCGCACTGAACCGCGCACTCTGGGGGGTCCTGAACGAGCGTTTCACCGACGCCGCGGCCGAGCCCTTGTGGTCGAGGACGGAAGCGGTGTGGGGGCTGTTCGCCGTCCCCGATCGGATCCTGGGCGTCCTGGGCGAGGTCCGCGACCTCGACGTGCTCGAGATAGCCAGCGGTACGGCATACTTCTCGGCCTGGCTGAGCCGGGCCGGGGCCAGAGCCGTGGCTGTCGACCTCTCCGCCCAGCAGCTGGCGACGGCACAGCGCCTGCAGCACCGCATCGGCCCGGTCTTCCCGCTCGTCCAGGCGGATGCCGAGCGAGTCCCGCTCGCCAGCGCGCGTTTCGACCTGGTGGTCAGCGAGCACGGAGCCGCCGCATGGTGCGACCCGGAGCGCTGGCTGCCGGAAGCGGCGCGGCTGCTGCGCCCAGGGGGGCGGCTGGTCTTCCTCACCAACAGCGTGCTGTCGGCGCTGTGCGTCCCCGCCGACGAGGGGGTCGCCACGGAGCGCCTCATGCGCGGTCAGCGGGATGCCTACCAGGTGCACTGGCCGGGCGGCGGGGTGGAGTTCCACCCCTCACATGGGGACTGGGTGCGGTTGCTCCGCAGCAGCGGTTTCGTCGTCGAGGCGCTGCACGAGATCTACGCCCCAGCGGAATCCCCCGACCATCCCTTCTACGAGATCGTGTCGGCTGAGTGGGCGAGTCGCTGGCCAGCCGAGGAGCTGTGGATGGCACGCAAACCAACCCGGAACTCGTTGCAGGGGTTCAGAGCATGAGGCGCTGACCCTCGAACGCCCGCCGCGACCACTGCTCGTCGTTATGCGGGATTCCCGCGGGTCCTTGATGTGGAAGCGTGGACTGTGGCGATCGTGTCGGCTCGAGCGATCGTCGAGGAGGCACCATGGCAAGCCAAACCGAAGACGGTCGGCCGTCCGACCCAGCCGGCACTGCGTCGGCGCCACGGTCCGTTCACCGGCGGGCGTCCGCCTCGGCCTCTGCCGCGACCTCGGGCAAGGTCCGCCGGCAGCTCCATGCGACCCTTCCTGGCTGTTGGGGTGCGCTGCTCCTCGCGTGCCTGTCGTTCACTCCCTCGCTGCTCCCGCGCGGTGGTCTCCTGCAAGGGATCGTGTGCGGCATCAGCGCGGCCATCGGGTACGGGCTGGGCGTGCTCGCCGCGTCGATCTGGCGGGCCTTCGCAGACCGGGAGCCGCGAGAGCCACGGCCCGGGGCCTGGCGGGTGTTCGCCATCAGCGCCGTCGTGCTCTTCGGCGTCTCGTTCGCGCTGGGGCAGTACTGGCAGAGCCAGATCCGCTCGCTGATGGGCGTGACCGAGTACAGCGTGCTGCTCGCCATCGCGGCTCCCCTCACCGCAGCCATCGTCTTCTGCCTCCTCGTCCTCGTCGGCCGGGGCCTGCGGGGTCTCTACCGCTGGACCGCGAACCATCTCAACCGCTGGATCGGGCGACGCGCAGCCACCGCGCTGGGTTGGATCCTGGTTGTCGCCGTCACCGTTCTTGTGGTGAACGGGGTGCTCCTCGACGGCCTGGTCAGCGCCGCCGACCAGGCGTTCTCGGTGCGCGACACCACTACCGAGGAAGGGGCCAAGCAGCCCACCACCAGCCTGCGGTCGGGCGGACCCGACTCGCTCGTCCCGTGGGACTCGCTGGGGCGTCAGGGCCGCCAGTTCACCGGCACGGGGCCCACCGTGAGTGAGATCGCGAACATCGTCCCTAGTCGCACGACGGAACCGATCCGGGCCTACGCCGGCCTGGCGACGTCTGATGACACAGAGACGCGGGCCACCAAGGCAGTGGATGACCTGGAGCGCGCCGGCGGCTTCCAGCGCGCAAACCTGCTCGTCGTGACCACAACCGGCAGCGGTTGGGTCGACCCGGCCATGATCGACACGTTCGAGTACCTCAGCGGCGGAGACTCCGCAGCGGTCGCCATCCAGTACTCGTACCTGCCTTCGTGGATCTCCTACCTGGTCGACCAGACCAAGGCGCGAGAGGCCGGCCGCGCGCTCTTCGACGCGGTCTACGACCGGTGGTCACGGATGCCACAGAACCGGCGCCCACGACTGTATGTCGCCGGCGAGAGCCTGGGCTCTTTTGGCGGCGAGACCGCCTTCAGCGGTGAGTATGACCTGCGCAACCGCACCGCGGGGACACTCTTCGTCGGCCCCCCGAACTTCAACACGCTGTTCCGCGAGTTCAGCGACCACCGCGACGCGGGCAGCCCGGAGGCGCAGCCGGTCTACAAGGATGGCCGTACGGCGCGCTTCGCGAGCGACGCCTCCTCCGCCATTCCGCCGACGGGTCAACCGTGGGAGGGCTCCAGGGTCCTCTACCTGATGCACCCGTCCGACCCCATCGTGTGGTGGAGTCCGCACCTGCTGCTGAGGGAGCCTGACTGGATCGGCGCGGCCCCCGGCAAGGACGTCCTCGAGTCCATGGTGTGGATTCCGTTCGTGACCTTCTGGCAGATCACCGCGGATCTCCCCTTCTCCACGGGCGTTCCCGGCGGACACGGCCACAAGTACACGACCGAGCAGGTTGACGGATGGTATGCCGTGATGCGGCCCACTGGCCTCACCGCAACGGACCTGGACCACCTCAAACAGATCATTGCGACACTGGAATGACTGCCCGTCGCTGAGCTCCCGCGTGCCATCCCAGAACGCCCGCTTGCCGGGGCAGTGCTAGTGCACCACGACCCACGCCACGACGAGTCCGAGGCCGTTGGTGGCGAGGTGTGCCAGGACTGGTGCCAGCAGGCTCTCGGAGCGAAGCCGGAGCCAGCAGAAGGCGAGTCCCGCCGTGAACGTCACCACCACAGCGCCGACCACGACGAGGACCTGCTCAGCGGTGCTGGACGACGTGCCCCCGACGGCGAGGTTGCCGCGCATCGTGTGCAAGGTCGGCTCAATGTGCCACAGGCCGAAGAGCGCCGAGCTGACAAGGCTCGCGCGCCGGGTCCCCCACAGCTGCAGCGCCGAGCCCAGCAGGACGCCCCGAAAGGCGAACTCCTCCGGGATGGCTGTGAGCAGAATGATGGACACCCCGAGCTCGTATGCCAGCTGTCCCCCGTCGATCTCGGCTCGCGAGTCGTGCAGGAAGGCACTCGTCGTCGGAAGGACGGCGGCGACTGCCAGCGCGAGGAGCACGAGCCCGAAGGCGACAGCGCCGTACCTCGCGCCCGCTCGCAGATCGCCGGTCCCCAGCCCAAGGTCCTTGGCCGAAGCCCCGGCACGCCACGCGATCAGGACGAGGACGGCGGTGAGAATGCTGACTGACAGCAGCGGGGACCCCACCAGCCCGACGGCGCGCAAGAGAGCGAACACGACGAGCGCTCCGGTGGCCTGCAGGAAACAGCGCCTCGCGTTCCCCAACGAGCGGTCCATTGGCTCCGTGGCGGCGCCCGTCATCCGAGGACCCCACCGCGCGGTCGGGCAAGCGGCTCACCCAACCTGGTGACAGTCGTCTAGTGGTGGCCGAAGGTCTCGAGCAGGACGCTGCGCTCGGCGTCGGTCAGGTTCGTCGCCACCAGCCGGCTGTGCATGCCGCGGAAACGCTCCCCCAGCCGGTCGAGGTCTCCCTCATCGGTGACCGCGAACAGAGCCGACGTCCCCTCGGTGACCTCGGTGCGGATCGTCTCCAGCTGCTCCTTCGTGATGCCCGCGTCCTCGGTCGCTTTGCTGATCGCGCCGATGGCGGCACCCACCACGCCGCCGACCACCGGAACGAAGAACAGGGCACCGAGCAGGAGCCCCCAGAACGCCCCCCAGCCCGTCCCGCGCCAGTTCTCCTCGTGCCCTTGGCTGGTGCTCGGCCGCGCGGCACCGACCGGCCAGGACACCACGGCATGGTCGAGCACCTTGACCATCCCCTCGGACGCGGCCCTCTTCAGCGTCGAGGCGGCCCGATCCGCGCCGTCCGGGCTGTCGAACTTCCACACTGTGAACGCGGTCATCCCGTCCTCCTGTCCAGAGGCCACTGCCCTGTCCCACTGCGTCCGCAGACGGCCGGCGCCATCGACGTTACCCGTCCTCACCGCGCTGTGGGGCGGGCGACGGGGTATGCGGCGAAATGTCCCCGCCCGGCGCGAGGCCCTGGTTGCGAGACCCCTGACCCACCTGGTCTGGCCACGATTCACCGCATGCGCCTGAGTGCCCACATGGCACGAGTGGGCCATGGGCGCGGTGTGGCGGCAAACCTACGGTGGGGGCGTCAGCATCAGCATCAACCCCGGAGGCGTCAGATGACCGGCGTGGCAACGAAGACTTTCGACGACCCTGACGAGACGCGTCCCTTTGCCGACAAAGGCATGGCGCAGGTGGTGGACGTGGGCGGCGGCGTCGTCCTCAAGGGCCGGTTCGAGCCCGGATGGCGGTGGTCGGAGCACCTGGGCCCGGTCGTCGGCACGGACAGCTGCCAGTCCCCGCACCACCTGTACGTGCTCTCGGGGCGGATGCGAGTGCGGATGAACGACGGGAGCGAAGGCGAGTTTGGACCAAACGCGGTGGCCCGCATCGAACCAGGACACGACGCCTGGGTGGTCGGCGACGAGCCCTGCGTCGTGGTCGACTTCGGCGCCTCCTCCGCGTACGCCCAGCCCGCCACGGGCTGACTTCGGGTCAGCGGACTACGGCTTCGGGCGCAGGGGCTTCGCTTCACCCTGACCCGCACACGCAGCGGACCCCGAGGTTCGGGGCCTCCACTCGGGGTCGAGTCAGGGCTGCGCCCGATGTGCCGGACGTGGTCGGCGGCGCAGAGTGGAGGTGTCAGGGAGAGGCCCTGCACACCAACCGAAGGAAGTGCCCCAACCATGAACGACATCCACCAGAGCTTCGCCCAGCAGGGCCTGGTCCGACCGCGGGATGAGCGGGTCCTGGGCGGCGTGTGCGCCGGCCTCGGCCGACGCTTCGGGATCGCACCGTGGCCCGCGCGAATCCTCTTCGTGCTGCTGCTCATGGTGGTCCCAGGCAGCCCGATCCTGATCTACCCAGTCCTGTGGATCCTCATGCCCTCGGAACAGACGGTCACCGCCCAGCCGGCTCCCGCACCGGCTCCCGCACCGGCCCCCGCCGCCTGACCCGCGGGCCCGTGACCGGATCAGGTCCCGAGGAAGTCGTCTGTCACCCGCTCGAGCTCCTCAGGGTGCGTCCAGATGAGCGCGTGGTCGGCACCGTCGATGATGACAAGGCGGGAACCAGCGATACCGGCTCGAAGCATGTTCGCGTGGTGCATCGGCACGGCTCGGTCGTTCGAAGCGGCGACGACCAGTGTCGGACAGGCGATCTCGGACAGCCGACCTCTGCTGTCGAATGCCATCGCCTCCCTCCACGCAGACACCATCAGCGTGCTGTCCTGGTCCGCAATGAGCCCCGCGAGCCACTCGGCACGCTCCTTGCCGAGCTGCTGCCCGGCTTGGGAGACAACCAGTTTCGCCAGCCGCCGCGAACCAAGAACCCGGAGCGTCACGGGCAGGAGGTGGCCTTCAACCTTCTCGCGAGAGGTCGCCATGTTGAAGGCGAAGGTGCACACGAGCACGAGGCGGTCGCACTGCCTGGGGTGGTCGAGAGCCAGTTGCTGGGCGATCGCACCGCCCTGCGAGTAGCCCAGCACGGCGGCGGAGTCGATCCCCAGATGGGCGAGCAGGTGTGACAGGTCAGATGCGAGCTGCGTCGCGGTGTACGGCGGCGGAAGTCCCCGACTCCGGCCGTGGCCCCGCAGGTCCGGAACGATCACCCGATGTCGGGTGGCGAAATGCTCGACCACGGGCTCGAACATCTCGCCGGTGACCATCAACCCATGCACGAGCAGGAGTGGCGGACCCGAGCCGTGCTCGGTGAAGAACAGGAGCTCGGGCGGTGTTGGTGCGGAGCTCATGGCAGTCCTAGGGCTTCCGCAGCCTCGCGTTGGTCAAGACAGGCGGAGCTGGGGGTGGTCGTCATCCGTCCTGGGGGCTGCGCCCGGACGCGACCGAGCTTCGGGCCCCTGCCACCGTGCTCGTCAGGGAGTTCAGAGCGGCGAGGTAGATCTCCGAGAAGGTCGGGAAGGGCTGGATGGTGTCCCGCAGCACGTCGAGTGGCACGCGGGCGCGGATCGCGAGCGTGGCCTGCTGCAGCCACTCCCCGGCCTCGGGTCCCAGCGCATAGGCGCCGGTGAGCCGCTCGCCGTCGGACAGGAGCGTCAGGAACCCGTTCGACTCGGCATACGCGCGCGTGTAGGTCTCGGTCCTGGGGACCGTGGACAGGGCGGTGGTCGTCGTGTAGCGGGCCTCGGTCGCGCCGACCGCAGCCGCCTGCGGGTCCGTGAAGACAACCCGTGGCACGGCGTCGTAGTTCGCCACTCGCGGCTCGCCGAGGATGTTGGCCGCGACGATGTCGCCCTGGTACTTGCCGACGTGGGTGAACAAGTACAGCCCGGTGACATCCCCGATCGCCCAGAGTCGCTCACCCGCGCGCAACGACGCGTCGACTGGAATCCCGCGCCCGCCGGACTCGATGCCGACGGTCTCCAGCCCGATCCCCTCGGTGCGAGGCCGCCGGCCGGTGGCGACCAGCAGGCGGTCGCCTCGCAGCTCACGGCCGTCATCGAGTGTCAGGGCGTAGTCCTCGCCGTCGCGCCGCGCGGCGTTTGCGCTCACTCCGAGGATGACCTCGATGCCGTCGCGCCGCAGGACCTCGGCGAGCGCATCACCCAGCGCCATCGGCTCCCGGCTCAGCACGCGGTCACTCACCAGGACGACCTCCCCGCCCAGACGGCGGACGGCCTGAGCCATCTCGGATCCGACCGCCCCGCCGCCCAGCACGAGCAGGCGGCGAGGGATGCTCTTCATGGAGGTCGCCTCGCGGTTCGACCAGACACCCTCGAGCTCGCGCAGGCCGGGGATGGGCGGAATGATCGGCTCGGACCCAGTCGCGACGACCACGTTCTGGGCCGTGTGCGGCGTCCCATCGACCTCGACAACGCCTGTGCCTGCGAGCCGGCCGGTCCCGCGCAGCAGGTCGATGCCCTGTCCCGCAAGCCAACGCTCCTGGCCGGCATCCGAGTAGTCCGAGACCATGAAGTCGCGCCACGCCAGCGCCGCCCCTACATCGACCTGCGCGGTCGCGGCCGCATCGCGTGCCGCATGCACCGCCTCTCCAGGGCGCAGCAGTGTCTTGGACGGGATGCACGCCCAGTAGGAGCACTCGCCACCGACCAGCTCGCGCTCGACAAGCGCAACGCGAAGCCCGCCCTCGGCCAGCGCCCCGGCGCAGTGCTCACCCGGCGAACCGCCGCCGATCACGATGACGTCGTAGTCGCTCATGACGGCGGCTCCCCGCCGACCCGCTCCCCCGCCACGTAGCGCTTGGCCCGGGGGGCCATCTCGGACTGACTCATGGTGTTGCTCCCTTCCATTCCTCGGCCGTGTCGTGCACGCAGCAGGAGCCCTCTAACCCCTTGGGGGCGAGTGCGTTCGTGGCAGGAGTAGCGAAAGGCAGGAAGTTGGTCTCCTGGACGGCCCTGCCCTCCCCATTCAACGAGGCCGTGACGGCGAAGAGGGGCGCCGACCTTTGGCGCTCGCGCTCGTACCTGTCCAGGCTCCGCTGCAGCGCCGAGGCTAGGAAGAGCAGACGCGCCCGGGGCACCCCGCAAGCATCCCACGCACGTCGTCGTCGTACATCACTCTGCTGGACTCAGCTCCGCGACCAGGGCAGAGCACTGGACGAGGAACCCGTGGGCCGGCGCGTGGCGGGGCCTGCTAGACCCTGTCGTCCCGCGGCGCTCACCGACCCTGGCGGTTGAGCGCCTCTCCGATGATCCGCGCGCCTTCCGGGAAAGCTGCAGGGTTTGCGCCTGAGTAGTTGAGCCGCAGGAACGACCCGGTGGCCTCGGCGGGGAACCATTCGGTTCCAGGTGCGATGAGCACTCCCGCACGTTCGCAGTCTTGGGTGAGTCGTTCGAGGTCGGTGCTGTCGGGCAGTCGGGCCCAGAGATTCAGTCCCCCTGTGGGCACATGCTCGATCTGGGCTTGGGGGGCATGTCGACGAAGGCTGTCGAGGAGCAGGTCGCGGCGTACCAAGAGCTGCTGGCGCAGGTTGCGAAGGTGGGTTTGCCACCCGGGTTGGGTCACGACGTCGAGGGCGGCCGTCTGGAGCAAACCGCTGACATACATCGAGTCGGCTCCTCGGTCGGCGAGGATGCGTTCGCGGGATGGGCCTCGGGCGATGACGGCGGCGATGCGCAGGGCTGGGGACACGCTCTTGGTGAGCGAGCGAAGGTAGACGACGTGGCCGGCGTCGTCGTGGGCGGCGATTGGTGCGGGCGTGGTGGTGATGCCGAAGTCGTGCGCCCAGTCGTCCTCAACGAGGAAGGCGCCGTGCTCACGAACGACGTCGAGGACCTCCCCTGCGCGCTCGGTCGACCACTGTGCGCCAGTGGGGTTGGCGTAGGTCGGTTGAGCGTAGAACAAGCGTGCGCCCGTCTCCTCGAAGGCTCGAGCAAGCTGGTCGGGGTCCGGCCCGTGCGGGCTGGTCGGGACGGGAATGACGCG
The DNA here is from genome assembly GCA_036278335.1 of Pedococcus sp. Lineage (GTDB taxonomy): Bacteria > Actinomycetota > Actinomycetes > Actinomycetales > Dermatophilaceae > Pedococcus_A. The sequence goes on from DASULG010000158.1 coordinate 13,274, forward strand.
GACCCCGGCTTGCGCGGCGGCGGTGATGGCTCCCCAGTACGTAGGGGATTCCAGGAGCAGCGGCTGCCCGCTTGGCACCAGGGCCCGAAAGATGGAGCTGAGCCCACTCTGGCTTCCCGGCAGCACGATGACGTCGCTGGCCGTGGGTGCGGTGACGCCAACTGGGCTGGTGGCGCCGAGCTCGTGCGCGAACCACGACTGCAGCTCGGGCAGCCCGGCTACCGGTGGACGCGACAAGGCGGTGTCGCCGCGCACCGCTCGGGTCAGGGCCGACCGCACGAGGCGCTCGGGCAGCAGCTCGCGGTCGGGGTAGCCCGCGTGCAGTGAGATGACGTCGTTGGGCACGCTTCGCATGGCGGTTGACACAGCTATGCGGGACGGCCGTGACTGGAGGGCCGCGGTCTGCCAGCCGTAGTCCGCGGGCCGCGCTGTCCGGACCGCACGGACGAAGGTGCCAACCCCGGGTCGGCTCTCGATGAGGCCGAGTGTCGTGAGATCGCGCAGCGCCTTCTGAACAGTCACCGGACTGGCCCGGTGCTGGGCGACCAGGGCGCGGGTGGACGGCAGTCGCGCGCCCGGAGGTGCACTGCCTATCCAGTGACGCAGCAGGGCAGCAATGCGCGAACTGCTATCGTCGTTCATGACAGGGCATAGTAGCGCTACTCTCATTCGCCGTCCTGCGGTATCGACCACTCCCACCAACGGTCTTCTCTGGGGTCTGCTCGGAGTGGCGGCGTTCTCCTTCACCGTTCCGTTCACCCGGGTCGC
>DASULG010000159.1:0-2242 GCA_036278335.1 Pedococcus sp.
CACGACCTCGAGCCGAGCCTGGACCGCATCGGCGCCGTGATGGAGCTGCTCGGGGACCCCCAGCGCACCTTCCCCGTGATCCACCTCACGGGCACGAACGGCAAGACCTCCACGACCCGCATCATCGACTCGCTGCTGCGCGAGATGGGGCTGAAGACCGGCCGGTTCACCTCGCCGCACCTGCACAGCATCCGCGAGCGGATCGCCCTCTCGGGCATCCCCATCTCGGCCGAGCGGTTCCTCGCGGCGTACGAGGACGTCCTGCCCGTCATCGAGATGGTGGACCAGCGGTCCGCAGCCGAGGGCGGCCCGCGGATGACGTTCTTCGAGGTCCTCGTGGCGGTGGCGTACGCCGCCTTCGCCGACGCCCCGGTCGACGTCGCCATCGTCGAGGTCGGCATGGGTGGCGGTTGGGACGCCACGAACGTCGCCGACGGCTCGGTGGCGGTGGTGACGCCGATCGCCATCGACCACCAGCACTTCCTGGGCAACGACGTGCTGGACATCGCCGCCGAGAAGGCAGGGATCATCAAGGCCGACGCCGTGGCGGTGGTCGGTGTGCAGGAGCCCGAGGTGGCACGAACCCTCGCCGACCGCGCAGCAGAGGTGGGAGCCCGGATCGCCTTCGAGGGCAACGACTTCGGCCTGCTCACCCGCGAGGTGGCGGTCGGCGGCCAGCAGCTCTCGGTGCGGGGCCTCAACGGCGCCTACACGGACCTGTTCATCCCGCTGCACGGGGCGCACCAGGCGCACAACACGGTGACCGCCCTGGCCGCGGTCGAGGCGTTCCTCGGCGGGGGCGAGCGGCGGCTCGACCCGGAGATCGTGCGGGCCGGTCTCGCCGCTACGGCCTCTCCCGGGCGGCTCGAGATCGTGCGCCGCTCGCCCACGGTCATCGTCGACGCGGCCCACAACGCGGCCGGGGCCCTGGCCCTGCGGGACGCCCTCGAGGACTCCTTCAGCTTCGCGCGCATCATCGGTGTCATCGCGATCCTCAAGGACAAGCCGGCCACCGAGATGCTCGAGATCCTCGAGCCCGTGCTCGACCACGTCGTCGTCACCCGCACCACCTCGCCCCGGGCCTGGCGTCCCGCGGACCTCGGTGAGCTGGCCGTCGACATCTTCGGCGAGGACCGGGTGACCGTCGTCCCCGACCTTCCGGATGCGCTCGACGTGGCGGCCGGGCTGGCCGACGAGGGTGGTGTCGGCGGAGGGGTGCTCGCCACCGGCTCGGTGACGACGGCCGCCGAGGTGCGGATGCTGCTGGGCACGACCGAGGTCTGAGCTACACGACCGAGGTCTGAGCGGCCTCGCCCCTGGCTTGGCGCGCGGCTGCGCCGGTTCGGCACGGGTCTGCGCCCGGGTTTGGCGCGGCCCTGCGCCGGCGGGCCAGCGGCGATTCCGTCATTCCCCGATTCCCGGAATGGCCCAGAAATGACCGGCCCCAACCCCTCGCGACCGTCGTAGCCTCAGGACGAGGCGTCGCGTGCGGTTTGGGGCGGACCGGTCTGGGCGGGCGAGCGCCGTGCACCGGTTCTGTGGCGACGGGAAGGGGCAGGCAGATGACAACAGCCGCAGCGAGCGAGACCCGAGCAGCAGCGGCCGAGGCGCAGGGCCCGCTCCACATCCTGTGGATGAACGGCGGGCTGAGCTGCGACGGAGACTCGGTGGCCCTCACCGCCGCCACCCAGCCCAGCATCGAGGAGATCGTGCTTGGCGCGCTGCCCGGCCTGCCCAACGTCCAGGTGCACGGGCCGCTCATCGACTTCGAGTGCGGCCCCGAGCAGGGAGCCGACACCTTCATCGAGTGGTGGCACAGGGCCGACCGCGGCGAGCTCGAGCCCTTCGTCCTGGTGGTGGAGGGGTCGATCCCCAACGAGGCGATCAAGTCCGAGGGCTACTGGTGCGGGTTCGGCAACAACCCGGCGACGGGCCAGCCGATGACCACCTCCGAGTGGCTCGACCGGCTGGCCCCCAAGGCGACCGCAGTGGTGGCGGTCGGCACCTGCGCCACCTATGGCGGCATCCACGCCATGGCCGGGAACCCCACGGGGGCCATGGGCGTGCCCGACTACCTGGGCTGGGCGTGGACGTCCAAGGCCGGCCTGCCGATCGTCTGCGTGCCGGGCTGCCCCATCCACCCCGACAACCTGTCCGAGACGCTGGTCTACCTGCTGTACCAGGTGGCCGGGCAGGCGCCGATGATCCCGCTCGACGACCAGCTCCGCCCGAAGTGGCTGTT
>DASULG010000160.1:0-12068 GCA_036278335.1 Pedococcus sp.
GAGTCGCTGCACGTGCGCCGCACGCTCGCCGAGGAGGGCGTGCTCACGATCGTCTGCATCGCCGACCCCGACACCGGCAAGCTCGCCGAGGAGCCCGACTACCTCGCGCACGGCTTCGCGTCGGACGCGATGGACTTCGAGGACGCCACCCCCGCCATCCAGAGAGCTCTCACCAAGGCGTCGAAGGAGGGCATTGTGGACCTCGAGCAGATCGAGGAGCTCGTGCGCCAGGCCGCCTCCACCTGGGCACACCGCCGGCACCGCCGGAGCCCGCTGATCATCCCGGTGATCGTCGACGCCTGAGCGTGGCGATCGGGGCGAAGAGGCGCCCCGGGGCCATCGGGAGACCCAGGCTGCACGAGGCGCACGAGGCGCCCATCTCAGGGCTCGAAGCGGTAGCCCATCCCCGCCTCGGTGACCAGGTGGCGGGGATGTGAGGGGTCGGGCTCGAGCTTGCGGCGCAGCTGGGCCATGTAGACGCGCAGGTAGTTGGTGTCGCCCTCGCGGCCGGGGCCCCACACCTCCCTGAGCAGCTGGCTGCCCGGAACCAGTCGCCCGGCATGCCGGGTGAGGATCTCCAGCAGGTGCCATTCCGTGGGCGTGAGCCTGACGTCGGCGGCGTCCCGGGTGACACGCTTGGCGGCCAGGTCGACTGTGAAGGCGGCGGTGACGACGACCGGTGTGTCCGGGCCGGGCTGGGCTCGACGGAGGGCGGCGCGCACCCGGGCCAACAGCTCGTCCATGCCGAAGGGTTTCGTCAGGTAGTCGTCCGCCCCTGCGTCGAGGGCGTCGACCTTGTCCCCCTGACCCTCTCGGGCCGAGAGGATGATGATGGGCACCTGGGTCCAGCCGCGCAGACCGTGGATGACCTCCGCCCCGTCCATGTCCGGCAGCCCGAGGTCGAGGATGACCAGGTCGGGGGGCATCGATGCCGCTGCCCTGAGGGCAGACCCCCCGTTGGCCGCGGTGGTCACCTCGTAGCGACGGGCGCGCAGGTTGATGCTCAGGGCTCTGAGCAGCTGCGGCTCGTCCTCGACGATGAGCACCCTGGTCATGAGGCCACCGGCAGTGACACCGTCATGGTCAGCCCGCCGCCGGGCGTCGTCGAGGGAACGAGCTCACCGCTCATCGCCTCGGTGAACCCGCGGGCGATGGCCAGACCGAGTCCGAGGCCGGTGGCGGCGTCCTGGTCCCCGAGTCTCTGGAAGGGGGCGAAGACGGCGTCCAGCTGCGCGGGCGGTATGCCGGGTCCGTGGTCGATGATGCACAGCCGCGCCAGCGCGGGTCGCAGGCCCGGCGAGCCCTCTTCCCCCTCAGCCGTCCTCGACGGGGCAACAACCTCGGCGTGGACCTCCACCGGTACCTCGTCCGGGCTGTGGCGAACGGCGTTGTCGATCAGGTTGGCCACGACCCGCTCGAGCAGCCCGGCGTCGGCCAGCACCAGAGGCAGGTCCTCGGGAACGTCGACCTGGACGCGATGCGGGTTCTGCAGCAGAGCGCGCCCGACGACCTCGTCGAGCGCCACCGGCGAGGGGTGCACGGACATGGCTCCCGCCTGGACCCTGCTCATGGCCAACAGGTTGGAGATGACGGCGGTGAGCTGATCAGTCGACTCCTCCACCGTGCGCAACAGCTCGTCTCTCTCTGCGGCCGTCCAGGAGACATCGCCCTGACGCAGGCTCGAGACCGCGGCCTTGATCCCGGCCAAGGGCGTCCGCAGGTCATGGCCGACCGCGGTGAGCAGGCCCGACCGCACCCGGTCGGTCTCGGCGAGCTGTTCCGCCAGGGCCGCCTGGTTGGCCAGCTGCTGTCCCTCCCAGGCGCGACCCGCCATGTCCGCCAGCACCCCGAACAGGCGTCGGTCCTCAGCGAAGACCTCTGGCCCGTAGGCCGCCAGCCGCAGGCCGTTCACGCTGACGGCCTCCAGACTCGGCCGGCCAGTCGGCTCAGGGCCCACGAACGCCAGTGGCCTGCCCGACTCCTCTGAGGGGTCCAGCAGGGCCACGGTGGTCATGTCGAAGAGCAGCCGAACACGCTCGAGCACCGCGGCCAGGGAGACCCCGCTGATCTCCGCCGACCCCAGCTCCGAGACCAGCCGAGACTCGAAGCGGTTGCGCTCGGCGGCCTCCCGGTGGCGCGCTCCCAGGTCCACGGTCACGCTGACGACGACGGCAACGAGGACGAAGACCACGAGGTCGACGGCGGCGTCGCTGCTCGCGACACTCAGCGTGTAGTACGGAGGAGTGAGGAACCAGTTCACGAGCAGAAATGAGGCGGCGGCAGCGGTCAGCGCCGGGACGAGCCCACCGAGAACAGCCACGCCGACGACGGCAAGCAGGTAGACCAGCAGGAGACTGCCCTCGGCGAGGCTGCCCCGAAACGGCATCAGCGCCGCTGTGAGCAGGGGCAGACCGACAGCGGTGACCGTGAAGCCGGTGACGCGGCGCCTGCGCGACGCCACCTGTGAGCGCTCGCCCAGACGGCCGGACGGCAGGGCATCCTCGCCCTCGCCACCTACGGTGTGCACGTGGTCAGCGTCCCACAGCCGCCTCGGCCGATCCGAGCTGGAAGGGGACGTTGGTGACCATGACCCCGGGAACGAACAGCAAGCGGGTCTTGAGCCGGAGGGCGCTCTGGTTGTGCAGGAAGTGTTCCCACCAGTGCCCCACGACATACTCCGGGATGTAGACGGCGACCACGTCCCTGGGGCTCTGCAGCCGGATGCTGCGGATGTGCTCGATCACCGGGCGGGTGACATCTCGGTAGGAGGAGTCCAGGACGGTCAGCGGCACCGGGACGTCGCGCTCGATCCAGTCGCGCATCAGCTTGTCGGTCTCACGCTCGCTGGCCCGGACGGTCACGGCAGTGAGCGTGTGCGGGCGTGTGGCGCGGGCGAACGCGATGGCCCGCAGAGCAGGTGTCTGGAGCCTGGAGACCAGGACGATGACGTGGATGCGACTGGGCAGCAGGACACCGCCCGGACCAGGCTGCAGCTCGGCGTCGACATCGTCGTAGTGCCTGCGGATGCCGGTCATCAGCAGGAAGACCAGCGGCATGGCGATCACCACGATCCAGGCGCCGTGCGTGAACTTCGTGATGAGGACGATGACCAGCACGAGGGCGGTGGTCAGGGCACCCAGCGCATTCACCGACATCGCCCGCCTGGTCCGCCCCAGGTCCCTGACCGTGCCCGGCCGGCGGAGCAGGTCCAGCCAGTGCCTCACCATGCCCGCCTGGCTGAGAGTGAAGGAGACGAACACTCCGATGATGTACAGCTGGATCAACCGGGTCGTGCTCGCGTCGAAGGCCCAGATGAGGAGGATGGCCAGCGCCGACAGGATCACGATGCCGTTCGAGAACACCAGACGGTCCCCCCGCCGGGCGAACTGGCGCGGAAGGAAACCGTCCTCACCCAGGATCGAGGCGAGGATCGGGAACCCGTTGAAGGCGGTGTTCGCGGCCAGCACCAGGATCGCAGCGGTGAAGGCCTGCACCGCGAAGAAGCCGATCGTGTCGCTGCCGAACACCGCTCCGGCGATCTGGGCGATGACGGTTCGCTGGGCGTACCCGGGCGGGGCGCCGACCAGCTGGGAGGGGTCGGCGGCCACGTGAACCCGGCTGACCAGGGCGAGGGTCGTGATCCCCGTGAACATGGCAACCGTCAGCGCGCCCATGATGGTCAGCGTCGCGGCGGCGTTGCGGCTCTTGGGTTTCTTGAAGCTGGGCACACCGTTGCTCACGGCCTCCACGCCGGTCAGTGCGGTGCAGCCGGAGGCGAAAGCGCGCAGCACCAACGCCAGGAGGAGAAGGCCGCTGGCGTGCTGCTCCGCTCTGACGCCGATGGTGGCCGACTCCGCGACCGGTGGGTTGCCCCCTACGACACGGAAGGCGCCCAGGGCCAGCATGGCGAAGACGCAGACCACGAAGCCGTAGGTGGGGACCGCGAAGACGCTGCCAGACTCCCTGACACCGCGAAGGTTCATCAAAGCCAGCAGCACCACCAGCGCGACCGACACGGCCACTGCGTGCGGGGCGAGGGAGGGAACGGCGGAGACGACGTTCGCCACCCCAGCGGCCACCGACACCGCGACCGTCAGCACGTAGTCGACCAGCAGGGCACTGGCCGCCACCAGGGCGGCGTTGCGCCCCAGGTTCGCCCGGCTGACCGCGTACGCACCGCCACCGTTGGGGTACGCATGGCAGGTCTGGCGGTAGGACAGGACGACGATGACCAGCAGCACCACGACAGCGCCCGCGACCCAGGGCGTCAGGTGCAGCAGGGAGAGACCGCCCAGGCTGAGCATCAGGAGGATCTCTTCGGTGGCATAGGCGTTTGACGACAGGGGGTCGCTGCAGAACACCGGGAGCGCAAGCTTCTTCGGGAGCAGCGTCTCCCCCATCATCGAGCTTCGCAGCGGAGTGCCCACGAGAAGGCGCTTGGGGAACGCGGCAAGGGAGGTCACCCCAACAGCCCAGCACCAGCTCACCCCGGGGAGCTGCGATCTTGATGCGTTGTTGACGGCGTGGGCCCGAACCCTGACGCGCTCTTAACCCCTCTGCGTGCCCCCTCTGCGTGACCCCTCCGCTTGAGCCCCTCCAGGGTTGACGCGGCTGTCGCGCCGGGTGCCTCATGGCCGTATGGACCCGCGGCGTATCGCGCGCCAACACCGCACGGCCACCGTCGTGGCGGCCGCGGTCGCACCACTCGCCGTGGCGGCCGGGCTCTCCGTGGTCCGGGACAGCATCACCGCGGCCACAGCGGTCCTCGTGCTCGTCGCCCTGGTCGTGGTTGCGGGCGCCACCGGCATCCGGGCGGCCGGGCTGGTTGCGGCGCTCTCCGCGGCGGCGTGGTTCGACTTCTTCCTCACCGCGCCCTACGGGTCCTTCGCCATCAACAAGCCCAACGACCTCGAGGCCGCCGCTCTGCTGATGGTCATCGGCGGCGTCGTGACCGAGACGGCCCTGTGGGGGCAACGACAGGAAGCCGCACTGAGCCGAGAACAGGGATACCTCGACGGCGTGCTGACGACGGCCGAGACCATCTCGCAACCCGGCCGGAACCGCGAGGAGGTCACCACCGCTGTCGCGCAGAGGATTAGGGAGGTCCTGCGTCTCGACACGTGCACCTTCGCCCTGGGCAACAGCCTCGACCCCACGGCCCCGACGCTGCGACACGACGGTTCCGTGGCCCGGGGCGAGCACGCCGTCAACGTCGAGCGCGATGGCCTTCCCGTTGAGTCGAGCGTGGTCCTGCCCGTACGTGCGGGAGGCCAGGTCCGCGGCCACTTCCTGCTCACCGCGGCCTCGCAGGTGGTGCGGCCGACGCTGGAGGCGCGCCGGGTTGCGGTGCTTCTCGCTGACGAGGTGGCCGGGTCGCTGACCGACCCCGAGCGCCTCTGACGGCCACTCGCAGCCACCGGGCGCGCCGCTCGCAGCTACCAGGCGGCGGCCAAGAGGTCGCGCACCTCGGGTCTCGCGGCGTAGGAGCCCGCGCCGAGGAAGGCCTGCTGGACGACCTCGTTCACCCGCTCGCCGGCCATGAGGTCGTTGCCCATGGCCTCGTGCTCCGCGGACCCCGGCCGGAAGACCACCACGTCGGCGCCCCTGCTGCGCAGCGCATTGACCTCGCGGCGTGCCAGACGGCCCGCGTGCCAGCGGGAGGCGCCGTAGAGGTCCGTGGGCAGACCCGTTGGACCCGACATCGGTGAGACCACGACCACGAGGTCGAGCTCGCACTCTCGCAGGATCGCCGCGTTCGTGGGTGAGTGAGAGCCTCCGTCGATGTAGGTGTCATCCTCGATCCTCACTGGGGAGAAATAGCCCGGCAGCGCACAGGATGCCGCGATGGCCAGGTGGAGCGGGGCGTCCACGCTCCCAGACCGCCCGAAGACAACGCGTCTGCCGTCACGGCGGCGAACCGCACAGATCCAGAGGTCACGCTCGGGCCAGGACTGGCCCTCGACCGCTCGCAACATCGCCAACCGCTCGACGATGTCGTGGTCGCCGGGGGCCAGGAGGGCCAGCGCGGCCACCCGGGGACGGAACTCCCAAGGGCGCAGGGCCGCATGCAGGAGCATCTCCCAGCTCGGCAGGTCCGGTCGGCGGGTGAGCGCACGCAGCGGGCGGAACGGCGGAAACTCGGGGATGTCCGTGCCGACGAGGCGACGCATGAGGCTGCTCTCGGCGGACAACGGCGCTCGCACAGTCCATGCAGCCAGCTCGGATGCTGGGACGCCGGCGCGCAGCAGGGCCCCCGTGATCGACCCGGCCGAGGTCCCCACAATCACGTCGGCCTTGCGCGGGTCCCAGCCCATGTCGTGCTCGAGCATGGCCAGGACGCCCGCGTGGTACGCCTGGCCGACGACACCGCCCGCGCCCAGGACGAGCCCAATGCCACCCATGCGCTCGATGATGGCCCCCTGAGCCGTATGGGGATAGGGCCGTCTGGTCTCTGGGCGACCGCACCGGACTGGCCGGGCCAGCCCAGACCCGGGCTAGCCTGCGCCACTTGGCTTCGCCGCTTGGCCTTCGCCGCAGCCACTCGCACTAGCCCGGTTGGCCGATGCCGCGGGAGGCGACGGGTGGCGTTCCATGGAAGAGCCGAGATGATCGTCGACTGCGTGTCGCGGAGAGGCCGCCTCACGCAAGGCTGGTGTACTGGGGAGCGGCGAGAGCCTCGGCACGAAGGGGTGCGACATGCAGGAGCAGCCAGCAGAACTGGGCGCAGAACACCGCGCGGCGCAGGTGGCCGCCTGTACGACGGCGGCCGCTCACCGCCGAGACCACCACCACGGGGGCACCCCAGAGTGCCACCCGCACTTCGTCGAGGTGGTCCACCTGGGCCGCCGGGCAATGACCGTCTGCCACGACTGCGGGGCCGACTCCGGCTTCCTGCCCGAGCGGGAGGCCGAGGCACTGGCGTCCGAGCACCGCAACCAGACATTGGGACAGGCCAACACACCGTTTTCAACCGCCGTCGCCTGAGCATCCTCCCACCCGCGTCCGCCGGCATGGTGGCGCAGGGAGGGGGCGGCCGAAGGCGCTAAGACTGCGGGTGAGGCGACGACGCCCAGAGCCGCTCGAGGAGCTCGACCTCACGACGCCGAGTCCGCCGGGCCACCCAGGTGGCGATCGGCTCGAGTCGTGAGGTGGACGCCATGAGCAGCGCGGGCATGAGCGCGAGCAGCGCGAGCAGCGTGATGGCGCGCCGGCCGCCCTCCATGGCAAAGCCGACTGCGAACATCGCCGTGATCGGGAGCGCGAAGTAGAAGAGGTACCGCGCCAGGACCTGCTTCTGCACCAGGCTCAGGTGGCGGCGGAGCCCGCGGCCAGCGCGGGTTGTACGGGAGACACCTGTCTTGCCGAACGTACTGAAATCCACCGACTCATGATGCCTGATGACTAGTTACTTTGGGGGGTTCTGGCCTAGTCATTTCGCTGAGTGGACGCCGGACGACCCCACGAGCTCTTCGCTGGGCAGACGCCGGACGACCCGCGAGCTCGTCGCTGGGTGGACGCCGGACCAGCCTTGCGGGATCGTGCCCCAAGGGGTCCCAGCTGGGACGATGGCGACAGTCGCCCCTGAGGAAGGACATGCTGTGACGACAAAGAGCGCGTTCACTGAGGACGAATGGTCCCGGGTCATGCGTGCACCGCTGGTGGCCGGGCTCGCGATCTCGCTGGCGGATCCCGGCGGCCCCATCGAGGCCGCTAAGGAGTCCATGGCCACGCTGAAGAGCGCCACCAACCCTCCCAGCCGCGAGCAGCTCCTGGCCGAGGTCGCGCTGGAGATCCAGGCCATGGCGCAGCAGCGGCAGAATCCGCTCAGCGGGTTCAAGCCCACCAAGGACAGGAACCCTGGCGAGGCGGTGCTTGAGGAGCTGCAGGCCGTGCAGGCGATCGTGGCAGCCAAGTCCACACCCGATGAGACAGCGGCGTTCGGGCGGTGGCTGATCGCCGCGGCGCAGGCAGCCGCTGACGCCGCGAAGGACGGCGGCTTCATGGGCTTTGGCGCGCAGCAGGTCAGCGAGCGGGAGCAAGCCATGCTGGACCGAGTCCGGACGGCCGTGACTGCGGACCCGCTGTGACCTCCGCAGCTCCGCGGGACGTCGGGGGGCAGCCTCGGAACCCAGGCGGCCACGTATGCGGCTTCAGCGATCGTCCTCCTGGGGGTGGACGATGACGGGGTGAAGCTCACACTCGACCTGCATGACATCTACAACCGGGGCGCGGACATCGACCGCGCCCTGCGCGCCGTGATGGATGAGGCGGTGTCGAAGAAGGCTCCCCTCGTGGAGATCATCCCCGGCAAAGGGTCTGGGGCCCTGAAGAAGCGGGTCCTGCGGTTCCTGGACCAGAAGGAGAACCGCGCGCTCTACCACCGGGTCGAGAAGGACGTGGACAACCACGGCCGAATCTTCGTGCACTTTCGGTGGAAGGGGCCGGCCCGACGCGGCCGGTGAGGCGGGGGTGAACCGGCGGTCCACTCGAGACGTGCCCGACCGAGCGCAATCAGTCGGTCGGGTGCGGGCGCTCACGGGCATGGTCCCATCGGTCCTTGCCGTGTCGCGACCGTTCGGATAGGACGAGACATGGGCACAACAGCGCAAGCCCACCGGGCGGGTGAGGTGCGGTGACCCCAGAGGAGAGCCGTCGACTGCTCGGGGCCATCTCGGCCACGCTGTGGCTCGTCGTCCTCGTCGTCGCCGACGTGGTAGTCACCGACCCCAACCTCTCACTGGCACCCCTGTTTGCCATCGCGCCACTCATCGCCTGCGCAGTGCTCCCGGCGGGCCCCACCGCGGTGTTCGGGGTCGCCGCGCTCCTCCTCGCGGCGGCGTCGAACCAGTGGAACGGGGCCTGGAGCACACCCCAGGTCTGGGTCCGCCTCGTCGACATCTTCCTCGTCAGCGCCGCGGCCGTGATGGTGGCGTGGGTCCGGGTACGCCGAGAGCATCAGCTGGCCCGCGTCGCACGCATTGCCGAGGTCGCCCAGCGAACGGTCCTGCCGTTGATCCCCCACCGCGTGGGACCTCTCACGGCGGGCTCCCGCTACCTGTCCGCCGCCGAGGACACGCTCGTGGGGGGCGACCTCTACGACTGGTTCCGCTCCGACCGGCGCATCTGCTTCATCGTCGGAGATGTCCGCGGCAAGGGGGTGGGCGCGGTCGAGCAGGCCGCCCGTGTCATCCGCGCGTTCCGCCAGTCCGCTGCCGCCGGCGCCGATCTGGCCGCCATGGCCGCGCAGATGAGCGCCTACCTGATGCAGTTCTTCGACGACGAGGAGTTCGCCACCGCCGTCCTGGTACAGATCACCAACAGCACCCGGTTGACGCTGGTCAACTGCGGACACCCGGCGCCGATCTTCATCCCGAGCAGCGGCGACGCGACCTTCGTCATGCCGCCGGTGGGCCTGCCCCTGGGCTTGGGCAGCTCGTACGAGTCCATGAGCATGCCGTGGACCGTGGGCGACCGGCTGCTTCTGTACACCGACGGCCTCAGCGAGGCGCGCGACGAGCGGGGCGAGTACCTGCCCCTCCTGCCGCTCGCGCCGCTGCTGAAGGTGTCCAGCGTCGAAGACGCTCTCGACGGCATACTGGCCAGGGTGCGCGAGCACGTGCCGGATGGGCGGCTCACCGACGACCTGGCCGCGCTGCTGCTCGAGAATGCCGTCCCCGAGGCGGGATCCTCGACCAATCACCATGGCTCCCTGGCGACCGGCGCTGACCCTGGGCCGCCCTACCACCCGCCAGGGCTGGAACACGTGAGGGTGCAGCCCGACGGTGACGCTGAGCGTCCGTCGGTCCACGCCGAGTGAGGCCGAGCAGAGCGCGCGACCTGAGAGGGAGGTTTCCGATGGGTGAGGATGTGGCAAAGGATCGTGCTGAGCGGGCCGAGCGTGCCGACTACCACGTCGAGGCGCAGCGGCGCCGCAGCGAGCAGGAGTCGGCGAAGGCCCAGGTGCTCGTCGACCGGTTCGTCGCGCAGGCCACGCAGGCAGGGCTGGCGACCGAGGAGCTGACGGCCCGTCCGTGGTCCGGCCGCGGCCGCTACCGGACGGGTGTGGTCGGCTGGTACCTGCGCCGCGACCGCTCGATCGGGGTCGGTCTGGACGGGAGCTACTACGTGCTCGTCGTGGCGCCGGAGCGGTTCGGTCGTTGGCGCACCGTCCCGCTGGACCCGACTCCTCCGCCGCTCCAGGTCGGGCAGGGTGGCCGCGACGGCGAGTCGATCGCCCTCAAAAGCCTGCTGGAGCTGCGGCTGCAGTGGTCGGGCTCCGCAGGGGGCTGAGCGCGCGACCCGTCCTGCTGGGCTGGTCTCGGGCGATGCCCCGCAAGCGGATCCAGTCCTGGATCGCCGCCGTGTGCCGGTCAGCCGTCAGGCGAACATCGTGATCGTCGGTGGAGTCGTGTCCGGGAGGTGGTCGGTGTTCGATGACCAGGTCGTCGTTGCATGGTTCACCGACGCCGGGCCGCTACCGCGGGAAGCCCTGACAGAAGAGGTTGCGCGGCTCGCCAAGATCCTCGACCACCCCCTGAGATCGACTGTCCGCACGACGTAAGGGCATCCGCTGTGGGACTCCACTTCCCCCGAACACAGACAGGGCGCGATGGCCCGACCAGCAAGACCAGTCAACTGGCGTGGTCGGCCGCCCAGCGTTTGGCGGACTCGAGCTCGGCAACGGAGAACGCGCGCGCGTGTCCGGGCCACAGGATGCTGAAGACCTTGACCGCCGGACCGGCCCAACGCGCGTCACTCACGATCGCCATCCGCTCGAACGACGCCGGGTGATGCGCACCGAGCTTCAGGTCTTCCCAGGCAGCGCCCCCCTCGTACTCGTCGAACTCAGGACCGAGGACATAGACGATGCGGACCTTCCCGTGCTTGGCGATCGCCTGTTCGATCGCGGGGACGAGAACGTTCGCGTAGTCCTCCTCCTTGACGTCGTCGACAGCCTCGAACCCGAGGACACCGGTGGGCATGTCATCAAGAACACGGATCATGCTAAGCAGTCTGTTCCGGCTTCGGACACCCCGTCAACGCCTAGGGACGAGTCGCCTGCGCGGACGGCGGACAACCTTCACATCGGGGCACGAAGTCCTCGAGGAGTAGCTGGGTGTTGTCCGGCAGGGGTGCGTGGCGCGCTTCGCTCGTTCTGGACGCGGTTACCCACGTGGTGTGCCGGAGCCGGCGCTGGTGGCGTGGTTGCTCGGTCTTGCTTCACGGCTTCAGCGAGGTCTGCCAACACCGAGATGACTGCCTGTTGTGTCGAGAGGTCGCCCCGTGCCCCGTCGTCGAGGGCCTGCACGATCCGCTCGGCGAGCACGGAGAGCCGCACGTTGTGCCGGTTGGAGCACAGGCGCAGGAGGGTGAATGCCTCCTGCTCGGTGACCGTGTAACCGAGCATGATGGCGCCTTTGGCCTGTTCGATGGTGGCACGGTTGGCTGCGGACGCCGCGACGGCGGCGTTGAGGCGGGCGGTCATGGGAACGGTCACGTCAATCAGGAACCCGCTGATGTACGTGGTGACCCCGTTCAGGCGGGACCCCACGGCGGCGAGGTGGATGTCGTGGCGCTTCCCGTCGGGGCCGGGCAGACGGTAGCGGATGGAGAAGGTGCCACCGTCACGGATCCCGGCGGTGAGCTCTTCCCTGGCCCGGTCCCGGTCCTCGGGAACGATGGCGGCAAACAGCGCCTCCACCGTGGGTCGGTCTGCGTCCGGGCAGAGCCCGTACAGGTCGTAGATCGGCGGGGACAAGTGCACGTCACCGGTGACGAGGTCGATGGTGAACGGCGCCACCACGTCGTTGGTGTCCGTGGATGAGCTGGTCATGGTCAGCCTCCGGCCCAGGGGAAGCCAGGCCCCTGACTTCGGGACCCTTTCGCCGCCCAGACATTCGTCACGTGTTCAGGGAGTGGCGGCACTGCGACCTTGCCAGCCGTCGGAATGCTGACGCGGCTGGTCACCCCTAGAACTCTGTCGAGGTCCTCCTCGCTCAGGACCTGCTCACGCCGGGCCACGGTGTTGAGCAACTCGTCGAGCAGCGCCATGTCGGCGGCTAGGCCCT
>DASULG010000161.1:0-3408 GCA_036278335.1 Pedococcus sp.
CTGCGCCATCATCATCGTGATGCGGGCGTAGGCCTTCTCGAAGATGCGCGGGGCGGCGCCCATGAAGGTGGGCTTCACGACGGCGAGGTTGTCCACGATCTTGTCGACCCGACCGTCGATGGCGGTGGGGAAGCCGATCTGTAGGGGCAGGGTGAGCAGGATCTTGCCGAAGACGTGGGCGAGCGGCAGCCACAGGTACTGCAGGTCGTCCTTGTTCAGGATGTGGATGGCGTCCACGGCGGCGGCCTCGTAGGTCCAGGCGTCGTGGGTCAGGCGCACCCCCTTGGGGCGGCCGGTGGTGCCCGACGTGTAGATGATCGTCGCCAGCCGCTCCGGGACGAGGGCGTCGATGCGCTCGTCGACCACTCCCGGGTTGGTGGTCAGCAGCTCCACACCCATCTGCTCGAGCTCGCGCAGCGAGATGACCCAGTCGCCGTCGGGGACGCCGTCGAACGTGACGACCCTGAGCACACCGGGAATCGCGTCCCGGGTCTCGCGCAGCTTGTCCACCTGGGCCTCGTCCTCGGCGAAGACGACCTTGCTGCCGGAGTTGGACAGGATGTAGGAGACGTCCGAGGAGATCGTCGTCGGGTAGATGGTGGTGGTGGCGGCGCCGGCGCACATGACGGCCAGGTCGGCAGCCGCCCACTCGTAGCGGGTCGCGGAGGCCACCGCGACGCAGTCCTCGGGGGCGACACCCAATGCGATGAGCCCGGCTGCGAGCCGGTACGCCTGCTCGCGGACCTGGCCCCACGTGAGCGACCCCCACATGCCGTCGCGCACGAACTGGTAGGCGACCTCGTGCTCGGACGCCTCGACCCGGCTGCGGAACAGGTGCGCCACGCTGGGGGCCCGGTTGTCGATGAGCGCCTGGGTCACCGGCTCGTCAGCGGGGGTCGTGAACTGCTGGGGTGCGGGGGCCATTGCCATCCTCACGTTGCGTGTCGGTTGTCCGGATCGTGCCATGCTCTGGGCCGGCGGTGAAGGCATTCGCCCGGAAACGCGGCGATTCCGGGGCACAGCCGAGGGCCGCCGGCTCAGCGCCGCTGTGAGGACAGGTGGGCGTTGTTGACCAGCCCCACCGCCAGCCAGCACGCGAACATCGAGGACCCGCCGTAGGACACGAACGGCAGCGGCAACCCGGTCACCGGCATCAGCCCGAGGGTCATGCCGACGTTCTCGAAGACCTGGAACGTCAGCCAGGCCGCGACGCCCAGGGCCATCAGGCGCCCGAACGCGTCCTGGGCCCGAGCCGCCACGACCACCGTGCGCACGATGACGAACCCGAGGAGCAGCAGCAGCCCGGCGGCCCCGATGAAGCCGAGCTCCTCGCCGGCGACCGAGAAGACGAAGTCGGTCTGCTGGTACGGGATGAACCCGCCCTGGGTCTGGCGGCCCTCGAAGAGGCCCTGGCCCTGCCAGCCGCCCGAGCCGATGGCGATGCGCACCTGTCGCGTCTGGTACCCGATCCCTTGCGGGTCTGCCTGCGGGTCGGCGAAGGCCACGAGCCGGTCGCGCTGGTACTCGCTCAGCACGGGTGTCGTCAGGGCCACCACCACCCCGGCCACCACGAGGGCGGCAGCCCCGGCAAGCCACCGCTTGGGCGCGCCGGACAGCGCGATCACCCCGAAGGCCAGGGCGGCGAGCACCAGGGCCGACCCGAGGTCGGGCTGCAGCAGCACCAGGCCCACGGGCACTCCCGCCACCAGTGCGGCGAACACGACGTCGCGGTGCTCGGGCATGGCCCCGCGGTCGAGGCGCTCCCCCAGGATGATCGCCAGGCCCACGCACAGGGCGGCCTTGGCGAACTCCGAGGGCTGGATGGAGAACCCACCCGGCAGCAGGATCCACGAGTGCGACCCGTTGACCGTGGACCCGACCGGGGTGAGGACCAGCACCAGCCCAGCCACCGACAGCAGGTACAGCGCGGGGGCGATGGCCCGCAGCAGCTGGTGCCCGGTGCGGGTCACCGCCACCGCCAGCGCCACACCGAGGGCGGTGTTCAGCAGGTGCCGATAGAGGTATGCCGGGCCGGCGTCATGGTGCGTCGCCGACCACACGAGGAGGGCGCCGACGAGGGAGAGCCCCAGGGCCCCGATGACCAGGCCCCAGTCGCTGCGCGCCCACGTCCCGGGCTGCACCGGTCCGAAGCCCCACGCCGGACGGCGACCCTGCGAACCCAGGAGCCGCGCTGACCTGACGGGGCTCGGGGCCACCCTCGGCCTCAGGACGGGACGATGGAGGTCAGCACGCGGCGGCACTGCTCGATGTCCCCGGCCATCGCGGTCAGCAGCTCGTCGATGGAGTCGAACCTCACGGTCGGCCGGATGTGCTCGACGAACTCGACGGAGACCTCCTCGTCGTAGAGCTCGAGGTCGGTGCGGTCGAGGACGTAGGCCTCCACGGTGCGCACGGTGCCGTCGAACGTGGGGTTGGTCCCCACCGAGATGGCGGCGGGCAGCGTCCGCTCGGCGTCGCCGGGCTCGAGGTCGAGCCGGGTCAGCCACCCGGCATACACGCCGTCGGAGGGCACCAGGCCGAGGGACTCCTGGCTGAGGTTGGCAGTCGGGTAGCCGAGGTCGCGGCCGCGGTGCGCGCCGTGGACGACGGTGCCGCTGACCTTGTGCGGGCGGCCGAGGATCTCGGCCGCCTCGGCCACACGCCCGGCCGCCAAGTGCTCGCGCACCCCGGTGGAGGACCACCGGTGGTGGCCGGCGTCGCCGAGGTCGCCCACGTCGCTGACGACGACGACCTCGAACCCGTGCCGCTCCCCCAGCTCGCGCAGCAGGTCGACGTCACCGGTGTACCCGGCGCCGAAACCGCGTGTGTCCGCCCCGACGACCAGCACCTTGGTCTGGAGGGCCTCCACGAACGTGCGGACGACGTAGTCCTCGGCGCTCTGCGCCGCGAACTCCTCGGTGAAGTCGAGCACGAGGAGGCCGTCCAGACCCGTGTCGGCCAGGAGGTCGTCGCGCATGCTGTCAGGGGTGATCAGGGGCAGCCCGCGCTCGCGGTGGAACAGCGCCGCCGGGTGGGGGTCGAACGTGACCGCGACAGAGGGGAGGCCGTGTCTGCCGGCCTCCTCGAGCAGGCGCCCGAGCACCGCCCGGTGGCCCCGATGGACCCCGTCGAAGTTGCCGAACGTCGCCACGCAGGGGCGCAGCGAGTCGGGGGTCTGGGCGGGGTCGGTCCAGCGGTGCACGAGGGACACTCTACGAACACCGGGGGCCGGGCACGACGCAGGCCGGCCGCAGCCGGCACGAGCGGACCTGGCTACCAGGTGCTGGCTGCCGGCACCAGGTGCTGTCAGCCGGCGATCAGGTGCTGGCCGGGGCGAAGACGACGTGCGCTCTCGCCTTGTGCCCTGACTCGTCGAGCATGGCGACGAGGGTGCCGTCGGGCGCGAAG
>DASULG010000162.1:0-28629 GCA_036278335.1 Pedococcus sp.
CCGGCGAAGGCGACGAGATACGCCGGCCGGAACTCACCGGGCAGGGCGACCTGGTACGAGAAACCGCGCTGATGTATACGGGCACTCATGGTCTGTCCTCCGAGTCACGCCGCTCCCGAGCCGTCGGCATCCGGGTCGAGATCGGACACCCGGCGGACCTCGACGACGTCGAGACCGAGTGACCGAAGGCGCTCCAGCAGTCCGTAGAGCGCGGTCTGGTCCGAGACGCCGTAGAGGATCGTCTGGACCTGGTCATGTGAGTACCTGACCGCCCCCATGTCCTTGAGGTCCTCCTCGGGTACGGTGCCCGCAACGCGGATCTCGTACATCGGCTCGGCCATGGAGACGCTCCGTTTCACAACCTGCGAGTGTCGTGGTCACCCCGCGAGGATCCTTGCTTTCTGCTGGGCGAACTCCTCCTCAGTGAGGACTCCCTGGGCCTTCAGCTCACCGAGCGTCTTGAGCTGCTCCAGCATGTCGGCCGAGGAGGCCGCTGCTGGCGCTGCGGGCGCTGCCGGCTGGGCCTCCTGGCCGCTCGCCTGCTCGTACGCCCGCTCGCGGGTGGCAGCGGTCTCGGCGTCACGGTCGGCGAACTTCGCCGCCTGACGGCGCTGCACGCGGCCGCTCACGGCCGACGCCGTGCCGGCGATCACAGCGGTTCGCGCGACTCCTCGAAGTAGTCCTGGCATGTCCGTCTCCTCAGCTGGTTGTTTCCATCTCGGCGGCGTCCAGGGCTTCCAGCGCATCCATGACGTCCTGCGCAGGAATGCGGCCGCCCGCGATGAGCTCGCCGCCGGCCTCTCGGGCCGCCGCGACGAAGGGGATGGCCCACAGGTTCTCGTACACGATCACCGCGGCCACGCTCCCGGGCTGCACCGCCTTGGCTGCCTCCTGCATGTCACCGTTGTCGAGGAGGCCCGAACGGGCCCAGCCGAGGCGTGCATAGCCACCGAGCTGCTCGGCAGCACTGTCGGCGATCTCGAGGCCATAGATGGAACCGTCCTCCGCCTTGCCGACGACAAGGAGGTCGTACAGCCTGATGATGCCGCGATCGATGAGGTTTACGAGCTCCTCAGCCGTCCGGCCAGTCAGCCGGTTACCCGTGAACTCGAGCACCACGAAGTCAACTGGGCCATGGACATCTACATCCGTCATGCTTGTCACACTCCTCCAGACCGGGTTCCCGGCTCGTGCGGCCTGTTCTGATGACCCCACCCTTTCGTTCGGTGGTGCCAGGCTTCATCACCCGCCCGGGATGAGCCGCCGCACTCGTGGTTCCGAGACGTCACTTTCGGCTTCCCGTCCGGTCAGGGCTGGACGCGTTGAGGCACACGCTGCAGGCTGGGAAACCATGAAGGTGAGCCTCAACATCACGAACTACTCCTGGCCTGATGGGCCTACGCAGCTCGCGTCGCGGCTCATCTCCCTCGCCAGCGCTGTCGAGGATGGCGGCCTCGACACGATCTGGGTCAACGACCACCTGCTGCAGGCCGACCCTGGCGCCGGCCCCAGCGAGAGGGACATGCTCGAGGCGTACGACACCCTGAGCTTCCTCGCCGGGACGACCACGCAGGTCGGGCTCGGGGCCATGGTCAGTGCGATCAGCTACCGCGCCCCCGCCCTGCTCATCAAGGCCGTCACCACCCTGGACGTCCTCTCGGGCGGCCGCGCGTGGCTGGGCGTCGGCGCCGGCTACCCGGGGGAGGCGGAACGGCTCGCGCTGCCCCTGCCGCCCACCGGAGAGCGCTTCGACCTGCTGGCCGACACCCTCGCCCTCGCCCGTCACATGTGGACGGGCCAGCCCGGGCCCTTCACCGGCAAGCGCCTCACGGTCCCCGACCCACAATGCGTCCCCGGGCCGGTGCGACGCGGGGGAGTCCCCCTCCTGGTCGGCGGCGCGGGGGAGCGCCGCACGCTGCGGTTGGTCGCTGAGTACGCGGACGCGTGCAACCTCTTCGACATCCCCGACGAGGGCGTGACCCTGCGCCGCAAGCTCGACGTCCTCCGCCAGCACTGCGACGACGTCGGCCGCGACTACGGCGCCATCGAGAAGACGGTGAGCACGCGCCTGGGGGCGGAGGAGACCGCGGATCAGTTCGCCGGGCGCTGCGCCAGGCTGGCTGGCTGGGGCCTGAGCCACGCGGTCGTCATCACCCCGGGACCGTGGACCACCCGCCGGCTCGGAACGCTGACGTCCGCCGCGCGACTCGTCGCGGATGCGTAGGTCAGCCCGGGTGCGACGTCCCGCTGCTCAGCGGCTGCGCTCAGGTCCGGGCGGCGACGAGGTGCCGCCGCCCGGTCAGCAGCGCCAGACCATAGAGGAGCGCCACCACGAGGAGCAGAGCGTTGAAGCCGAGGACGAGGGCGAGGTACTCCAGGGCGCCGCCCACCATGGCGCCGAGGAGGTTGGCCCCGAAGGCCACCGTCGAGGACGCAACGCCCTTGAACCGCACGGCGAAGAGCAGGTTCGCCATGAAGACCGGCAGGAACGCGATCGTCACGCCAGCCAGGAACCGCGGTACCAGGGAAAGGTCGAGCAGGGCGTCCTGGGGGATCAGCCAGGCAGCCGCGAGCGCGGCGAGCAGGCCGGCATACAGCATGATCGGCCGACGGATCGTCACCCGGCGGGCGACCTCGATCGCCGCGAGCACGCTCAGCAGCACGCCCGCGAAGACCGCTGCGTTCACCGCCCACGTCGTGCCGAACAGCAGCGCGAACTGGACGACGTTCTTGGTCTCCAGCAGCAGGAACGCGGCGCCCATGAAGAACAGGTCGGCATAGGGGCGCATGGTGTGCAGCGGACCGGCGACGGCACGCACCAGCACCACCGAGGCCAGGAGGACCAGGCCGAGCATCCACAGGTAGAAGGAGGGGATCGAGCGGGTCCCGAGGTAGGGGAACGGCCGGTCGTCCACGGACGGCTCGAGGGCGGCGCCTCTCGGTGACCAGGTCGTGGTGCAGCCGCCGGTGCTGCCGTCCTTGCGCAGGGTCAGCACCGCCTGCTGCCGCGGGCCGTAGCTCGGTCCGAGCTGGACGCAGGGCGCCGTGTGGTAGACCGTGCGCACCGTGTTGGCGTAGCGGTCGAGCAGCCACGGCTCGTAGTAGTTGTACATGGCGAACGTGCCGCCCGGTTTGAGCAGCGAGCGCGCCCGGGCCAGCGCCTGGGTGGTGAACAGGTAGTTCTCCAGCCGCAGCGCCGACTGGCCGGTGACGATGGTCGCCGAGTCCGGCAGCGCCAGCAGGATGAGGTCGTACCGGCGGTCGGTCCGCTCCATGAACGCCCGTCCGTCGTCGACGTGCGTGGTCACCCGGGGGTCGGAGTAGGGCCGGTCGGGGTGGCGGTCGCGGCCGATCTGCATGAGGGCTGGGTCGATCTCGACGGCATCGACGCGCCGGGCGCCCTGTGAGAGCGCCACGGCCACGTCGTTGCCCGTCCCCGCGCCGATGACGAGCACGTCGTCACGGGACCCGGCGTACGTGTAGGGGTAGAGGTAGAACTGCGAGCTGCGGCGGATCACCTCGACCGGCAGCGCGGTCTGCAGCGGCGTGTTGTTCACCTCGATGCGCACCAGCCCGCCGGCCAGGTCCTGGGAGTGGATCTTGTAGTAGGGCGACCACTGGAAGGTCCCCAGCACCGACTCGGCGCCGAGCATCAGCACGAGGGCAGAGAGACCGATGACCGGCCAGCGCCTCGCTCGGCTTCCGAGCAGCACCGCGAACGCCACTGCGGCCGCGACGCCCCAGCCGAGGGGCGGCAGTCGCATGAACGACAGGGCCGCGAAGGTGACGATCCCGGTCAGGCTGCCCACGATGTCCAGCCGGTAGGCCTCCAGCGGCTCGAACGTCGCGAACGTCCTGGCGACCTCCTGCGCCAGCGCCATCAGCGTCGCCACGGTGAGCAGGAAGACGACAGCCAGGCTGAGCGGCCGGGGCAGTGGCGGCAGGCCGAACAGTCCGACGAGCTCCCAGCGGCCGCCACGGCCCGTGCCCGTGCGCACAGGGAAGGCCAGCACGAAGCCGACCAGCGCGGCCAGCAGGACCGGCGCCAACGGGAAGAGGTCCCGGCCGGCGCGGCCGCGCAGGAAGCCCAGGCCGATCCCGAGGAAGCTGGCCAGCAGGACGAAGTTGGTCAGGTGGACGAGGTAGAGGTTGTTCGAGGACACCCAGCGGATCAGGGCCAGCTCGACGAACAGCATGAGGGCGCTCGCGAGGACCAGCCGGGTCCGCTTGCCCGGTGTCGGCGGCCGAAGACGGTCCCGCGCCACGGAGCGGACGGCTCCGCCTGTCAGGTCGGGCTCGTGGTCCTGCCGCATCGCTGTCCCTCCGTCAGCCCCTTGGGCGCCGAGGAGCGAACCGTAGCAATGCGGCGCCGCGGCCGCGACCCTCTCGCCGAGTCGGCAGAGGCCGTGGTGGTGTTGCCGTGGCGGTGTTGCCGTGGCGGTCCGACGGGAGAACGCTGGGGGCATGCTCACCGCGCTGCGCCAGGGCCGTGTCGATGGACTTCGGGTCACCGTCGCCTGCGCCCGATCCCTCGACGAGATGCCGTACGACGTCTACCTCCTCGACCTCGTGACACCGAGCCAGACCGTGCCGGGGGGTGGACGATTCGACGAGCTGCCCTACCTGGAGTGCCTCGAGCCGGTGCTGGACGCTGCCGGTGGCCCACCGTCGTGGGTGGTGGAGGTCACCCGGACGCACCGCAGCGACCACGATGGGGTGGGGCAGGCGCAGCTGTCGGTACTCCTCGCCGTGGGGAAGGCGACCTCGGCCCCAGGGCCCGACCCGGACCTGACTGCCGTGGTGCGCTCTGCCTTCACCCAGATGGCCCACTCGCCCGCGGCTCAGGCAGCGCGGGAGGCAGCCGGGGGACTGTCGCACGGCCAGGCCCTCACGGCAGCCCTGGCCGCAATCGCGCACAGCTTTCCGGGCATCGACCCAAAGGCGCTGTCGCTGACCGACGAGGAGCACCATGCTGCGGAGGGCCGCTGGTCCCTGGGCCTGGCACTGCCCGAGGTGGCGCGTTTCCAGGTGCAGCTCGGGCTGGTGCCAGGGGCGCTGGCCTCAGCCCACGTGCGCCGTATGCCGGTGGGCGAGGTGGTGGACTCCGTCGGCACCTGAGGGGCGGACCTTGTCGCGGGCGGGTGGCGTGGCTGACGATCGGCGCATGATCGCCCGCAGCTGGACCGGATGGACACAGAGCGCCCGAGCCGCCGAGTACGAGCGGTACATGCAGGAGGTGGCGCTGCCGGGTTACTCCGACGTCGACGGCAACCGCGGCGTCCTGATGATGCGTCGCGAGGTGGTGGGCAAGCCGTGGACCGAGTTCACGATGCTCAGCCTGTGGCGTGACATGGCGTCGATGGAGGAGTTCGCCGGCAACGACGTGGGCAACGCCGTGTTCTACGACCGCGACGACGAGTTCCTCGTGGACCGCGAGTGGCAGGTGCGCGTGTACGAGGTGTACGGCGCAACAGACCACCTCGGCGCCTGAGCCCCGTGCCTTGGGTAACCGCGGTCACCGGGGTCCAAAGTCCCCTCCTGCCCGGCTGCCGATTCCCTACATTGTTTGAAGACATCGCGTTCGGGCCACCCGGGAGGCGTCATGGCGGACACGCGGCTGATCACTCTCGACGGCCTGCAGTCCCTCGTCGACGCGCTGCTGGCTGACGGCTACACGGTGATCGGCCCGACGGTGCGCTCGGGGGCCATCGTCAACGCCCCGATCCGCGGCATCGACGAGCTGCCCCGCGGCTGGGGCGACGAGCAGGACGCCGCGCGCTACCGGCTGCGGCGCCGGGACGACGAGGCGCTGTTCGGGTTTGCGGCGGGAGCCCAGTCGGCGAAACCGGTGTTCTTCCCCACGGACGAGCTGCTCTGGCGCGGCAGGCGGACCGCGGATGGCGAACGGCTCGAGCTGCGCCCAGACGAGGAGCCCGACGCGGCGGACTCCGAGACCGGGCCGCCCTACGCCCTCCTGGGTGTCCGTTCGTGCGACCTCAGCGCGCTCGGGATCCACGACACGGTGCTGACCCAGCGCCGTTTCGGTGACGCCCACTACGCAGCGCGCCGCTCGGACGCGTTCGTCATCGCCGTCGCCTGCTCCGACCCGGGGGGAACGTGTTTCTGCGTCTCGATGGGCACCGGACCAAGGCCGGAGCAGGGCCGGGGCGCGCCGTTCGACCTGTCCCTGACCGAGCTGCTCGACGGCGGCCACCGGTTCGTCGTCGAGGTCGGCACTGAGCGGGGGGCCACGCTCCTCGACGGACTGGAGGCGGCTCCGGCGCCGGCCGCGGACCTGGGGTCCGCGGCATACGTCACGACGCAGGCGGAGCAGCGCATGGGACGCCGGCTCGACACCGAGGGGATCAAGGAGCTGCTCTACGCCAGCGTGGACAGCCCCCAGTGGGAGGACGTGGCGTCCCGGTGCCTGTCCTGCACCAACTGCACGATGGTGTGCCCCACGTGCTTCTGCACCACCGTCGAGGACGTCTCCGACCTCACGGGCCGCGAGGCGGAGCGCCACCGTGTGTGGGACTCGTGCTTCAACGCCGACTTCTCCTACATCCACGGCGGCACCGTCCGCGAGTCCACCCGGTCGCGCTACCGGCAGTGGATGACCCACAAATTGGCCTCCTGGCAGGACCAGTTCGGCACCTCGGGCTGTGTGGGATGCGGCCGCTGCGTCACGTGGTGCCCCGCCGCCATCGACATCACCGCCGAGGCCGCTGCGCTGCGTGGCGCCCCGGGATCACACCTGCCGCCGGGCGGCGCCCCTGCCACCAGCCCCGACGACGACTGAGGGAGTCCGACGTGGAGAGCATCGCGGAGTACCTCCCGCAGCACCCGTTCTTTGCCGGGCTCGACGAGTCCGTCGCCGCCCTGGTCGCTGGGTGCGCCGTGAACGTCCACTTCCGCCCCGGCCAGCATCTCTTCCACGAGGGCGAGCCGGCCGACACGTTCTACGTCATCCGGCACGGACGGGTCAGCCTCGAGGTGCACGCTCCCGCGGGCCCGCCCGTGGTGGTCGACAGCGCCCATGACGACGACGTCGTCGGGTGGTCGTGGCTGGTGCCCCCATACCGGTGGCTGTTCGACGCCAGGGCCACCGAGGAGACCAGCGCCATCGCGTTCGACGGTGCGTGCCTGCGCGGCAAGTGCGAGACGGACCCCGCCGTCGGCTACGCGCTGCTGCAGCGGGTCGTGAAGGTGATGTCCACCCGCCTTCACTCGGCGCGGATCCGGCTGCTCGACCTGTACGGAGCCTCGAGATGACCGCGCTCACCGGCCGGGGACCCAGCCCCGGGCCGCCCGAGGAGGTGCAGGACCCGTTCCTGCCGCGTCCCTTTGTCGTCCGTGAGCGCCGCCAGGACACCCGGGACACCTACACGCTGGTGCTCGAGCCCGTCGACGGCGAGCCGACCGAGTTCGCTGCCGGCCAGTTCACGATGATGCACGCATTTGGCTCGGGAGAGGTCCCGATCTCGATCAGCGGCGACCCTGCCCGGCCCGACCGGCTGGAGCACACGATCCGCAACGTTGGCGCGGTCACCCGGTTCCTCGTGCAGGCCACGCCGGGCACCGAGGTCGGCATCCGCGGTCCCTTCGGCACCGGGTGGGAGGTGTCCGCGGGCCGCGGCGGCGACGTGGTGTTCGTCGCGGGCGGCATCGGGCTCGCCCCGCTGCGCCCAGCCATCCTCGAGGTCTGTGCGGCGCGCGCCGACTACCGCCGGGTGCTCCTGCTCTACGGCGCCCGGACCCCCGAGGACATCCTCTTCGGCGACGAGCTCCGGCGCTGGGGCGACGAGCACGCCGTCGACGTGCAGGTCACCGTGGACAACGGTCAGCACGCCTGGCGAGGCCGGGTCGGACTCGTCACGCAGCTCGTCGCCCGAGGGGGGTTCGATGCCCCGAGCGCCCTCGCCCTGGTCTGCGGGCCCGAGGTGATGATGCGGTATGCCGCGGCGGTGCTTGCCGAGCGGGGCGTGCCCAAGCCGCGGATGCGCCTGTCGATGGAGCGCAACATGAAGTGCGGCGTTGGCCTGTGCGGCCACTGCCAGCTGCGCGAGTACTTCCTCTGCGTGGACGGCCCCGTGCTCACCTATGACGTCCTGGAACCCCTCATGTCCCGAGCGGAGCTGTAGCCATGACCACGACGCACAGCCACGGCGCGGAGCACAGCGACACCCACCACGGTCGGCCCACGCTGGCGGTGTGGAAGTTCGCCTCCTGCGACGGATGCCAGCTCACGCTGCTCAACTGTGAGGACGAGCTCATCCCGCTTGCCGGCGAGGTGGAGATCGCCTACTTCCCGGAGGCCACGCGGGCAGTTGTGGAGGGCCCGTACGACGTCTCCCTCGTCGAGGGCTCGGTGACCACGCCCGAGGAGATCGAGCGCATCCAGCACGTCCGCGCGGTCTCGCGGCGCCTGATCACCATCGGCGCGTGTGCCACGGCCGGTGGTATCCAGGCCCTGCGGAACTTCGGCGACGTGGCCGAGTTCCGGTCCATCGTCTATGCCCACCCGGAGTACCTCTCGACCCTCTCGCGGTCGACGCCGATCTCGGCCCACGTCACCGTCGACTTCGAGCTGCGTGGCTGCCCCATCAACAAGCACCAGCTGCTCGAGGTCCTCGCCGCCTCGATCCAGGGCCGCAAGCCGCGGGTGCCCACCCACAGTGTCTGCGTGGAGTGCAAGCGCCGCGGGAACGTCTGTGTGACCGTCGCCCACGGGACCCCGTGCCTCGGCCCCGTGACCCAGGCCGGCTGCGGCGCCCTGTGCCCCAGCTTCGACCGCGGCTGCTACGGCTGCTACGGCCCGCAGGACACCCCGAACACCGTCTCGATCGCGACCCGCCTCCGCGAGCTCGGCATGAGCGAGCCAGAGGTGCTGCGCATCTTCCGCACCTTCAACGCCGCCGCTGAGCCCTTCCGGCGCGAGAGCGAGCGTCACGAGCCCGATCCGCAACAGGCGTCGACAGGGGAGGTGCCGGGATGAGCCACAAGCTCACAGACGGCGGCCAGGTCATGCACGTGGGCACCCTGGCGCGCGTCGAGGGCGAGGGCGCGATGCACATCGAGTACCGCGACGGGGTGGTGACCGACGTGCAGCTGCGGATCTACGAGCCGCCACGCTTCTACGAGGCGTTCCTGCGCGGACGCTCGTTCACCGAGCCGCCGGACATCACGGCGCGGATCTGCGGCATCTGCCCCGTGGCCTACCAGATGAGCTCGTGCTGGGCCATCGAGGACGCCTGCGGCATCGAGGTGACCGAGGAGATCCGGCTGATGCGCCGCCTGCTCTACTGCGGCGAGTGGATCGAGAGCCACGCGCTGCACATCTTCCTGCTCCATGCCCCCGACTTCCTCGGCTACGACGGGGCCATCGAGATGGCCGCCGACTACCCCGAGGTCGTCGAGCGGGGCCTGCGCATGAAGAAGGCGGGCAACGACCTGATGGACACGGTCGGAGGCCGTTCGGTCCACCCGGTCAACGTCCGGGTCGGCGGCTTCTACCGCATGCCCACGCGCCTGGTGCTGCGGGCGCTGCGGGCCCGGCTCGAGCGGGCCCGCGACGAGGCCATCGAGACGGTGCGACTCGTCGCGGGGTTCGACTTCCCGGACATGGAGCAGCCGTACGAGTACCTCGCGCTGCGCGCCGAGACGGGCTACCCGATCGAGTCCGGCAGCGTGGTGACCTCGTCGGGCGGTGCCTTCGCCATCCGGGACTTCACGAAGCACATCCAGGAGTTCCACGTCGCGCACTCCAACGCCCTGCATGCCCGCCTCGACGGCTCGCCGGACCCCTACGTCGTGGGACCGCTCGCCCGCTACTCGCTCAACTCCGACCGGCTCTCACCGGTGGCCCGAGAGGCCGCCCGTGAGGCCGGGCTTGGCCCCACGTGCCGAAACCCGTTCCGCTCGATCGTCGTCCGTGCCGTCGAGCTGGTCGAGGCCTACACCGAGGCGCTGCGGATCATCGACGCCTGGACCGACAGCGCGTCGCCGAGTGTGCCGGTGCCCCCGAGGGCGGGGGAGGGCTTCGGTGCGAGCGAGGCGCCGCGAGGGGTGCTGTTCCACCGCTACGTGCTCGATGACGCCGGGATGATCCGGGACGCCCAGATCGTCCCGCCCACGTCGCAGAACCAGCCGAGCATCGAGGCCGACCTCCGCACCATGGTCGAGGCCTGGCCGGACCTCGACGACCACGCGCTGCTGCACCGCTGCGAGCAGGCCATCCGCAACTACGACCCCTGCATCTCGTGCGCGACCCACTTCCTCGACCTGACCGTGGACCGGACGTGACCGGGGGAGCGGTGCTCGTCGTGGGGCTGGGCAGCCCCGACCGGGGCGACGACGCCATCGGGGGCGACGTGGCGCGTGCCGTCGCCGCCCTCGCCCTGCCGGAGGTCGAGGTGGTCGAGCACGAGGACCCGACCGACCTCATCGAGCTCTTCTCCGGCAGGCCCCTCGTCGTCGTCGTCGACGCCGTGCGGTCCGGCACCCCGGCCGGCGCGGTGCGGGTACTCGAGACCGGCGTCGGGGGCGAACCCCTCCCCGAGTCCGCGTGGGCCGGGACGGGGCGCGCCGGCACCCATGCGTTCGGCGTGGCTGCCGCCGTCGAGCTCGCCCGAGCACTCCGACGGCTCCCGCCGCGGGTCGTGCTGGTCGGTGTCGAGGCGGCCGCCTTCGACCACGGCGCACCGCTCTCCACTGAGGTGGCGGCCGCCATGCCGGACGCTGTCGACGCGGTCCTCCGCGCGACCGGTCGTGCGGGGCTCCCCGCGGCTCAGGGGGTGGGCACCGATGTGTCTGGGTGAGCTGGCCGAGGTGCTGCAGCTCGTGGGGGGCTCGGCAGCCCTGGTCCGGTCGGAGGCACGCACGGTCACGGTGTCGCTCGTGACGTTGGACGACGCCGTGGCCCCCGGGGACTGGGTGGTCTGCCACTCCGGCTTCGCGCTCAGCCGCCTCACCCCGGAAGAGGCGTGCGATGCCGCCGCGATCCGGGCAGCCCCGCAGCAGCGCTGACCCTCAGCTGGCTCGGTTCAGCCGAGGTCCATTCCTTCACGGTCGGGGGATGGCTTGACGTCGGGGAGGCGGAGCATCCGGAAGGAGTTCCCAAGGCCGAGCACAGCCGCAAGGAGTGGGACCAGGAGGGCGACCTGAAGTGAGCGGTTACGGGCCTGGTCGTTGATCGCGAGGATCTCCGCCTCGACCTCTGGCGGCTGCTCGGTGATCTGCTGCTCCAGCGCGGTGTTGCTCATGACCTCCGCGTCGCCCTCGAGGGCCGCGGCGATCTGCTGCTGCTGCGCCGGCGGGATGACCGTACTGCGCTGGGTCAGGTTCGTGAAGCTGAACGAGAGCGCGGCAAGCATCAGACCACCGGCCACGGCCAGTCCGAAGGAGAGGCCGAAGGAACCGGCAGCCGAGTTCACCCCGGCGGCCTCACTGATCCGCTCCTCCTGGATCGGTGCGAGGGTGTAGTTGTTCAGCTGCGACACCAGCAGGCCGAGGCCGCAGCCCGCGATGACGAGGGGGAGCACGAGGTACCAGCCGCTGTCCACTCGTGGGACGAGCGGGATGATGATCGCCATGCCGGCGGCCGCGAGCAGGAATCCGGCGCGGATGATCGCCGCCGGGCGCCGGTTGCCGGCCTTCCGCCCGGCGACCAACGCGGCGGCGAACATGGTCAGTGACAGCGGGGCCAGGGCCAGACCGGCTTGCATGGCGTTGTACTCCAGGGTCATCTGCAGGAACAGCGGGAGGACGATCATCGCGCCGCCGAGGGCCACCTGTTGGAGCATCTGGCCGGAGATACCCACGGTGAAGTTCCGGTTGCGGAACAGGTCCGGGTCCAGCAGGGTCACCCGGTCCTGGCGCTTGCGTCCGACGAGCCACCGGGCCAACGAGGCCAAGGCGACGGCGCCCACCACCATGAGCAGGACGACGAACTCCCCGCCCTCCTGCCAGACGAGGATCCCGAGCACCACGCCACCCATGCCCAGCACCGACAGGACGGCGCCGATCCCGTCCATCTCGCGGGACCCGGTGTACGCCACGTCCTTGACGAGTCGGATCTGGCTCAGGACGACGGCGATGATGACGACCTCGAGTGCGAAGCCCACCCGCCACGAGAGGTAGGTCGTGACGAAGCCACCGAGCAGCGGCCCTACCGCGGCTGCGATGGCGGCCGCGGCCCCGATCAGGGCGTAGGCCTGCTTCTGCGCGGCGCCGGTGAAGTTGCCGTGGATCAGGGACTGCATGGCCGGCAGCAGCAGGGACGCACCCAGGCCACCGATGATGGCCCAGAAGATGACGATGGCGGTCAGGCTCTGGGCCAACGTCATGGCCAGGGCCCCGACCGCGTAGGCCAGGAGCCCCAGGACGTAGGCCCGTTTGCGCCCGATCAGGTCCCCGACCTTGCTGTTGATCAGGATGAATGCCGCCGACACCAGTGCCTCGAGGGCAATGGCGGACTGCACGCCGCTGGCGGTGGTGTCCAAGTCTCGGATGACGGCCGATATGGAGACGTTCATCAGCGACGTGTCGACCACGAGGACGAACATCGCCATCGCGAGCAGCACCATCAGCCTCCGGTTTCCCTGCTGCTTCGGTTCAGGGCGGGGGTTCGTCAAGTCGCTCACCTGCTCTGCTCCTGTGCCGCCGTGGACCGGCCGGCCGTGGTGGTGAGGCCGATGTGCGACTCACGGGGTCGGACTCGCTTGGGCCCTGCAGTACACCTGCGGCCTCACTGGGATGCTAGAGAACCACTCCCGAGCCGGGCATCACCCTCAGAGAGTGATGCTCGGTCAGCCCGGTACCGCACCGCGGCAACGACGACTGACGCGTTCAGTCCGATCCACCGAGGACAAACCGCGGGGGCAGGTCAGTCGGCGTGTCCCGCCTTGGGGTTCGCGACTCGGCGCACGGCCGCGGCCACGGCCGGGGCGACGGCAGGGTCGAAGACGCTGGGGATGATGTGGATGGGGTTGAGCTGGTTGGCGTCGACAGTGTCGGCGATGGCCGTGGCGGCGGCGATCAGCATCTCATCGGTGATGTCGGAGACCCCGGCGTCGAGCAGGCCGCGGAAGAACCCGGGGAAGACGAGCACGTTGTTGATCTGGTTGGGGTAGTCCGAGCGCCCGGTGGCGACCACTGCGGCATGCTCGCTCGCTGCGATGGCGTCGACCTCCGGTACGGGGTTGGCGAGGGCGAACACGATCGCGTCGTGAGCCATGGTCGCGATGTCCTCGCCGGTCAGCAGGTTCGGGGCCGAGACGCCGATGAAGACGTCGGCGCCGGGCAGGACCTCCTTGAGCGTTCCGTCGAGCTTGGCGCTGTTGGTGTGCTCGGCGATCCACGTGCGGAACGGGTCCATGCCCTCCTGCCCGGCATGAACGGCGCCGCCGCGGCCGCACGCGATGATCTCCCCGGCGCCCTGGGCGAGCAGCAGCCGGATGATGGCGTGCCCGGCGGCGCCGACGCCTGACACCACGATGCGAACGTCCTCGAGGCGTTTGCCGACCACACGCAGCGCATTGGTCAGCGCCGCGAGAACGACGATGGCGGTGCCGTGCTGGTCGTCGTGGAACACGGGGATGTCGAGCAGGCTGCGCAGCCGGGCCTCGATCTCGAAGCAGCGCGGGGCCGAGATGTCCTCCAGGTTGATGCCGCCGTACACGGGGGCCATCGCCCGGACGATCTCCACCAGGGTGTCGGTGTCCTGGGTGTCGAGGCAGACCGGCCACGCATCGACGCCACCGAACTGCTTGAACAGGGCCGCCTTGCCCTCCATCACAGGCAGGGCCGCGGTCGCTCCGATGTTGCCCAGACCGAGCACGGCCGAACCGTCGGTGACCACGGCCACGGTGTTGCGCTTGATGGTCAGCCGACGGGCATCCTCGGGGTGCTCGGCGATCGCCAGGCACACCCGGGCCACGCCTGGGGTGTAGGCGCGGGACAGGTCGTCGCGGTGCTTCAACGGCACCTTGGGCATCACCTCGATCTTGCCGCCGAGGTGCATCAGGAAGGTGCGGTCGCTCACCTTGCGCACGACAGCCCCGGGAATGGCCTTGATGGCCTCGGTGATCAGGTCGGCGTGTGCCTCGTCCGACGCATCACACGTGACGTCGACGACCATCCGGTTCGTGTGGCTCTCGACGACGTCGAGGGCGGTGAGCGCGCCCCCGGCCGAGCCCACCGCGGTGGTCAGCGCGGCAGTCGCCGTGGTCACAGCTGGCACCTCCACGCGGACGGTGATCGAGTATCCGGGGCTGGTTGACGCCATCGACGGCTCCTGTGGGACGGGGGACTCCTCGTGGATGCCATCTTGTACCCAACCGAAAGCCGCGCGCAGGCCGAGCCGTGGACTGGCAGCGCGGCATGCCGCCTGGGAGGGGGGTGAGGACAGGGCTCGGGCCGTTTCTGGGGTGACGTCGGGCCCTGGGGATGTGAAGGTCGTACCAGAGGGACACCACAGGCACGTCGAACGGGAAAGTCTCCGTGGGCGTGCGGGCGACAGAGGAGAAGACATGGCGGGAGTGATGGCCCGGTTTGACCTGACGGGCAGGGTGGCGCTGGTCACGGGCGCGACCAAGGGACTGGGTGAGGCGTTCGCCGTCGCGCTGGCCGAGGCCGGTGCCGACATCGTCATCGGAGGACGCGACGAGGCCGGTGCCCGGGCGGTCCAGGCGCAGGTCGAGGAGCGAGGCCGGCGCGCCGTCATCAGCCTCGGCGACATCACTCGGCGGGAGGACGCCGAGCGGCTGTTCCGCGACGGCATGGAGGCCTTCGGGTCCGTCGACGTGCTGGTGAACAACGCCGGCACGTGCATCCACCGACCGGCCCTCGAGGTGACCGACGAGGAGTGGCGACAGGTGATGGGCCTCAACGTGGATGCCGTGTGGATGATGTCCCAGATCGCTGGTGCGCACATGGTCGAGCGGCGACAGGGGTCCATCATCAACATCGGCTCCATGTCCGGCGAGATCGTCAACCGTCCGCAGTGGCAGCCCGGCTACAACGCCTCGAAGGCTGCGGTGCACCACCTCACGAAAAGCCTGGCCGCTGAGTGGGGCCCGTTCGGTGTGCGGGTCAATGCACTGGCCCCGGGCTACATGAAGACGGCCATGTCCCCGGTCGACCGGCCCGAGTTCCGGCGCTACTGGATCGAGGACGCTGCCCTGGAGCGCTACGGCTATCCCGAGGAGCTCGGTGGGGCTGTCGTGTTCCTGGCCAGCGACGCATCCACGTTCGTCACCGGGTCCGTCCTCGTGGTCGACGGGGGCTACACCGTCTTCTAGCTCCTGAGGGCCGCAGCGATGGAGCCAGCGAGGGGCAAGCGGGGCACCAGGGTGGCCTGGAGTGCGTGGTAGATGTCCGGTTTGCCCTCCCAGACGGTGGCCGAAGGCCTGAGGTCGCTGTCCAGCTCGTGGTGCCACGAGCCGTGCGCGCGGTCGACGAAGTGCTCCCGGATGTGTTCCCACCACTGCCGGTATGCCGTGGCGAACCGCGGCTCGCCCGTGCGCCGGCCGAGGGCCGCCGCGGCCGCAGTGCCCTCCGCGACGACCCAGTGCATCCGCTGGCGCACAACCGGCCGGCCGTCCCAGCCGGTCGTGTAGACGAACCCCGGGGCGCCGTCGACCGCCCAGCCGTCCGCCACGGCGCGGTCGAACAGGCGAGCGGCGCCGTCGGCGAGCCAGTCCTCGGACCTGCCCCCGCTGGCCTCGAGGTTTATCGCCAGCCGGGCCCACTCGAGGCCGTGGCCGACCGTGGCGCCGTAGGGACGGAACGGGTCGGCCGCCCTGTCGCGGTTGTACTCCGGCAGCGGTCTCCACGCGGTGTCGAAGTGCTCGGGCAGCCGCCACTGCCACTGCGGGGCGTAGTCGCGCAGCACCCGGCCCGTGATCCGCAGCGCGCGCTCGCGCCAACGCGGGTCGCCGGTCGCGTCGCTGGCCGCCAGGAACGCCTCGACCGTGTGCATGTTGGCGTTGAGTCCGCGGTAGGGGTCGAGGGCGGTGAACCCCTCGTCCCAGGCATCGACGACCATGCCGTCCTCCTCGGACCAGAGCCGCTGCTCGAAGCAGTCGAGCGCATCCTGCAGGAGGGGCCTTGCAGAGGCGTGTCCAGCGACGAGGGCGCTCGAGGCGGCCAAGACCACGAACGAGTGGCCGTACGTCTCCTTGATCCTGCTGCTCGGGCCGTCGCCGTCACACGCGGCGTACCAGCCCCCATGGTCACGGTCCTGGAACCGGCCTGACAGCGACGCCAGGCCGTGCTCGACGAGGGCGCGAGAGAGGGGGTCGCCGATCAGCTCGCCGAGCGCGAAGCAGTGGGTCATCCGTGCTGTGATCCAGAGCTGCACGGGGCGCTCGTCGGCGATCTGCCCCTGGTTGTCGAGCCATCCGAAGCCGCCATCGGGGTGGCGGGACCGGGCACCGAAGGCCAGGAGCCGTTTAGCCTCCTCGGCAAGCCAGTCGCCTTCCGCCTCTTCGAGCAGCCAGGACATGCAGACTCCCTTCACCGCGCAGAAAGCCCCGCGCGCTCGTGACCCGGTATCGGCGCCTGGCGCCGACTGGTGCCGGTCGGAAGGTAACGCGCACCGCGCACCGATGGGAAGGTTTGTGGCGACGGGACCCGCGCCCGGACCCGGGGCGTATCCTGCACAGATGCAGCCTCTTGCGGGGCGGTCGGCCAGCTGGGATGGCCACCTCGTGCTTTTTCATGAGAACGAACGACAGCGCCGTGCTGGCGTTGCGGCCTGGCTTCGTCGCGGCCTCGATCTTGGGGCCAAGATCTTCTACATCGAGTCACCGCATGAGCCTGAGGAACGGTCGCTGGTGGGAAGCCTGCGCGGCACGGGCATCGCTGGGGACGAGGCCGTCCAACGGGGTCAGCTGCAGGTGTTCTCTGCCGGTGACGGCCAGGTCTACGACCAGGCGTGGCAGGCGAGCGTGCTCGATGAGGCTCTCGCCGACGGTTTCCCGGCGGTGCGCTGGTCCGCTGAGGCCGACACCGCGTGGAGCGTGATGTCGCCAGCCGTGCATGCCGACATCGAGTGGGCCACGGACGACCTGTGCCACACGCGCCCGGTGTCTGTCCTGTGCCAATACCCAGCCGAGCTCCAGGAGACGGCCATGGAGACGGTCTGCGCGATGCACACCGACGGGCTCAGGGGGTCACTGGTGAGGACGTCTGCCATCCCTGGCGGCATTGCCATCGCGGGCGAGGTCGACCGTACGAACGCGGGAATGCTGCACTCTGCCCTGGCTGCCCAGAGCACTGCCAGCACGGGAGGTGAGTCCCCCCTTGTGGTGGAGCTGAGTGGTCTCGACTTCATCGATCTCGCAGGGGCACGGGCCCTGGTGACGGGCACGGCCGCCCACCGTGCCGCGGGGGGCGTCGTGTGCCTGCGGGCTGCGCAACCGCCGATTGACAGACTCCTTCGGCTGCTCGGCGTGGACCGGTTCGACGGATTCCGGGTCGAGGGGGCGTGATGGACCAGCTCAGCCCCATCCACACGGGCCTCTACAGCCATGACCTCCTCCTGCACGAGTGCGATGACGAGCTGCTGGAAGGCACTCGGGCCTTCGTCGAGCAGGGCCTGGCCTCCGGCGGGAAGGTGCTCGTTCACGGCACACCCGAACGTGTGGCCATGATGCGTGCGGCACTTCACTCACATCCGCGGCTGGACTTCGGGCTCGACCGGGACCTCTACACGTCCCCGTCGAGCACCCTGTTCGCGTATCAGCGCATGCTGGCGGAAAGCCCAGAGCCGGTCGAGCTGTGGGCCACGGGGACCGTCCCCCTGGGCGATGACCCCGCAGGCCACCCCGCCTGGGCCCGGTACGAGTCTGCGGTCAACGAGTCGCTTCGCCCTTACGCCTTCCACGGGCTGTGCACCTACGACACCCGAACGCTCCCCGCGGCGACGGTGGCGGCGGCCAGAGCCACGCACCCCTGCCTCAGCACCGGCGGGCGCCGCACCCTCAGCCCCGACTACCAGGACCCCGCCGACTTCCTCGCGAACCCCGTGGCAGCCGTACCCGACCCGCCCGTCGCGCGGCCCGTGGCGATGGCGACTGTCGGCAGCCCCCTGGACCTGAGCGATGCACGGCACGTGCTGAAGGACAGTGCCGAGTGCTCGAGTGCTCTCGCGCGGCACACCATCGATGCGTTCGTCAGCGCAGTCAACGAGGTCCTCGTCAACGGCCTCGAGCACGGCGGGACGAGGGTTTTGCTGACGGTGTGGGCGGAGATGTCGAGGCTGACCTGCCTGGTCACCGACACCGGGCCAGGGATCACCGATCCGCTCTCCGGATATGGCTACCCGGCGCCCACCGGCCCCAGGGGACTCTGGATGGCCCGGCAGCTCTGTGAGGACATCTTCATCAGTGACCAGCCCGGCGCTGGGTGCA
This sequence comes from Pedococcus sp., assembly GCA_036278335.1. GTDB lineage: Bacteria > Actinomycetota > Actinomycetes > Actinomycetales > Dermatophilaceae > Pedococcus_A. The sequence goes on from DASULG010000162.1 coordinate 18,414, forward strand.
GGGTGCTGCTCACCACCGCATGAGAGGTCCTGGGAGGGCAGGCTGCCGGTGTTAGGGGATTACTACTTCCCAGCGCTGCGCTGGGCGGTGGTCGCCTGCTCGGTGAGGCCGAGCTGGGTCATGAGTGAGCCGGTGTCGAAGTAGCTGCGCTGCGTGCGGACCTTGTTCTCGTGGAACTCGAGCACGTCACAGAGCTGGAGCGTGACGGACCGACCCGTCGCGGGGATGGTGCCCATGGGGGTGACCAGATCTCCCGTGTGTGTACCGCGGCCCGTGAACTCCACGACCACCGTGTCACCCGCGGGGATCACCCGGTCCACGGTGATGGCGCCGTCGGGGAAGGCGTCTGCCCACATCTTGTTGTACTTGCGTGAGCCGTCGGGCCCACCGTAGGTGTCGCCACTGCCGACGACGTGGATCTTGCCGTCGGCCGCGGTCGCATCCGCCTGAGCATCGAAGTCGCGTCGATTCCATGCGTCGTAAAGGCTGCGTGCAAGGTCTGCGTTGTCTGCCATGAGAGCCTCCGCTCTTGGCACCTGCCGCTCCCAGATCCGGTCAGACTATGCCCGCCGGAGGGGACACACAACGGCTCTCTTCACCGGTTCCTTTCACCGGGTCCTTTCGCCGGCGACCCACTGGGCACATAATGGATTGTCCCAATTTGAGTGGGAGGTCTGGTGCCCATGTTTTTGTCCAAGTTCATGCCGTGCGAGGACTGTGGGGCCTCTCTCGAACGCCTGGCAGCCGGGCGGCATGTCTGCGATCCAGAGCGACTGGCCGACTACCAGCTGTTCGGGCTGCGGCACCTCGTGGCCGACTTCGACCACCAGCTCGTCCGGTTCCTCGCCTCGCCGCTGGGACGGTTCGAGGTGTGGATGGCCGCACGACGAATCCGAGGCGCCCAAGGCCCACAGCCGGGCTAGCACTGTGGCTCACGGCGCCCAGGCGGCAGCCCGGGTGCCGCCCACGATGCCCTCCGCATCGCGCCTCAGCCTTGTCGCCGCTCAGCCTTGTTGCTTCGCGGCCAGCTGCTCGAAGTTCTCGTAGAGCTCCGGAACGCCGTGGGTCTCCCGCAGTCTCTTCGCAGCGGGGCCGACGCGCGCCCAGACCCCGGCGGCCCACCACCAGTCGAGGGCGAGGTCCGTGTCGAGAAGGCCGTTCTTGGTCAGCGTGCCGATCGTCTCCCCGAACGTCAGAATGCGCGCCACCCGAACATCATCGACGGACGCGGCATCGGGGTCGAAGTCGTCCGACCACAAGGCCTGCATCGCGTCTTCCAAACCCATCGACGAGCCCCATTGCGCGAGCTGGACGATGAGTGCGGCGTCTTGTCTGTCCACGACGTGCTCCTCACAGGAGAAGTGCCCTCGGACGGACGCTACGCCGAAGGACCAACGGCGGCCATACCCCCACGTGCAAGGGGCTACCGTGGGGCCGTGGCGGAGTGGGCGCGGGAGAGGTTCGAACGGTCGCCGGTGGCTCGGCTGGCGACGGTTGACCCCGGGGGAGCGCCACACCTCGTGCCGGTGGTGTTCGCCATCGAGTCGGACTCGCTGTGGACTGCCGTCGACGGGAAGCCCAAATCATCACGGTCGCTGCGCCGCCTGGAGAACATCCGCGCCAATCCCCGGGTGAGCCTGCTGGTGGACCACTACGAGGACGACTGGGAGGCGCTGTGGTGGGTGCGTGTGGATGGCCTCGCCACGGTGCTCGAGCCCGGCTCTGACGAGGAGGCCGTGGGGATCGCCCGGCTGGCGGCGAAGTACGCCCAGTACCAGGCGGATCCGCCGGCGGGGCCAGTCGTGCTGGTCAAGGTCGAGACGTGGCGGTCGTGGTCGGCGCAGGACCCGGCCGCGGAAACCGTGGGATCCGTCGTCGCCCCACGGGACCGCGACGCCGGTGGCCGGGCCCGTCAGGCGAGGCCCCGCGACGCCCTCGGCCGGCCGCTGCCCTATGGCTCGAAGGGCGTCGCGCCCGTCTCGGAGGAGCCGCTGCCGCCGGACGAGACGCTCGAGGTGGCTCGGGTGCTGGTCGCATCCGGTCGTCCGTTCGCTGCCCACGAGGTCCTGGAGGCGCGCTGGAAGGCAGGCCCGGCTGCGGAGCGTGACCTGTGGCAGGGACTGGCGCAGATCTGCGTCGCGCTCACCCATGGCGCCCGCGGGAACCGGACGGGTGCCGAGCGGCTCGTCGAGCGGGCGGCAGAGCGTCTCGCGGCGTATGCCGCCACCCGCGGCGCCACGTACGGCCTCGACCTGGATGCCGTCACGGCCTGTGCGCGGGATCGCATCGGCGACGGGGCCCCGCCGCCCCCCTAGGTCCACCCCCGCGGGAGACGGCCACGCACCGGGCACGCGGTGCCATGCTGGCGCCATGACGGACGGACCCCCCGCCGAGGCATCGCGCCACGAGGAGGCTGTGGAGCTGCGCAAGGAGGCCTACACCATGGCCCTGTATGTGGCGATCTGTCTGCTTGCGGCCCTCTTGGCGGTACCGGAGGACGCAGCGCACACGCGCCTCGCAGTGATCATCTGGGGAGTCACGGTGGGGCTGGCGGCGGCCCACTGGTTCGCTTTCCGCGTGTCAGCCCGCCTTGTCGGGGCCGGCACGGTTCGCTCCCCGGACGTGCGGCTGGCCGGCGCCCAGCTGCTCGGCGCGGTGGTTGTGGCAGTCCTCGCGTCCGTCCCCGTGGTCCTCCTCCCACAGGCGATGGAGCTGGGGGTCACAACGCTGTGGCTCGCCGCCTTCATCGCCCTGGTGGGGTTCGCAGTCGCCCGCGCCGGTGGCGCCACGCGCGCACGGGCGTCTGTCTATGCGCTGTCGGTCCTCGTCATCGGCATCGCCATCGCCGAGCTGAAGAACGTCCTCGCGGGGCACTGAGGGTCCACCTGTCGCCGGCGACGACGGTGTCCGAGGGCAGGGCCTGGGCGAGCGAGCGCTGGATGCCGGCCCACGGCGCCCCCGCCACGGCCTCCACCTCGATGGCCTCGCGAAGTGGCGCTGAACGCGCCGAGTCCCAGCGGTGTGCGCCCTTGGCCCGCAGCACCTCCAGGACGTCGGCCAGCACGCTCGCCGCGTCGCCGACGACGGGCAGGTCCGCGCGGACATTCTTGTGCATCTGACCGGGGTCGAGGTCGACCCGCACGACGGTGCGGCCGCCGGATCGCCCCGGCGCAAGCTGCCCGCCCCAGATGTCCGAGTCGCCGACCTCCGAGCCCACGATGAGCAGGACATCAGCCTCGTTCGCAGCCCGGTGGGCCGCGGCGAGGCGGGCGTGGTCGACAACGGCGGCTACGCGGAGATCCGCGAGCGGATGGTCGACCGGGGCATCGAGCCGCAGGCAGTCGACCTCTACCGGCCGGACTTCCCGGCACTCGCGCGCGCCATCGGCGCCCACGGTGTCGAGGCAGCGTCCGCCGACGAGCTCGGACCCCTTGCCGCAGAGGCGCTCTCGGCAGACCGGCCGACGGTCATCTACCACAGGGTCTGACCCCTCGAGGGTTCGTCTATCGTCTGCGGAGGAACTCGAGCACCCGTTCGGTGAGGAGTGCGGAGGCTCCGCGTCGTACGACGACAGCGAGCTGTCGGCGAAGAGGTGCTGCTCGCCCGGGTAGAGGAACAGCTGCGCGTGGGGGGCCTCCTCGACGAGCGCGCGGGCGGCGGCGAGGTCGCCGTCATCGACGAAGAACGAGTCGGCGTCCATCCCGTGCACCTGGACAGGAACCCCGTCGGGCCAGGAGGAGCCGAACTCCGACACCGGGATGCAGCTGTGGAAGAAGAGCGCTCCCCGGGCCCCCGGCCGCGTCTGCGCAAGCTGCTGGGCCGGGACCACGCCGAGCGAGAAGCCGGAGTACACCACCTCGGCGGGCAGCTCCTCGACCGCCCGGACGCCCCGGTCTGTCACGGCGCCGAAGCCGACCCTCCCGGCATACCCCAGCCCCTCCTCCAGGGTGTCGAAGGTGTGGCCGTCGAACAGGTCCGGCGTGTGCACCGTGTGCCCGGCAGCGCGCAGCTGGTCGGCAAAGGCGATGACGCCAGGCGTCAGTCCCTGCGCGTGGTGGAACGGCACTACCTCAGCCATCTCGACTCTCCTGATCTCGGGTGGGAAGGCGGAGTCAACCCGAACCAGGAGCGGATGGTCGCTGACCGCTCGCGGACCATGCCCGAGGGCAGAACGCGCCTCGCGGCTCGTCGGAGGAGGTGATGCATACTCGGGGAATGTCTACCGACGCCTTCAAGGCTCTCGCCGCACTTGTCCTCGTCGACCGCCCTCTCGAAGAGACCCTCGGCGAGATCACCACCATCGCCCAGAGGTGGCTCCCCGGGGCGGAGGCCACGTCCATCACCCTGGTCCGCGGAGACAAGGCCTGGACCGCGGCCAGCACTGGGCAGCTGGCCTTGGACGCCGACGAGCTGCAGTACCAGGACGGCCACGGGCCGTGCCTGGACGCCGGACGGACGGGTCTGCCCATGCTGGTCGAGGACATGCGAACCGAGGAGCGTTGGCCGACGTACACGCCGCGCGTCCTCGAGAAGGGTGTGCTCAGCTCCCTGTCTGTCCCGCTTCCCTTCCAGGCAACCACGATCGGCGCGCTGAACAACTACTCCACCAAGGCGAACGCCTTCGGCGACGAAGCCCTGAGGACGGCGGAGGAGATCGCCAGCTTCATCGGCATCGCCGTCATGAACGCGGATGCCCACGCGACGGCTACGAGCACAACCCAGCAGATGCGCGAGGCGCTGGAGTCGCGCAAGACGATCGACATGGCCCTCGGGATCCTCATCGCCACCCACCACTGCACTCCGGAAGAGGCCTTCGCCGTGCTGTCCCGCTCCTCTCAGACGCACAACCGCAAGCTGCGCGACCTTGCCCGGGCTCTGGTGGACGCCGAGTCCCAACCGCAGCACTAGGCGGGCCGCGGCTTCCTGCCCGGAAGCTTCCTGAGGTGCCCGGCGGCGCGTTGCCGCCGGGCACGTCAGGGTCGCTATGCCGGCTGCCGTGCCCCGTTTCCTGCAGAGGCGAGCCGGGTCACGGCCTGGGCCACGGACTCGCTGCGGGGCAGGGTGCTGCTCGGGTCCAGGACCTCAAAGACACGGTTCACGATCCCGTGCGCTCCGATGAGGACCAGTCGAGTCCGCCGTCCTGCTGTGAGGAACACGGCGGCCGACCCGGCGTCGCAGAACTCCACCCCGCTCAGGTCCACGATCAGGGCTTTGGGTGCGGGCTCGAGGGCACCGGCGACGGTGTGCCGAAGCACCTCGCGGGTGGCGATGTCGCACACCCCGGCCAGCTCAAGGACCTCGACGCGTTCGAGGGAGTACGAGCGACAGCTGAGTATCGCTGTTTCGGTATTGGTCATCATGCTTCATCCCGTGAGGTGGCCGGTTCTCACCGGCCGTTCCCGGCGGAGCCCCGAAACGGCTGACGCGTGCCCGTCATCTCAGCACCCCCAGCGCTTCTCGTGCGAACACGGGGCGCGTCAAGGGAGGGATTCCGAGCTGCGGCATCCCCTACAGCTGTCGGTGTGTGGGGGAGTCTCACGGGTGGCATCCGCGCGGTAAGACGGTTGGGCGAAGCCCATCGCGTGCCCCTGTGGGGCGCCTCGGCGCCTGAGCCGCACGATGGACGGCTGTTTGTTCAGCTGCCTCCCATGGTAGCCGGGCGACAGGGGGAAGACCTACGTCTTCGCGCTAGAGGCGGGATCTGTGTCGGTCCCACTGCCGGGATGGTCTCCATTGCCAGCCTCGTCGACCAGTGTCTGCGCCACGTCGCGCAGCTTGAGGTGCTGGGTCTGCGAGAGCTCCCGGAGACGCTGGAAGGCGTCATCTGCGCTGCAGCCCTCCCGTTCCATCAGAATCCCCTTGGCCATGTCGATGACCGACCGCGACGTCAGCGCTTCGCCGAGCGACACCGCGGTCGCCTGGGCCCGCGTGAACGCCTGGGCGTTGGCAAGGACTATCGAGGCCTGCTCGGCGAACAGCGCCGCGGTCTCCACCGAGGTGTCATCGAAGACCCCGGCCTGCAGGGCGTACACGTTCAGCGCGCCCAGCCGGTTCCCGCGGACCGTCAGGGGCGCCGCCACCAGGGCGAGGAGGCCATGGGCCATGGCCGCGGGCGTGAACCGGGGCCACCGCTGTTCGGTCTGCAGGTCATCGGCCAGGACCAGCTGCTGGGTGTCATAGGCCTCCAGGCACGGCCCCTCGCGCAGCGTGTACTGGATCTCGTCGATCCGCCGCACGAAGTCGCCGGCGGCGGTCACCGTCGTGGGCCGGTTGGCCACAACCCACGTCACGCCCGCCCCGTCGGCGCCATACACCGCCCGGACCGAGAGCTCCGCCACCCGCTGAAGGGACTCCTGAAGGGACTGCTCAGAGAGGACAAAGCGCCCCAAAGCGGAAAGGCTCTCCGTAAGATCCGCTCTGTCCTGCAGGGGGCCGTCCTCCGACACCTGCGTCGCCACCCTTCCACCCTCAGACCAACCACTGTTCACCATTATCGCGCTGCTGCGGGCCGGCGAAAGCCGTTCTCCCACAACTGCGAGAACGCGCGGGAAGCGGGGCCCGCTACCGCCGCGGCGGTCGGGACCGGACGGTGGAACATCGAGCAGACCGCCGCGAGGACGACCGACTGGAACTTCGGGACGATCGCGCTGTCCGGCTGGGTGGGCATCAGGATGACCGCGCTGCGGGTGCCCTCGGCGTTGTTGTAGGCAATGCTCACGTAGCCGGGGATGCCGCCGTCGTGGCCCCAGATCGTCCCGCACGGTGTGTCGGCGGTGAAGATGCCCAGGCCGTACCCAAAGCCCGGCGCGGCGCTCACCGTCGTGGTCATCTGGCGGAGCATCGCCCGCGACAACAGCCGGCCGGAGAGCAGCGACTGGTAGAACCGTGCGAGGTCCGGCGCGTTGGACACCAGGGCCCCGGCGGCCCAGGCCCAGCTCGGGCTCCAGCGCGAGAGGTCCAGATAGCTGTCGCCGAGCAGGCCCGGTGGCGCGTACCCGTGGGCGAAGCGACCGCGAAAGCTGGCCGTGCCGGCGAGGTAGGTGTCTGCGAGGTGCAGGGGGCCGATGACGCGCTGCTGCACGAGCTCGGCGACCGACTTGCCTGTGGCCTTCTGCAGCACCAGGCCGACAAGGATGTAGTTGGTGTTGCTGTACGACCAGTCCGTTCCGGGCGTGAACACCGGCGGGTGGGAGGTCGCGACATCGACGAGCTCGCGTGGGCTCCAGTGCCGGTACGGGTGAGCGAGCACGGTGGCGACGAAGTCCTGGTCGTCGGTGTAGTTGAAGATGCCGCTGGTGTGGTTGAGCAGCATGTGGAGGGTGATCGCGGAGCCGTTGGGTACGACACCCGGCAGCCAGCTCTCGATGGAGTCTCGCAGCGACAGCCGGCCCTGCTCGGCGAGTTCCAGGGCCACCACCGAGACCGCCGTCTTGGTGATGCTCCCGACCCGGAACTGGTCCGCGGGCCGCAGCGCACGCGGCGGGTCGAGGCGCGCGGAGCCGACCGCGTACCGTGACACTCCATCCCCGTCGTCGACCAGCGCGATGACCCCGGTGGCCCCGGCGCCAACGAGTGCCTGCATCGCAGCCTGGAGTGCCGCGTCCGAAGTGGTCTCGCTCGCACCGAAGGTGGCGGACGCGATGCTGCTGCTGCGCGGGGCAGGGGCCGCCGTCGCCGGCGATGTGGGCGCCAGTGCCACGACCGCAGCCGCACTCGCTGCGGCCAGGGTCGCGATCACGCGTGGGAATGCTGACATCAGGATCCGTTCCTTCCTTCTCGCACTGTCCTCTCCGGTCGGGGCCCCCGCCGGGCGGGGTCCGCTCGGTCATGCCCAGATGTCCTCCACGAGCCGCTCGCCGGACCGCAGACCGGTGATCCACGCCTGCGCATCGGCCTCGCTGGCGCCGGTGCGCTCCTGGAAGATCGTCGCCAAGGAGGCCCGAACCCCCGGCGCGATCGTGGCGGCATTGCCGCACACGAGCACCCGGGCGTCATGCTGCATCAGGTCCCACACCTCGTCAGCGCACTCGAGCATGGCGTCCTGGACGAAGCGGCGCGCTGTCCCCGGCTCGTCCGAGTAGCACCTCTCCACGCGTGCCACGCCACTGTCCTCGAAGGCCTTCAGCTCGTCTGGGTACAGCAGGTCGGTCTGCGAGTCGCGGCAGCCGAAGAAGAGCAGCGACCGGCCGATGGGCACCCCGTCAGCCTGGAGCGCGGCCCTGTCCTGGATGAATCCCCTGAACGGCGCGAGACCGGTACCCGCGCCGACCATGATCATCGGGGTCTGCGCGTTCTCCGGCGGCCGGAAGGGGATCGCGGGGTGCTTCACGAACACGAACAGTGTCCCGTTGACCGGCGTCTGGGCGAGGTACCCCGAGCACACCCCGCGGTAGGCGCCCGCCCCGGACCTGGCGGGCGCGGCCAGCAGCTGTGCGGTGATGCTCAAGGTGCCCTGGCTGACCAGCGGCGAGGAGGAGATGGAGTAGAAGCGCGGGCGCAGCGGCGGAAGCAGGTCGAGGTACTCCTCGAAGGGCAGGGCACAGCTGGGGAACTGGTCGAGCACGTCCAGGATCGAGAGGCGAGGTGCATGCACCCGTTCCCTGTAGCGCGCCCCGGACTCCTCGTCGTCGCCCACCATCCCCTCGAGGGCTGCCCGCTGCGCGGGGTCCTCGGTATGCCGCGCGAGGACGGCGAGTGCCTCCCGGCCGGCAACGTCCTGCAGCTCCACGCAGCAGCCGAGCACGCCGAGGACGGGCGTGGGCTCGTCGATCGGCAGGTGGGTGTGGCTGCCACTGTTGGGGATGATGGTGATCCACTGGCCCGCATCAAGCTCGAAGCGGGCCATGACCCGACGGATGGTGTCGTAGCTGTTCCGGGGAAGGACCCCCAGGTGGTCGCCCGTCTGGTAGGCCGTGGCTGCCGGGAGCGCGATCTCGAGGTGGCGCACCGAGCGCTGTCGTGGGCCGCCGTCCGCTGGGATCAGCTCGCGGTTCTCCCGGACCACGGCGGGGTGGGCCGAGTAGGAGACGATCACCGGGTTGGTCACCTGCCGGTTGGTGAGGGTGATGGACAGCCTCGCCTCAGCAGGGGCTGCGAACGCCACCTCCGGGGGCAGGTCGAGTGCGGACGCGAGGTCCGCCCACAGCCCGCCGTGCCAGGCGCGGTAGTCGGCATCGAAGTCGCCGGCCGCGTTGCCCTCGCCCCGCGGGTGGACCCGCAGGGCCCCGTGGGCCTCGAGGTCCCCGTCGACCATCGCGGGCACCGCCTGGTAGGTGGAGTGCCACTCCGTGTTGCCACAGCCGAACACGGTGTACTTCACACCCTTCGCGGCGTCGGGCGCCGCCGACCTGAGCCACTCGCAGAAGGCAGTGGCGTTGTCCGGCGGAGCACCGTTGTAGGACGCGGTGACGATCACCGTGGCGCCACCGTCCGGCAGGTCGCCCACATGGTCGTCGAGGGGGCCGACGGTCACGTCGAACCCCCGCTCGGTGCCCTCGTGAGCGACGCGTGTGGCGATGGACTCAGCGGTCCCGAGGTTGGACCCGAACAGCACGGACAGCTTTGTCCCGTGCCGGGGGACGAGCAGGGAGGGCGCGAGCGCGAGCCCGCGGGCGGAGGCTGAGCCCTCGTGCGCTGGCTCCAGTGCCCCCGCGCGGTCGATGTGCACGCCGGGACGGGGACGCACCCGGATGTGGAAGTCGGCGGGCTTCACCGTCAGCGTGGTCTGGATCCGCAGCTGGTAGTCGCGGTAGTCAGCGAACTCGAACCGCTGCAGGAGCATGCCCAGCACGAGCGCCGCCTCCTGCAGGGCGAACTGCCTCCCGATGCAGGCGCGCAGCCCGGTGCCGAACGGCTTGTAGACATCGCTGGGCATCGACGCAAGGCGTTCGGGCGCCATGTGCTCGGGGTGGAACTCCAGCGCATCGGCTCCCCAGATCGACCGGTCCCTGTGCAGGGCGGGCACGAGCACGGTGACTGCTGTGTTCGCGGGGAGGGCGTACCTGCCGCCGATCAGCGTGTCCTCGCGTGGGCGGCGCGTGAACATGGGGGCGGTCGGCCACAGCCGAAGCGACTCGTCGAGCACCTGGCGGACGTAGGTGAGCCGGTGCACCTGCTCGAAGGACGGTGCGCCGGTGGTGCCCAGCACCTCGTCGACCTCTGCCCGCGCCCGGGCCAGGACCTCGGGGTTCTTGAGCAGGTAGTAGATCGCGAAGGA
>DASULG010000163.1:0-24805 GCA_036278335.1 Pedococcus sp.
AAGACCGTTGTCGCCCTGCACCGGGCGGCCTACCTGCTCTACTCAGACCGGCGCCGCTTCGAGTCCGGCGGGATCCTCGTGGTGGGCCCCTCTGCCGCGTACACCGCATACATCGAGCGCGTGCTCCCCTCGCTCGGCGAGGAGTCGGTGACCATGCGCTCGCTCGGCGACATCGTCGACGGCATCACCGCCGTCCGTCTCGACCCGCCCAGCACCGCGGCGATCAAGGGGTCGCTGCGCATGCGGCGCGTGCTCTCCAGGGCGGCTCGCGACGCGGCGCCGGGGGCGCCCGCCACGTTCCGCGCCTTCGTCGCCGGCCGTGCGATCCGCCTCGAGGCGCCGGTCCTCGACCGGATCCGCGCCCAGGTCCTGCGCAGCCACCAGCGCAACGTTGCCAGGCCGGCCGTCGTCAGCGCCCTGGCCGAGGCGGCGTGGGCCTCACACCGGGAGGGCGACCGGGCCGAGTTCCTCGACGAGTTCGACGACCACCTCGAGGTCGAGGCGTTCCTGCGCGAGTGGTGGCCGCAGGTCGACCCGCGCGAGGTGCTGCTGTGGATGACCGAGGAGGAGCGCGTGCGCCGCTACGGCCAGGGCGTCCTCGCTCCCGGCGAGGCGGCCCAGCTGGCGGAGTCGTTCATGCACGCCCTCGAGTCCGGCGAGTGGTCGGTTGCCGATGCCGCACTTGTCGACGACCTGTCCTCGCGGCTCGGGCTCGTCCAGGACGAGCCGAGTGAGGAGCGGGGCTTCTACGAGATCGAGGAGTTCGAGGACCTGGCCCAGTACGGCGTCGCGGAGGTCCGTGCCAGCCGGCAGGCGACCCCGCAGGCGGCCCGGCGCCGGGCCGCGACGCCGGCAGATGCCCGCGAGCGCCTCCTCCACGGCAGCATCGGCGCGCCCGACGAGTACGCCCACGTGCTGGTCGACGAGGCCCAGGACCTCTCGCCGATGCAGTGGCGGATGCTCGGTCGCCGGGGCCGCTACTCCTCGTGGACGGTCGTCGGTGACGCAGCGCAGGCGTCCTGGCCGGATGCCGCTGAGGCCGGCAGGGCGCGGGCGGAGGCGTTCGGCTCACAGGAGCGCCGGCTGTTCCACATGGACACCAACTACCGCAACGCCCGGGAGATCTTCGACTACGCGGCCGAGGTCGTGCGCGCGGCCGTCCCCGACGCCGACATCCCGCAGGCGGTCCGCGAGACCGGGGTGGACCCTGTCGAGGTGACGGTGGGTCGGGAGGGCCTGCTCGGCGCCGTGCGCGAGGCCGTCGACGGGCTGCTCGACGAGGTCGAGGGCTCGATCGCCATCGTCACCCCCGCCGTGCACTCGGACGAGCTGCGCGCCGCGACGTGGCCGGGTGGCGGGCGGGTCCAGGTCATCGACCCCATGTCGACCAAGGGCCTGGAGTACGACGCCACGGTCATCGTGGACCCGGGCGCGATCACTGCGGAATCGCCCGGTGGCGTTCGGGTGCTGTACGTCGCCCTCACCAGGGCCGCCCACCGCATGTCCGTCATTCGCATGAGCTGAGGCTCGGCCACGCTGTGGCTCCTGTGACGCAGCAACAGCTAACGGCACATCTGGGGCATTTGTTCAGCCAAAAGGACTAGACCTTCGTAGGGCGTTCTCTCCTGCCTTTACTCTTCCTTTACTAATACTTTGCTTTCGATAGACGTGGAGCAGACCGAAACATTGAGGTTTCGGCCGGGGGCCGCGGATACGAAGGGGAAGTGGTATGAGGGCGATCTGGGGAGTCCGCGCACGGCAGCGCAGTGGGGCAGCCGTGGTGACAGCTGTGCTGGCCGCGATGGTTGTTGCTCCCATCCAGCAGGCATCGGCCGCCTCGCTGGGTGGGTTCGAGATCGACGGCAACATGGTCGTCGACGCGACCGGCGGCCTCGACTGGGATGGCCTGGGGGGCGCGGCCTGCGTGCCCGACGGGATCGCCGACCCCACGGGCTACAAGGGCAGCGAGTCCGGGGACGTCGACTCCTGGGCGCAGGCGCCGGCCCAGAACGGCAAGACGGACATCGTCGCCATCCAGACGCACTCCGCTGTCGACACCTCCTCGAACCACCAGTGGACCTACGTCGCGATCCAGCGTGCCGCCACGGACGGGTCGACCTACTTCACCTATGAGTACAACCAGCAGCCCAACCACAGCAGCCAGCCCAAGGGCGCCGGCGCTCCCGCCTCCGTGCCGACCCGCACCAACGGCGACGTGCGACTGCAGTTCGAGCAGCAGGGCCAGGGCCAGAACCAGGTGCTCGGGAAGATCGTGGTCAGCACGATGGACCGCTGGGTCAACGGCCAGTGGGTCGCGCAGCCGATCTCCGCGGACGCCATTGCGGGCCGCTCCAACACCGCCGCGGTCCCCGGGCTGTGCGGGTCGGCGCAGGCCGCGCCAGGCGCGTTCATGGAGGTCGCCCTCGACCTGACCGCCCTCTCGATGGAGCCCGGCTGCGGCAGCGGCGGCTTCGGGACGTTCAACGTCCGCAGCCGACAGTCCGCGTCGGAGACCTCCGAGCTGTCCGACGTCGCCATCGGCACCGCCAACATCGAGCCGAACTGCGGCAGTGCGACGATCACCAAGCGCGGCCCGTCCGGGGCTGTCGTGGGCGACACCGCGCTCCGCTTCGAGATCAGCCCCGACCCGCGCGACGGCACGGGCACGGCATACGTCAACGACAACGTCACCACCGGCCTCGCCGGCAACGAGGTCGCCGACGTCGACACCCGCCCGGGCTACGTCTCGTTCAACACCTCCGTGTTCGGCGTGTACACCGTCACCGAGGTCGCGGCCCCGACGGGCTACCTGATCCCCGGGGACGCCACCAGCACCGTCACCATCGCGCGGTACAGCGACGTGCCGATCGAGATAACCGACCCGCTGGGCACCGGCACCGTCCTCAAGGTCGACGCCACGACCGGCGCGCCCCTGGCGGGCGCCGAGTTCACCTTCAGCAAGGTCAACGACCCTTACCAGGGCACGGTCATCACGGTGCGCGACAACAGCAGCGCCGACCTCGACCCGCGGGCGGGCTACATCACCGCAGGCGACCTCTACACCGGTACCTGGGAGGCCCGCGAGTCCGATGCCCCCAGCGGCTACCTGATCTCCGGCGCAGCACAGCGCCTGACCGTCTCCCACGCGACCCCGAACCCGGTCGCGTCGGCCGCCTTCGAGAACCAGCAGAACGGCCAGCTGGTCTGGGCCAAGGTGGGCGAGGACGGCCAGATGCGCCTGTCCGGCGCGGCCTTCCGCCTCGAGCGCATCGTCGCCGGTGACGTCGCCCAGACGATCAACATCACCGACAACGCCGGGCGCGACATCGACCCGGACACCGGGGAGTTCCACGTGAGCGGGCTGGCGTTCGGCCAGTGGCGGGTCGTCGAGACCCAGGCGCCCACCGGCTACCTGCCCGCAGCCCCGCAGACCTACACGGTCAACGGCACGACTCCCGTGGTGACGTTCTCCTTCGTCAACACCGAGAACGGCCAGGTGACCTGGCGCAAGGTCAGCGAGTTCGGGGACGTCCTTGACGGCGCCGGCTTCACCCTGCGCCACGACGGGCAGGTGCTCGTGGTGGCCGACAACACCGGCGCCGCCGGCTACACCGGGCTGGACACCAACCCCGCCTCGGGCGGCTTCGCGGTCACGGGGCTCGACTTCGGCGCCTGGACCCTCTCGGAGACCACGGTCCCGCAGGGGTATGCCGCGGGCGACCCGGTGCCGTTCACCCTCAGCGCCCAGAGCGCAACGGTCGACCTCGGGGACGTCGTCAACAACCAGGACGGCCGGGTCAGCTGGGTCAAGGTCGGTGAGGACGGCGCACCCCTCGCGGGGGCCGAGTTCACCCTCACCCAGGGACGCCAGGTCATCACCGTCGTCGACAACACCGGCCAGGCCGGCTACCAGGGCGCGGACACCGACGAGCGGGTGGGCCGGTTCGCGGTCCGCGGCCTCGACTTCGGCTCGTGGAGCCTGGCCGAGAGCGTCACGCCGCTTGGCTACACCGGCTTGGCGCAGCCCCGTCAGCTCTCCGTCACCGCGACGGACCAGACCGTCGACCTCGGCGAGATCGTCAACACCATGAACGGCCGCCTCGTGTGGTCGAAGGTGGACGAGGACGGTGCGCCCCTGGCGGGCGCCGCCTTCACCCTCACCAAGGGCGCGCAGGTGGTCAGCGTCCCGGACAACACCGGTCAGGCCGGGTACTCCGGCCAGGACACCAACCCGGCCGTCGGCGTCTTCGCGGTCGAGGGCCTGGACTTCGGGACCTGGGTGCTGACCGAGACCGTCGTGCCGCAGGGGTATGCGGGCATCGCGCCGCGCAACGTCGAGGTCGTGGCCTCGCAGACCCCGATCCTGATCGGCGCCATCACCAACACCGAGAACGGCCAGGCCACCTGGACCAAGGTCGGTGAGCACGGCGAGCTGCTCGGCGGCGCGGTGTTCGAGCTGTCCATGGGCGGCCAGCACGTCACCGTCGCCGACAACACGGGCCAGACCGGCTACCAGGGCCGCGACACCGACGAGGGTGCGGGCCGCTTCTCCGTCCGTGACCTCGACTTCGGCACCTGGACCCTGACCGAGACGGCGGCCCCGGCCGGGTATGCCGGCGGCGCAGCGGTCGACTTCACGGTCACCGCGGCGGACAGCGTCCAGGCCCTCGCCCCGGTCGTCAACACCGAGGACGGCCGCCTGGTGTGGCGCAAGACCGGTGAGGACGGGACGCCGCTGGCCGGCGCCGGCTTCACCCTGAGCACCGACGGCCAGAGCATCGTGGTCTGGGACAACACCGGCGCAGCGAGCGACCAAGGGCCGGACACGGACCTGCGGGCGGGGTACTTCACCGTCGGCGGTCTGGACTTCGGGAGCTGGACCGTGACCGAGACGACCGTGCCCACGGGCTACGCCGGCTCGGCACCGCAGGTCTTCGACGTCACCGCCGCAGACAGCCTGCACCAGTTCACGTTCGTCAACAGCGCGGACGGCCGCATCGTCTGGGTCAAGGTCGGCGAGCACGACCAGGCACTGACGGGCGCGACGTTCTCCCTCTCCATGGGCGGGCAGACCCTCACCGTCGAGGACAACACCGGCCAGCCGGGCTACGCCGGCTTCGACCGCGACCCTGCTCCCGCGGCATACCGGGTCGTCGGGCTGGACTTCGGCACCTGGACCCTCACCGAGACGGACGCCCCCACGGGCTACCGTGCGGCTGCCCCGGTGCAGGTCACGCTCACCGCCACGGAGTCGGTCGTCGACGTGGGCCGGATCGTCAACCACGAGAACGGTCGCCTGGCCTGGAACAAGGTCGGCGAGGACGGCTCCCCGCTCGCGGGCGCCGGCTTCACCCTCACGATGGGTGACCAGCGGGTCGTCGTCGACGACTTCACCGGCCAGCCGGGCTACCAGGGGGCGGACCTCGACCCCGACGCCGGCGAGTTCCTCGTGGAGGGCCTCGACTTCGGCACCTGGAGGCTTGAGGAGACCACGGTCCCCCAGGGCTACGAGGGCGCCAAGCCGGTCACCGTCGAGGTGGTCGTGTCGGACGCCATCCAGCGGGTCGAGGACATCCTGAACACCGAGAACGGCGCGGTCGTGTGGACCAAGGTCGACGAGGACGGCGAGCTGCTCGCCGGCGCCGGCTTCACCCTCACCATGGGCGGCCAGGAGGTCGTCGTCGACGACTTCACCGGCCAGGCGGGCTACCAGGGCGCTGACCGCGACCCGGTGGCCGGCGCCTTCAGCGTCCGAGGTCTCGACTTCGGCACCTGGACCCTCAGCGAGACCACCGTGCCGGTGGGCTACGCCGGGACCCGCGCGCTGACCCTCACCGTCAGCGCCGCCGAGCCGCAGGCGCGCCTCGGCCAGGTGACCAACACCGAGAACGGCCGTGTCATCTGGACCAAGGTCGACGAGGAGGACAACCCCCTCGGCGGGGCGGTCTTCGAGCTCCGCATGGACGGTCAGGTCCTGGCGGTGGCGGACAACACCGGACAGTCGGGCTACAGCGGCCGCGACACCGACGCCCGACCCGGCGAGTTCGCCGTCGCTGGGCTGGACTTCGGGACCTGGACGCTGACCGAGACGCAGGCGCCGCAGGGCTACCTCCGCGACGACAGCACGCGTGAGGTCGAGGTGACGGCCAGCAACGAGGCGGCCGACGCGGGTGTCGTGGTCAACGTCGCGGTGTGGGCGACTCTCACCGCCGACAAGACGGCCTACGAGTTCGGGCCTGGCGGCACGCAGGTCGAGTCCGACGGCACGGTCGCCTTCGGTGACAGCGTGCGGTACGGCATCGAGGTCACGGCCGACGGCACCGTCCCGCAGGAGAAGGTCCTGGTGACCGACGCCCTTGCCGACGGCCTCACCTACAGGGCCGGCTCCGGCAGCTGCGGCACGCAGGAGTGCACCGTCAGCTACGACGCGGCGCGGCGCACGGTCACCTGGTCGGTCGGGTCGATGAACCCGGGAGATGTGGTCACGGTCTACTTCGTGGCGACGGTGCAGGCCGCACCCGAGCTCGCCCCCGGTGAGCAGGCCACCCTGGTGATCGACAACGTCGCAGCGGCGGACTCCGAGCTGGTGCAGGATGCCTCCTCCAACACGGTGCGGGTCACCGCGTCCGCGTCGGAGCCGGTCAACCCGACCAACCCGGACGCGCCGGTGCCGACGCCGGTCGTGGTGCCGACTGCGCCGCACCCGGCGCCGACAGCACACACGCCCGCGCACCTGGCCTTCACCGGTGTCGAGGGCCTGCCCCAGACGCTGGGGATGGCGGCGCTGATGCTCGTGCTGGGCGCGGGCCTGTGGCGCACGGCGAGGCGCCGGGAGAGCTAGTCCGAGAGGACTGGGAGGGGGTGCACCGGGGGTGCGCTGGCCGCGAGGCCGGTGCACCCCCGGTGGCCTGTCCGGCTCAGCGCCGCAGCTCCAGGAAGCGCTCGCGCCACTGGGCGGCGAGCGGTTCGGCGAAGTGCGCCGCCCCGGAGCGCAGGTCGACGACCAACCGGTCGCGCTCGGCCTGCGCCCACGACACCACCTCGGGCGGGTACCCGTAGCGCACCGAGTGGGCGGCGAACTCGTCCTCGTCATCGACGAAGACGGCGCCGTCGAACCGCTCGATGACATCGAGGTCGAGATCCACGCAGCTCACCGCGCCGTCTGCCCACACGGGAACGGTGGTGACGTCGGCGTACACGCGGAACTCGTAGCCGGACGCCGGCACCGGCTCGTAGAACGTGGCGGCGAAGCCCCGTTCACGCGAGAACAGGGCGACCTGCACCCCGAGCGAGGAGAAGTCCGCCCCTGGTCTGGCCCACCGGGTGCCCTCGGGCCAGCCGGCCCACCAGCCGTGGGCGTCCTCGCCCAGCCAGACGACGTCTGCGCCCCAGTGCGCTCCCCCGTCCCACTTGAGGAGCTGCACGCGCACCGGATCGCCCGGCGCGAGGCCGGGCCGGAGTGCCTGCCGCTCAGTCACCCAGCAGCGAGTGCCGGCTGATGGTGGCGTCGCGGGAGGGCCCCACCCCGATGGCCGAGACCCGGGCACCGATGAGCTCCTCGACCCGCAGGACGTACTGCTGCGCCTTCTTGGGCAGATCCTCGAAGGTGCGGCACTGTGAGATGTCCTCCCACCACCCGTCCAGCTCCTCGTAGATGGGCACGGCGTGGTGGAAGTCGCTCTGGTTGACGGGCATCTCGTCGTGGCGCACGCCGTCGATGTCGTAGGCGACGCAGACGGGGATCTTGTCCAGGCCGGTCAGCACGTCGAGCTTGGTGACGACGAAGTCGGTCACGCCGTTGACCCGGGTGGCGTAGCGGCCGACCACCGTGTCGACCCAGCCGCAGCGACGAGGACGGCCGGTCGTCGTGCCGTACTCCGCGCCCGTCTTGCGCAGGAACTCACCGAGGTCGTCGTTCAGCTCGGTCGGGAACGGCCCCTCGCCGACCCGGGTGGAGTAGGCCTTGAGGATGGCGATCACCCGGTCGATGCGCGTCGGGGGAATGCCTGAGCCGGTGCACGCGCCGCCCGCCGTCGCGTTCGAGGAGGTCACGAACGGGTAGGTGCCGTGGTCGACGTCGAGGAGCGTCGCCTGCCCGGCCTCCATGAGCACGGTCTTGCCGTCGTTCAGCGCATGCTCGAGCACCAGCGAGGTGTCGGCGACCATGGGACGCAGCCGCTCGGCATACGCGAGGAGCTCATCGAGGACCTCGTCGACCTCGATCGCGCGGCGGTTGTAGATCTTGACCAGCACCTGGTTCTTGAACTCCAGCGCCGCCTCGACCTTCTGGCGCAGGATCTTCTCGTCGAACAGGTCCTGGACGCGGATGCCGGTGCGCGACATCTTGTCGGCGTAGGTCGGGCCGATGCCGCGCCCGGTCGTGCCGATCTTGCGCGACCCGAGGAAGCGCTCGTTCACCTTGTCGAGGACCCGGTTGTAGGGCGCGATGATGTGGGCGTTGGCGCTGACGAGCAGGCGAGAAGTGTCGACGCCACGCGCCTCGAGGGCGTCGATCTCCTCGAAGAGGACCGCGAGGTCGATGACCACGCCGTTGCCGATCACCGGCGTGCAGGTCGGCGTCAGGATCCCGGAGGGGAGCAGGTGCAGCGCGTACTTCTCGCCCTCGATCACGATGGTGTGCCCGGCGTTGTTGCCGCCGTTGAACTTCACCACGTAGTCGACGGCGCTGCCCAGGAGATCCGTGGCCTTGCCCTTGCCCTCGTCGCCCCACTGGGCGCCGACCAGCACAATCGCCGGCATGCGTACACCTTCTCCTGTGTGTTCGTCTGCGGTCACAGCACAGGCCCCAGACGTGCGTGTGCACGGGGGCCCGTACCGCTGAAGGCTACCGGTCCGGCCGGACTGGCCCCAACCGAGCAGGGCTCACAGCGGGGTGCGGGGCGGGTTGACCAGACCCTGGGCGGCTGCGGCGACGCCGAGCTGGAAGCGGGTCTCTGCGCCGTGGTGCGCCATCAGCGTGGCAATCCTCCGGCGGACGGTGCGCAGGCTGCAGCCCAGGTAGCGGGCGATGGCCTCGTCCTTGTAGCCGGTGCTGAGCAGGCGCAGCAGGCGCAGCTCGCCGTCGGTCTCCTCGCTGTCGGTGGGAACCGGCAGGGCCCGGTCGAAGACCCGGTCGAAGAGGTGGATGAAGGCCTGGACGAGCATGGGGTCCCGGATCAGGACGTAGTTCGACTCCGCGTTGCCCCACTCGGCCACGGCCATGACGGCGGTCTCCCCGAAGACCGCGAAGTCGCTCGGGGGGTCCAGGCAGATTCGCTGCGTCTCCCCCACCTCCGCCCAGCCCTGCATCCACTGCCGCCCGTCGGGCTGGTCGTAGAGGCTCATCGGGTAGATGGAGCGCTGGGGCATGCCGCGGGCCATGCGGCGGCGCGCGCGCTCGATGATCGGCTCCTCCAGACCGGGACCGACCTGCAGGCTGATGACGCTGCTGCGCAGCGGGCCGTCGGTCGTGTCGAGCAGCCGCGCGAGCAGGGATGGCGCGAGCTCCGCCGTCACCGGGTCCCACACCGGTGCGCCGCCCTCGGGGCGCTCATGCTCCTTGGCCAGCTGCAGCAGCGCGTTGCCGATCTCGGCGAGCTCCACCTTGCGCCGGTCGGCCCGGCTGATCTCGCGCTGCAGGACCCGCTGGAGGGTCTCGACCGGGTCGGTCAGCAGGAACTGCACGTCATCGGCCATTGCGACTCCCCCAAACACCGTCGGACCGCCCTCCCTGGCACTCGTCACACGAACTCCTGACAGGTTAAGGCCAATGACACATTCAGGACACCCTTGCCGGGCAAACCGGTGCATCATGGGGGAGTCGCGATCGTCGTCCGCAGGGGAGGATCGGATTGCGACCGGGGTGGCGCCCACAAGGCGCCTGTTCGCAGGGGACGAAACCGGGGGGCCGGATCCACCAGGATCCGGCCCTCCGGCTTCAGCAGGTGGGCTACAAGCCGAGCTCGCGCGCCGCTTCCGCGGAGGAGTCCCGGAGGAACTGGGTGCAGCGCTGCTCCTCCTCCACCTCCCCGATCGCCCCCGCCGCCCGCGCGAGGGTGGCCAGGGCCCGCAGGAAGCCGCGGTTCGGCTCGTGCGACCACGGCACCGGCCCCTGGCCGCGCCAGCCGGACTTGCGCAGCGTGTCCAGGGCCCGGTGGTAGCCGGTGCGGGCGTAGGCGTAGCCCTCGATGGTGCGGCCGTCCTCCAGCGCGTCCTCCGCCAGGGTGGCCCAGGCCAGGGACGACGTGGGGTATGCCGCGGCCACCTGGTCCGCGGCCACGCCCTGTTCCAGCCGGTCGGCGGCCGGGTCCACAGGCAGGTACGTGGGCGGGATGCCCAGGAGGTTCTCGGAAGAGCTCACCGGGGGCGCCTACCTGCTCGAGGTGCCGGCGCTGCGGAGGTTCTCGCAGGCCTCGACCACGCGCCGAGCCAGGGCGGCCTCGGCCTCCTTGCCCCAGGCACGCGGGTCGTACTGCTTCTTGTTGCCGACCTCGCCGTCGATCTTCAGGACGCCGTCGTAGTTCTTGAACATGTAGCCGGCAACCGGGCGGGTGAAGGCGTACTGGGTGTCGGTGTCGATGTTCATCTTCACCACGCCGAAGTCGACCGCGGCGCCGATCTCCTCAGCGGTGGAGCCCGAGCCGCCGTGGAAGACCAGGTCGAAGGGCCGCTCGCCCTCGCCGAGGCCCTTGGCCTTCACGATCGCCTCCTGGGCGTTCCTGAGGATCTCGGGGCGGAGCTTGACGTTCCCGGGCTTGTACACGCCGTGGACGTTGCCGAACGTCAGCGCGGTCATGTAGCGGCCGTGCTCTCCGAGGCCGAGGGCCTCGACCGTGGCGATCGCGTCCTCCGGCGTCGAGTAGAGCTTCTCGTCGATGGCGCCGACGATGCCGTCCTCCTCGCCACCGACCACGCCGACCTCGATCTCGAGGATCACGTTGGCCACCTTGCAGGCGTCGAGCAGCTCGCGGGCGATCTTGAGGTTCTCCTCGAGGGGCACCGCCGAGCCGTCCCACATGTGCGACTGGAACCACGGGGTGCCACCGGCCTTGACCCGCTCGGTGGAGGCCGCGAGGAGCGGGCGGACGAAGCCGTCGAGCTTGTCCTTGGGGCAGTGGTCGGTGTGCAGGGCGATGTTGACGTCGTAGTTCTTGGCGACCTCGTGCGCGAACGCGGCGAGGGCAAGCGAGCCGGTCACCATGTCCTTGACGGTCGGGCCGCTGAGGTAGTCGGCGCCGCCGGTCGAGACCTGGACGATGCCGTCGCTGCCGGCCTCGGCAAAACCGCGGATGGCGGCGTTGAGCGTCTGGCTGGAGGTGACGTTGATCGCCGGGTACGCGAAGGAGCCCTTCTTCGCGCGGTCGAGCATGTCGGCGTAGACCTCGGGCGTGGCGATGGGCATGGTCTCTCCTTTGAGATGGGAAGGTCGCGGTGCGCAGCTTCGCCCCGATCTTTCCATGCCCCGGCCTCCACTGCGCAGGCCCGTCGCGCTCAGGCCGGGTTGATGGCCGGGTCGAAGATGAACGGGGTCGTCGTGGCCACCTGGCGCAGTCCGGCGCGCTCGAGAATGGGCCGCGAGTGCGGGGAGGCGTCGACCCGCAGGAAGGGGTAGCCGGCGGCAACGGCGATGCGGGCACGGTGGGCGACCGTCGCGCGGTAGAGGCCACGCCTGCGCCAGCCGGGGTGCGTCGCGCCGCCCCACAGACCACCGAACCCGCTGTGCTCGACCAGCCGCAGCCACGAGGCACACAGGACCGGGCCGTCCTCCGACTCCTCGACCAGGCAGCCCTGCACCAGGTCGGGCCTGGCGCGCATCTCCTCGCCGAACCTGGCCGTGACCCAGCGCGTGCCCGGCCAGACCAGGTCGTGCAGGTCGGCGACGCGCTGGAGGTCCCGCTCGTCCCGAATCGCACGGATGCTGAGGCCGGCCGGCAGCTCGACGTCGACCGCGACCGCCTCGGCGTCCCCGAGGATCAGGGCCTCGAGCTCCTCGGCCACGAAGCCCGCCGCCGTCAGCCGCTCCCCCAGGTCGGCCGGCGGGTCGTAGCTGTACGTCTTCCACTCGACCCTCTGGCCGCGGCCGGCGAAGAACTCACGCTCGCCGGCGATCACCGTGTCCGGGTCGTCCCCCAGGCCCTCGGGGGACTCGATCATGGCCCCGGGGACCACTGGGTCGGCCGGGTAGCTGCGGTGCACCAGGCCGGCCCGCTCGACGAGGTTCTCCGTCTCGGCGTCGAGGTCGCGCAGACGGATCTGCTCGTGGAAGGTGGCAAGCATCTGGTCAGGGGTCACCCGGAGATTCGACCGGAGGGGACGCTGCTGCGTCCAGCGCTTTTCGACGGGTGGCCAGCAGCGCCCGCTCGGCCTCGTTGCCGCAGAGCGCCAGGGCCCGGTCGTATGCCGTGCGCGCGCCTTCGGTGTCCCCGGTGCGGCTGAGGAGCTCGGCGCGGACGGCCGGCAGCCGGTGGCTCTGGGGCAGCGCCTCGTCGAGGCCGTCGAGAACCCGCAGGCCGGCGGCCGGCCCCAGGGCCTCCGCGACAGCAACCGCCCGGTTGAGCCGCACGACGGGTGAGCCGGTGAGTGCCTCGAGCTCGGCGTAGTGCTCCGCGATGCGGTCCCAGCGGGTGTCGGCCGCGGTCTGGGCGACGGCGTGCTCCGCCGCGATGAGTGCCTGGAGGAGGTAGTCCCCGGCCACGCCAGGCAGGCGACGGGTGACGAGCGGGGCGAGCAGGCGCAGGGCCTCCTCGATGTCGCCATGGTCCCACAGCGACCTGTCCTGGTCGGGCAGCAGCACGAGCTGTCCACCCTCGTCCTCGCGGGCCGCGCGCCGGGAGTGCTGGAGCAGCATCAGCGCCAGCAGGGCGTCGAACGCGGGCTCCCCGGGCGCCAGCTCGCGCAGCAGCCGGACGAGCCGGATCGCCTCGCCGGCCAGCGAGACCCGCGTGACGTCGGTGCCGCTGCCTGGGGCGTACCCGGCGGTGAAGGCCAGGTAGGCCACCGCGGCAACGGTGCCGACCCGCTGCTCCCGGGCCGGTCCCTGCGGCACCGCGAACGGGACGCCGGTCACCGCGAGACGCCGCTTGGCCCTGGTCAGGCGGGCGGCCATGGTCGGCTCGCTGACGAGGAAGAGCCGGGCGATGTCGGCTGTGGACACGCCCAGCACGAGCCGCAGGGACAGTGCCGCGGCGGAGTCCAGGGACAACGAGGGGTGCGCGCAGAGGAAGACGAGCCGGAGGCGCTCGTCGGCCACCAGGCCGCCCGGGTCCACCATCACGCGGGCCGCGCCCTGGCTCACCTCGGCGTCGACGACCAGGAGCGGCTCCTTGCGCGCCGCCACGGCCTCGGCCCGCAGCCGGTCGAGGACTCGGTGGCGAGCGGTGGTGAGCAGCCACGCCGCCGGGCTGCGCGGCGGGCCCTGCTCCGGCCAGAGGCGGGCGGCCACCTCGAACGCCTCCGCCAAGCCGTCCTCAGCAAGGTCGAGGCG
This sequence comes from Pedococcus sp., assembly GCA_036278335.1. GTDB lineage: Bacteria > Actinomycetota > Actinomycetes > Actinomycetales > Dermatophilaceae > Pedococcus_A. The sequence goes on from DASULG010000163.1 coordinate 13,484, forward strand.
GCGGTACTGCGCGACGAGCAGGGCCAACAGCCGGCCCCACTCGTCGCGGAAGACGTCCTCGAGGGGCGCGCGCATCAGCCCGACTCGAACCCCTCGATCTGCACCACGGGGCGGATCTCGAGGCTGTACGCCTGCGGCAGCAGGGCGCAGAGCTCGGTCATCACGTCGAGGTTGTCGGCGTCGATGAGGTAGAAGCCGCCGATCTGCTCGGCCGTCTCCGCGAACGGTCCGTCGCTGAGCACCGGCCTGCCGTCGACGTGGCGCATCGTCGTCGCGGTGTCCGCCCCGGCGAGCGCCTCTCCGGCGACCATGGCGGCCCGCTTGGCGACGGCGTCGTGGAAGTCGAGGTGGGCCTGGTGGTAGCGGCGCTGCACCTCCTGCGTCGCCTCAGCCCACACGGTCGGCTCGTAGGCGATGGTGACGAAGTACCTCACCGCTCCACCGCCGGGTCGGTGATGGTGCGACGGACCTCGATGGGCAGGCCGGTGCCCGCGATGAGACCGCAGACCTGCAGCAGGTCGTCGAGGTCGTCCGACTCCACGAGGTAGAACCCCGTCACCTGTTCGACGGTCTCGGCGTACGGCCCCTCGGTGATGCTCACGTCGTCGAGGGACCCGCGCACGACCCTCGCCTCGCTCGAGGGAGCGAGCCCGGCGGTGGTGACCAGCCGGTGCCCGCGCTCCTCGAGCAGCTGGCGGAACTTCCCGTGCACGGCCATCACGTCCTGGCGCTGTTCGGGGCTGAAGGTGTCCCACACCTTCTCGTCACCTGGCATGGACAGCAGGTACTGGGTCATGGTCGCACTCCTCTCAGGTGCGAGGCGCCGGATGCGCCTCCATCACAGTGACGGGTGAGCTGGCCCGGATTCGACAGCCTGGCCGAAAACATGCCGACGGACCCAGGCGTGCATGGCCACGGCGGCCGCGGCCCCTGCGTTGATCGAGCGCGTCGAGCCGAACTGCTCGATGTGCAGCACGACCTCGCACGCGGTGCGCATGCCCGGGGAGAGACCCGGGCCCTCCTGCCCGAAGACGAGGACGCACTCACGGGGCAGGTCATGGGTCTCCAGCGGGACCGAGCCCGGAAGGTTGTCGATGCCGATCAGCGGTACGCCGCGGCCGTCGGCACCCGCGGTGGCCGCCCACCCGACGAGGTGGGCCGGGTCCGGGTGGTGGTGCTCGTGCTGGTAGCGGTCGGTCACCATCGCGCCCCGCCGGTTCCAGCGCCGCCTGCCCACGATGTGGAAGGCCGCGGCGTTGAAGGCGTTGGCGGTGCGGATCACCGAGCCGATGTTGAAGTCGTGGCCCCAGTTCTCGACCGCGACGTGGAAGCCGTGCCGGCGGGTGTCGAGGTCGGCCACGATGGCGTCGAGCCTCCAGTACCGGTAGCGGTCGACGACATTGCGCCGGTCGCCGTCGCGCAGCAGGTTCGGGTCGAAGTGGCCGCCCGCGGGCCACGGGCCCGGCCAGGGCCCCACTCCGACCTGCTCGGCACCTGCGTCCGTGCCCATGTCCCCGCCCATGTCCTTGCCCAGGTCGGCACCCATGTCCCTGCCCGCCTCCTCACCCACGCTCGCCACCCTAGTGACCGGCCTTCCCGGCGTGTCCCAGTGGCGCCCCAGCCTCGCGTGTCCCTCCTGACTCGCCCCACCGCATACCCTTGGGGCGTGATGCACTCCCTCGGCCCCAGCTGGATGGACCCCCAATGGCTCCTTGAGCACTTCGGATCCCAGTTCTTCTGGGTGAGCTTTGCGATCGTCTTCATCGAGTGCGGGCTGCTGTTCCCGATCCTCCCGGGCGACTCACTGCTCTTCGCGGTCGGGCTGTTCATCGCCAACGGCCACCTGCACCTGAGCCTCCCGCTCGCCCTGGTCCTGCTCACCGTCGCAGCGTTCGCCGGCAACGTCGTGGGCTACGAGATCGGCCGTGCCGCGGGCAAGCCGCTCGAGCAGCGCGAGGGCCGGTTCATCAAGAAGAAGTACTTCGACCAGACCGAGCTGTTCTTCCAGCGGCACGGCAACAAGGCACTGGTACTCGGCAGGTTCGTCCCGATCGTGCGCACGTTCATCACCGTGGTCGCGGGGGTGGGCCGCATGGAGCGCCGCCGGTTCTTCCTGTGGAGCGGCATCGGCGCAGTGCTGTGGGTGTTCGCCGTCACGCTGCTCGGCTACTTCCTGGGCCAGGCCTTCCCCGCCCTGAAGGACCACCTCGAGCTCGCGATCCTCGCCGTCGTGGCCGTCTCGGTCATCCCGATGGTCGTGGAGGTGCTGCGCCACCGCAGCGCGTCGAGGACGGCAGCCGAGGAGACCTCCGAGGCTGTGGACGACCTCGTCGACCGCCGCGACTGACCCGCCCCTGATGCGGGCCGAGGCACACGTGCCCGGCCCTTTCCACGGTACCCAGCCACGTACGGCAGAACTCGCTGATCTGGCATGCGCCATGACTCGCCCGTGTGACGGTCGGTGTGCCGCGGTGGCCGCCGCTGTGCCGCGCCGCTCAGGTGTCCTGTGGCGACGCGCCCGGCGCCTCGGGACCACGCGACGGGGGTGCGGCAGGGCCGCCCGCAGGCGTGCCCCCGGCATACCCGCTCGGCGGCGGGATCGTGGCCTCGCGCTGGCCGAAGTCCACCCGCACCGGCTCGCGCTCCTCGCCCTCGACCTCGAAGTACTCGGCGCGCTCGATGTTGAAGACGCCGGCGACCACGTTGCTCGGCACGGTCTCCACCCGTGTGTTGAGCTCGCGCACGTTGGCGTTGTAGTACCGCCGGGACGCCGCGATGCGGTCCTCGGTGGCGGTGAGCTCCTGCTGGAGGGCCAGGAAGTTCTGGTTGGCCTTGAGGTCCGGGTAGGCCTCGGCCACGGCGATGAGGCGCCCCAGCGCGGCGCTCAGCAGACCCTCGCTCTGGGCCTGCTGAGCGGGGCTCTGCCCTCCGGCCATCGCGGCCGAGCGGGCCTTCATCACGTCCTCGAGCGTGCCCCGCTCGTGGGCTGCGTAGCCCTTGACGGTCTCGACGAGGTTGCCGATCAGGTCGTGCCGGCGCTTGAGCTCGACGTCGATCTGCCGCCACGCCTCCTGCACGAGGTTGCGCAGCTTGATGAGCCCGTTGTAGACACCCACCGCCCACAGCACGAGCAACACGACGACGGCGCCAACGATGATCCAGCCGATCATGGGACTCTCCTCAGGTCTGTGCGTCGATCCTAGTCCGCGTGGCCTGCCGCGACATGGAGTTGCGGGTGCTCCGGGGCGACCCGAGAGTGGACGCATGGCTGACCAGACTCTCGCAAACATCCCCGCCCAGCAGCAGCAGTGGCCCGGCCGCACGGCTGAGCTCACGCCGGTGCCTGACCACGGCGAGACGGGCTACCAGGGCCGGGAGCGCCTGGTCGGCAAGCGCGCGCTGATCACAGGAGGGGACTCCGGCATCGGGCGCGCCACCGCCATCGCCTTCGCCAAGGAGGGCGCCGACGTGGCCATCTCCTACCTGGCCCAGGAGCAGGACGACGCCGAGGAGACGAAGCGCCAGGTCGAGGCGGCGGGCCGCACGTGCGTGCTGTGCCCCACCGACCAGCGCACCGAGCAGGCCAACATCGACCTCGCGGAGAAGGCCGCTGATGCCCTCGGCGGCATCGACGTCCTCGTCAGCAACGCGGCCTACCAGATGACCCACGACACGATCGAGGACTTCCCCGGCGAGCAGGTGAAGCGGACCTTCGAGACCAACGTCTTCGCGACGTTCTGGCTGGCGAAGGCGCTGGCGCCAAAGCTGGCGGAGGGGTCCAGCATCGCCATCACCACGTCGATCCAGGCCTTCTCTCCCTCGGAGAACCTGCTCGACTACGCCGCCACGAAGGCGGCCCTGAACAACATGATGGTCAACCTCGCCTCGATGCTCGGGCCGCGCGGCATCCGTGTGAACGCCGTGGCTCCGGGCCCGATCTGGACGCCACTCATCCCGGCGACGATGCCCGAGGAGAAGGTCGAGGGATTCGGCTCCGACACCCCACTCGGCCGCGCCGGGCAGCCGATCGAGGTCGCGAGCGCGTTCGTGTTCCTCGCCTCCGACGAGGCGAGCTACGTCTCCGGCACGGTGCTCGGCGTCACCGGCGGCAAGCCGATCTTCTGACGCGCCCCGTCTTCGAGGGCGACGGCCCGGCGCTCAGTCGAGGCCGAGCTCCCCGAGGCTGTACACGAACAGGTAGGGCACCCCGGCCTCGGCCTCGATGCGCTCGCCGGCACCCGTGGCCCGGTCGGCGATGGTGGCGACGGCGACCACCTCGGCCCCGGCCTCGCGCGCCGCGCTGACGGCGTCGAGCGGAGAGGCCCCCGTGGTGGTGGTGTCCTCGACGACCAGGACGCGCCGGCCCTCGATCGAGGGACCCTCGATGCGCTGCTGGAGGCCGTGGGCCTTGCCCGCCTTGCGCACGACGTAGGCGTCCAGACGGCCCCCGGCCGCGGCTCTGGCGTGCAGCATCGACGTGGCGACCGGGTCGGCGCCGAGGGTGAGGCCGCCGACCGCGTCGTAGTCGAGGTCGCTCGTCAGCTCGAGCATGACGCGGCCCACGAGGGGCGCAGCCTCCCCGTCGAGGGTGATCCGGCGCAGGTCGACGTAGTAGTCGGCCTCCTTGCCCGAGGAGAGAGTCACGCGACCGTGGACGATCGCCTTGGCCCGGATGATCTCGAGCAGCCGCTCGCGGGGCGAGGAGACGTCGGCAGTGGTCGCGGTGTCAGCGGTGTACTGGTACTGGGCGCTCTCGGTCACGCGCTCCACCCTAGCCGCCGCCCAGGGCTCAGCTCTTCGGGCGGTGGACCGTGCGGGCCCGGCTGCGCACCAGCGAGCGGGGCAGCACGCGCAGCAAAGCCACGATTGCCTTGTACTGGGCGCCCGGGACGGAGACGACCCGTCCCCGGGAGACGTCGTCCAGGCAGTCGCTGACGAGGCGGTGCGGGTCCAGCCACATGAACCTCGGCAGGCGCGACATGTTCAGCCGGGCGCGCTCGTGGAACTCGGTGCGGGTGAAGCCCGGCAGCAGGGCCGTGGCGGTGACGCCGGTGCCGGCGAGCTCGCTCGCGAGGCCCTCGGTGAACACCGTGACGAAGGACTTGATGGCGGAGTAGGTGCCCGAGGTGATCTGGCCGGCCACCGACGAGACGTTGACGATGGCACCGTGCCCCCGCTCGCGCATGGCCCGCGCGGCGGCGTGCGACAGCACCAGCACGGCCCGTCCGAGCACGTCGAAGACGGCCTCCTCCTCGGTGATGTCGTTGTCGAGGAAGCGCTTCTTGAGCGCATAGCCGGCATTGTTGACCAGCAGGTCCACGGGTCGGGCCTGGTCCGCGAGCCGCTCGGCGACCTTGCCGGTGTCGGCCCGGTCGGACAGGTCGGCGACGAGGATCTCGGTGCTGACGTCGTACTTCGCCCGGAGCTCGTCCGAGACGTTCTCGAGCCGCGCGCGGTCGCGGGCCACGAGCACGATGTCGTGTCCGCGCTCGGCGAGCTGGTGGGCGAAGGACAGGCCGATCCCGGAGGTGGCGCCAGTCACGAGGGCGGTGCTCATGGGCACCACTCTATGCGGGCCGCATAGGGTGTCCCGGTGCGTATTGCCACCTGGAACGTCAACTCCATCCGCTCCCGCATCGACCGCGTCGAGGCGTGGCTGCAGCGCACCGACGTCGACGTGCTGGCGATCCAGGAGACCAAGGCGCGCGACGACCAGTTCCCCTTCGACCGGTTCAAGGCGCTGGGCTACGAGGTGGCGCACTACGGGCTGAACCACTGGAACGGCGTCGCCATCCTCTCCCGGGTCGGCCTCGAGGACGTGCAGACCGGGTTCACCGACATGCCGGGCTGGGGCGACCCGCTGGCCACGGAGGCGCGGGCGCTCGGAGCGACCTGCGGAGGGGTGCAGGTGTGGTCGCTCTACGTCCCGAACGGCCGCACCCTCGACGACCCGCACATGCCCTACAAGCTGGAGTGGCTCGCGACGCTCAAGCGCGACGCCCAGCAGTGGCTGGCCGACGACCCCGACCTGCAGGTGGCCCTGATGGGCGACTGGAACATCGCCCCGCAGGACGACGACGTCTGGGACATGGCGTACTTCGAGGGCCGCACCCACGTCTCCCCCGACGAGCGGGCCGCCTTCAAGGGCTTCCTCGACGCCGGCTTCGTCGACGTGGTCCGCCCGCACGCGCCCGGGCCGGGCGTCTACACCTACTGGGACTACACGCAGCTGCGCTTCCCCAAGCGGCAGGGCATGCGGATCGACTTCGTGCTCGGCTCCCCCGCCCTCGCCAGGCGCGTGGCGGGCGCGGCCATCGACCGCGAGGAGCGCAAGGGCAAGGGCGCCTCCGACCACGCGCCGGTCGTCGTCGAGCTGGAGGACTGAGCCGTGCAGACCGACGTGACGCGGGACTTCAGCGTGGCCGCGGCCGACGGCGCCCTGCTCCGGGTGCGCGAGTTCACCGCACGGCCCGGCGCGGACGAGGCCGCCACGGTTGTGCTCGCGCACGGCTGGACCCTCACCCACGCCTCCTGGCTGCCCGTCGTCGAGCGGCTGCGGGCGAGCACCGGCGCGCGCGTCGTCGTGTACGACCAGCGTGGGCACGGTGCCTCCACCCCGGGGCCCGGCCACCCGTCGGTGCGCACCCTCGGCGACGACCTGGCCGCCGTGCTGGCGGTGGCCGCCCCCTCCGGGCCGGTCGTCCTCGGAGGCCACTCGATGGGCGGGATGTCACTGCTGGCGTATGCCGGGCAGCACCCAGAGGACTTCCGCTCCCGGGTGCGCGGCTCGGTCCTCGTCTCCACGGCGGCGGGCGAGCTCTCCCCCCGCCGCGGCGCGATGGAGGTGCTGGTGATGCAGGCGCTGGCGCGGGCGCCCAGGCTGCCCGCCGGCCGCGCGATCACGCTGCGGAGCCAGCAGGCCCTGCTCTTCGGCGACGACCCCCGGCCCGAGGACGTGCGGGCCACGCGGGACCAGGTCGCCGCCACGCACCTGCCGACCTTCGGCCGGTTCCACCGCGCGCTGGCGCAGCATGACGAGGCGGACGCCGCCGCGCACTTCGACGGCATCCCCACGCGAATCCTGGTCGGCGAGAAGGACCGCCTGACCCCGGTGCGCCTCAGCCGGCGGCTGGCCGAGCTGATGCCGCACGCCACGCTGGAGGTGCTGCCCGGGCGCGGGCACATGCTCCCGTACGAGGCCCCCGACGTCCTTGCCGGCGCCCTCGCGGCGCAGCTGCGCGCCCCGCAGGCCGACACCCGCTGACGCCCAACCGCCCGGCCGACGCCCAGCACCCTGCGCGTCCGGCACCCTGCGCCCGGCGCGGGAGCACCCCGGCGCTAGCCCGGGTGCCCCGCGGCATACGGGGCACAAGGGGAGTCGGTCAGCGGCGCGGCCGGTCGTCGCGGCGCACCCGGAACCAGCGGTGGCCATAGCCGTCCAGCGGGAGCTCAACGCTCGCGCCGGGCCCGGTCTCCAGCGCCTCGGACCGCAGCACGTCCTCGAGCCACACCGCCTCCTCCCCCACGGTGTCGCGCGGGTCGAGGGTGAAGCTCGCGGTCACGGGCTCCGCCGAGAGGTTGTGGACGGCCACCACGGTCGAGCCCTCCCAGTGGCAGCGGTGGACCAGGACCTCCCGGTGCGGCTCGTCCAGCACGCTGAACTGCCCCCAGCCGAGCTCGGGGCACTCGCGGTAGGTCTGGATGAGCCCACGCATGAAGGTCCACAGCGAGTCGGGGTCCCGCCGCTGGTCGGCGACGTTGATGTGCTCCGGGCCGAACCCGCCCGGGACCAGGCGCTGCACCAGCCGGCTGGGCCTGGCGTTCGAGAAGCCGCCGTTGCGCCCGGGCTCCCACTGCATCGGGGTGCGCACCGCCATCCGCCCCTCGGCCTCGAGGTCCTCACCCATCCCGATCTCCTCGCCGTAGTACAGCACCGGGGTGCCCGGCAGGGAGAAGAGCAGGCTGTAGATCATCCGCAGGCGCCTGGGGTCGCCGTCCACCATCGGCGGCAGCCGGCGCTTGAGCCCACGACCGTAGAGCTGCATCGCGGGCTCCGGGCCGAACGCGTCGAAGACCTCCTGCCGCTCGGTCTCGGACAGCTTGTCGAGGGTGAGCTCGTCGTGGTTGCGCACGAAGGTCGCCCACTGGCAGTCGTGGTGGATGGCCGGACGCTGCTTGAGGGCCTTCGCCAGCGGACGGGCGTCCCCCCGGGCCAGGGACAGGTACATCGACTGCATGCCGATGAAGTCGAACATCATGTGGAGCTCGTCGCCGGCGCTCTTGCCGAAGTACTCGCGCTGCTCCTTGTGCGGCAGGTTGACCTCCCCGAGCAGGATGCCGTCCCCGCGGCGCCGGCCGAGGAACGCGCGCAGCTCCTTGAGGTACTCGTGCGGGTTGCCCGGTACGTCGTCGCCCGCCGTGTCCACGTCGGCGATCAGGAAGGGCACCGCGTCGACCCTGAAGCCCGCCAGACCGAGCTGGAGCCAGAACCCGATGGACTTGGCGATGTGTTCGCGCACAACGGGGTTCGCGAAGTTGAGGTCGGGCTGGTACGAGTAGAAGTGGTGCAGGTACCACTCGCCCGTGCGCTCGTCCTTGGCCCAGATGCTGTCCTCCTTGTCGGGGAAGACGACCTTGTCGGAGGTGTCCGGCGGCGGGTCCGAGCGCCACACGTAGTAGTCGCGGTAGGGGTTGTCCTTGCTGCGGCGGGCCGCCTTGAACCACGGGTGCTGGTCCGAGGTGTGGTTGACGACGAGGTCGGCGATGACCCGGATGCCGCGGTCGCTGGCGGTGCGGATCAGCTCGACGAGGTCGCCGTGGGTGCCGAGCCTGGCGTCGACCCCGAACAGGTCGGTGATGTCGTAGCCGTCGTCGCGGTCGGGGGTCGGGTAGAACGGCATCAGCCACAGGCAGGTCACGCCGAGCTCGGCCAGGTAGTCGATGCGCTCGGTCATGCCGGCGATGTCGCCGATGCCGTCGCCGTTGGAGTCGCGGTACGTCTCGATGTCGACGCAGTAGACGACGGCGTTCTTCCACCACAGGTCACTGGTGTTCGAGATCCTGGTCATGGTTCAGGCACCCTTCAGCTCGGGCAGCACGTGCTCGCCGAACGTGTCGATGAAGCGCTGTTGGTCCTGCCCCACGTGGTGCAGGTAGATCTCGTCGAAACCGAGCTCCGCGTACTCAGCCAGCCACTCACGGTGCTGCCCGAGGTCCGCCGAGACGCGGACGGGACCGCGCACGGACTCCGGCTCCACCTGTCCCCACAGGACGTCGAAGGCCTCGGCCGTCTCGATGTCCCAGGAGATCGGGGGGCCGTAGACGTTCCCACCCCACTGGTGGTGGGCCAGGGACAGGGCCTCCTCGTCGGTGGGCGCCCATGACAGGTGCACCGGCAGGGCGGCCGGCCCTCGCCCGCCCGCGCCACGGTAGGCCGCGACGAGCTCCCGGAGCACCTCGACCGGCTGGTTGACCGTGACGAGCCCGTCGGCCCACGCGGCCACCCGCGCCGCGCTCTCCACCGACACCGCGGGACCGACCAGCTCCGGCACCGGGTCCGGCAGCTCCCACAGACGGGCCCGGTCGACGGTGACGAGCCCGTCGTGGCTGACCTCCTCGCCAGCGAGCATCCGGCGGATGACGTCGACGCACTCCTCGAGCCGCTGCGTGCGGATCTCCTTGCGGGGCCAGTGGTCGCCGGTGATGTGCTCGTTGCTCGCCTCACCGCTGCCGAGGGCCACCCAGAACCGGCCGGGGAACATCTGCCCCAGCGTCGCGATCCGCTGCGCGTGGACGGCTGGGTGGTAGCGCTGGCCGGGCGCGCTGACGCAGCCCAGACGCAGCGACGTGCTCGCCAGCGCGGCACCGAGCCAGGACCACGCGTAGCCGGAGTGTCCCTGCTTCTCGCTCCACGGCGAGAAGTGGTCGGAGCACATCGCCATGTCGAAGCCGGCCTGCTCGGCTTGCTGGACGTCGGCGAGCAGCTGCCGCGGGCTGATCTGCTCGTGGGAGGCGTGGAAGCCGTAGCGGGTCATGACACCTCCTCCTCGAGCAGGTCCTCCGGGGAGGCCTCGTGGCCGGGCCGGCCGTTGGTGCGCTCCCGGGTCTTCATCTCGGCCTCGTAGACGTGCCGCCGTCCGTCCATCAGCTCGTCGCGGACCAGCTTCTCGATGCGCTGGAAGTCGGCGTAGTAGCCGGCGTCGAACGCCTCGACGACCTGGAACGTCCACATGCCCGGGAGCACGTTGCGCCCGACCATCTCGCGGTCGACGGTGTCGGCGAGCTCGTGGTGACCGGCCTTGCGCAGCAGCTCGACAGCCTCACCGAGGGCGAGGTCGGCGGTGCCGACCAGCCGGTGCAGGCCGTAGAGCCGTCCGCGGACCTCCTCGATGGCCTCGAAGGCCTCACTCACCTTGCCCACGGCCTCGACCGTGGCGTCGCTGGCACCCTCCGGGCGCTTGTGCAGGGGCTCGTCGGTCATGGGCCCAGTGTGGTGCTGGCCCGCGCTGTGCGCGAAAGGAGCGCGACCCGAGACCGAGGACGGGGGTATGCCGTGACCTCACGGCATACCCCCGGGTCCAAGCTGCCGCCCTGCCGGGGGAAGCATTCGCGCGGTATCAGCGAAGGGTCAGCTGGTCCTTGTCACCGTCGCGGTCGACCACGACCGTGTCGCCGTCGCGGACCCCACCCGAGAGCAGGGCTGTGGCCAGGCGGTCGCCGATCTCGCGCTGCACCAGCCGGCGCAGCGGCCGGGCGCCGTAGGCCGGGTCGTAGCCGGTGAGGGCCAGCCACTCGCGCGCCGCCTCCGTGACCTCCAGGGTGATCCTGCGGTCGGCGAGCCTGGTGGCGAGCTGGCGCACCTGCAGCTCGACGATGTGGCCGAGCTCCTCGGTCGTGAGCGGGTCGAAGACCACGATCTCGTCGAGGCGGTTGAGGAACTCCGGCTTGAAGGCGACGCGCACCGCGCTGAGGACGGCCTCCTTCTTGTCCTCCGGCGCCATGACCGGGTCGATGAGGTACTGCGACCCGAGGTTGGAGGTCAGCACGAGGATGACGTTGCGGAAGTCGACCGTGCGGCCCTGGCCGTCGGTGAGCCGGCCGTCGTCGAGCACCTGCAGCAGGATGTCGAAGGTCTCCGGGTGGGCCTTCTCGACCTCGTCGAGCAGGACGACCGAGTACGGGCGCCGGCGGACGGCCTCGGTGAGCTGGCCACCCTCCTCGTAGCCGACGTAGCCGGGGGGCGCGCCGATGAGGCGGGCGACGGCGTGCCGCTCGCTGTACTCGCTCATGTCGATGCGGACCATGGCGCGCTCGTCGTCGAAG
>DASULG010000164.1:0-3587 GCA_036278335.1 Pedococcus sp.
GAGTGCGGGCAGCACGAGGAACGCGACGAGCTGCGTGGTGCGGAACACGCTGAAGCGCCGCGTCCGCGCCAGGACGACGAGCCCGGCCACTGTGATCAGCTGGTACAGGGCCGGGATCGCCGCCGACACCGGGTAGCCATACAGGGCGTAGGTGACCACCCAGACACACGAGAGCAGAGCGATCAGGAGCGACGCGAACGTCAGTGTCCCGTGGCGGAGTCGCTCATCGTGGGGTTGCTCTGGCCGGGCGCCGAGGTCCGACAGTCGCTCGAGCAGCCGCACGACGAACCGCCTGACACCGCGCACCGTTCCCACTGAGGCGGCCACTGACCTGACTCGTGACCCCTGTCTGCTGCTGGCTCAGACCAGCTCTGGCAGGTGCAGGTGCGCGAACGCGATCTCCATCTCGACCACGTCGTCGACCGTCGCCCGCATGTCCTTGCTGGCGTTCTCGCGGATCTTGGCGCTGCTCTGGCGGGTGCCCTCCAGCTGCGCCCGGTTCTCGAAGGTGACCGTTCCCACGAGACGCCCCTTTTCGTGGTTGACCATCAGGCTGGCGCTGCAGAAGCCGTCGAACTGCTGGAGTCTGGGGAGTACCGAGGACTTGTAGATGTCCACGGCGCGGTCGGCGAGGCCCGCGTCGCCACTCAGATAGGTGATGCGGGCGCAAGCCCCATCGGGCATGGCGTGGTCACGGTGGACCACCGCAACCTCCCAGACGTCGACGTCGCTGGTGCTGCTGCCCAAGGCCTGTGCCGCGGCGTCGCGCAGTGGGCGTACCTTCTCGGCACTGCCGCTCATGGCTGCCTCTGACTCCCAGGCGGTGGTCGCGATGCAACGGCCCGACTCGCGGTCCACGAGCAGCGACATCCCGACACACCCGTCGATGGCCTTGACCCCGGGGAACACCTGGTCACGGACGTACGCGATCCCGTCCTCGATCTTGGCTCGGTCTCCCTGGATGGTGGTGGTGCGTGCGAACACGACGAGCTCCTTTTGCCGGGGCAGCGCCCCGATGGCGCTGCCATCCCGAGCAACACTGCACGCCGGGTCAGGCCGGGGACAATAGTCATCTCGGGCCACGCGCCATCTCGCCTGGAGGTCGTTTGCTGAGCGGGACCGCATACCCTCGCTTTTGATGTGACAGGTGACCCCAGTCCTCACTGGAGGCCGCCTGCCACCACTTCCCCCTCGACGGGAGTCGCGGAACTCGAGCCTGCCGTACCGTGTGGAGGGCAGGCGCTGCTTGGGGGTGGGTGTGCTCAGAACGGTGTGGGAAACGCTGCGAGCCGAACACGGCGGCGAGCCGACCATTGCCCGTCTGCAGCGGGAGCGCCTGCACAGGCTCGTGCGGCATGCACGCACCGCCTCTCCGTACTACCGCTCGCTGTACCAGGGCCTTCCCGCGCGAGTCACGGACCCGCGCGTGCTGCCGCCGGTGACCAAGCGGGACCTGATGGCGCATTTCGACGACTGGGTGACCGATCCCGACCTCACGTTGGCAGGCCTGAGACGGGACTTCCTCTCGGACCTCTCGCTGGTCGGTCGCCCCTACCTGGGGCGCTACCACGTGTTCACCACGTCGGGCACGACCGGTGAGCCTGCTGTCCTGGTTCACGACCGGGAGTCGTGGCAGGTTCTGCACCTCGTGGCCCGACTTCGCGCGCGGCGCGTCCTGCGGACCTCGCGTCTACTGCCAGGCCTCTTGCGGAACGGGCTGCGCGCCGCCGTCCTCTTTGCCACGGGCGGCCACTTCGGCGGAGTCGTCCTCGCCGAGAGCGTGCGCCGACGCAGCCCCCTCCTCGCCCGGCGGGTGCGCGTGCTGTCGGTGCTTCGGCCGGTGAGGGAACTCGTCGCGGAGCTGAACGAGTTCCAGCCGACGCTGGTGAGCGGCTACCCCAGCGCGCTGGCCCTGCTGGCCGAGGAGCAGATCGCGGGACGGCTGAGGATCAGCCCTCTCCAGGCGATCACGGCAGGCGAGGCGATGACGGCCGAGTACCGGAGCGCGATCCACACGGCGTTCGAGGGTCTCCGGGTCGTTGAGGGCTACGCGGCCTCGGAGGCCCCCGGCCTCGCGATCGGCTGCGAGGAGGGCGCGTTCCACGTCAACACCGACTGGTACCTCTTCGAGCCCGTGGACGAGAACTACCAGCCTGTCCCTCCCGGCGTGACTTCCCACACGGTGCTCGTGACGAACCTCGCCAACCGGGTGCAGCCCCTGATCCGCTACGACCTCGGCGATCGGGTGGAGGTGGCGACGGCGCCATGCCCCTGTGGGAGCGTGCTGCCCGCGGTGAAGGTCGAGGGCCGGACCAACGAGGTCTTGACGTTCGAGACACCGGAGGGGCGCGCCGTCAGGATCCTGCCGCTCGCCCTGGCGACGGTGGTCGAGGAGACGCCGGGTGTGCACCGGTTCCAGGCCGTCGGTGCCGGGCCGAGGACCCTCACCGTACGGCTCGAAGCCGAGGAGGGGGCTGATCCCGACGAGGTCTGGACCGCCGTTGAGGAACGGCTGAGGGACTTCCTCGCCGCTCACGGAGCCGCCCGGGTGACGGTCGAGCGAACTCACGAGCCACCCGCTGTGGACACCCGGAGCGGCAAGTTCCGACAGGTGTGGTCGCTGTAGCCCCGATCACCTGATGTTGCGCATCTCCCGCTGGATGTCCTCCTCCGTGACGTCACGCCGGTAGAAGACGTCCCACGCGTCGAGAACCAGGAACACGCCCCACCCGGCGAGGACCCAGCCGGGCCAGAAGTAGCCGAACCCTGAAACCGCCCAGATCCCGACGAGGGCGGCGTTGATCACGATGTAGGCCACCAGGTCGCCGCGGAACTTGCGCTTCCTGACCAGCCTGGCCCGAGCCTGCTCGTACTCCGTTGTCTGGACCATGTCGTCACCTCCGTGCACCACAACATCGCCCTACCCTCAGCGTCTGCCCGCCCGGGCGGACGGGTGAGTGCCGTTGGTCCCCTTTGGCCGGGGGGACAATCCGGCGACCCCGTTGGGTGGGGATGCCGTCAGTGGTGGAAGCCGCTGGGCTGCTCCTCGCGGGGCCTGGGGCCTGAGAGGTCGCTGAGAACCCCTCGCGGACGGGGGGCCAACCGGGAACCGGCAGGAGCCATCCGCGATAGGGTCGCGACAGTCTCAGTTTGGGACCGATGCCCTCCCGCATGCGGGGGGAGATAGGTGGTCCCTTCATGGGAGCCCCCGTTCATTCAAGCGCTGACACCGCGGCAACCCCGACGCCGGACCTGCCTGAGACGCACAACGCGTCGGTGGACGCCGGCGCGGCTGCGCAAGGTGGCTGCGCGCAGATACATCTGCCCACGGGGAGGATGTGCACTCTGCGACACAGCCATGAGGCGTCGTGCGAGTTCAGCCCCGCGGCAGAGGCCGATGCCTTGCTGGCTCTCCACAAGGCCGACGAGGGCTGGTAGGCGAGGCGCCAGGGCGCCTCGCAGGGCTAGCCTTGTCCAATGAAGATGCCGGATCCGCGGTACGCGGAGACCTTCGTCCTCTTGGCAGATACCACCTCGGACACATTTGACCTGGTGGATTTCCTCCATGGCCTGACCTCTCGTTGCGT
>DASULG010000165.1:0-4341 GCA_036278335.1 Pedococcus sp.
GGACCTGCCCGCCCTCGCGGTCACCGCGATCGACCCGATCGGTGCCGGGGACGCCTTCAGCGCCGGCTTCCTCTCCGGCGTGCTCGACGGTCTCGACCCGGCGGGCTGCCTCGAGCGGGCCGTCACCACAGGCGCTTTCGCCGTCTCCACCCGAGGTGACTGGGAGGGTGCCCCCACGAGGGCCGAGCTCCCCCTGCTCCGGGCCCACACCCCCGGGGCAACCCTGCGCTGACCCCCGCGCCACCGCGCCCGCGCCACCGCGCTACGCCGGACCACCGCCGACCGCAACCGCCGACCGCCGACCGACCAGAAAGGCCCCCCGTGAAGATCGTTGACGCTGAGGTCATCGTCACCAGTCCGGACCGCAACTTCGTGACCCTGCGGATCACGACGGACGAGGGCCTGCACGGCCTGGGCGACGGCACGCTCAACGGCCGCGAGCTGGCGGTCGCGTCCTACCTCGCCGACCACGTGGTGCCGCTGCTGATCGGGCGGGACCCGCACCGGATCGAGGACACCTGGCAGTTCCTGTACCGCTCGGCGTACTGGCGCCGGGGCCCGGTGACGATGGCGGCGATCGCCGCAGTGGACGTGGCCCTGTGGGACATCAAGGCCAAGGCCGCCGGGATGCCGCTCTACCAGTTGCTGGGCGGCGCCTCGCGGACCGGGATCATGGCCTACGGGCACGCCTCCGGGCGTGACACGCAGGAGCTGTTCGACTCGATCCGCACGCACCTGGAGATGGGGTACCGCTCGATCCGGGTGCAGACCTCGGTGCCGGGCGTCAACGCGGTCTACGGCGTCGCGGCCCAGCCCAGCACGGGCGGGAAGCGGTACGACTACGAGCCGGCCCAGCGGGCGCCACTGCCGGCCGAGGAGGACTGGGACACCCGGGCCTACCTGCGCCACATCCCGACCGTCTTCGAGGCCGTCCGGTCCGAGTTCGGCCCCGAGCTGCCGCTGCTGCACGACGGGCACCACCGGATGACCCCGATCCAGGCGGCCCGGCTCGGGAAGGACCTCGAGCCGTACGACCTGTTCTGGCTCGAGGACTGCACGCCGGCGGAGAACCAGGAGGCCCTGCGCCTGGTCCGCCACCACACCACGACGCCCCTGGCGATCGGCGAGGTCTTCAACACCGTGTGGGACTACCAGACCCTGATCCGCGAGCAGCTGATCGACTACGTGCGCTCGGCCGTGACCCACACCGGTGGCATCACGGCGATGCGCAGGCTGCTGGACTACGCCGCGCAGTACCAGATCAAGTCCGGCATCCACGGGCCGACGGACATCTCCCCGGTCGGGATGGCGGCGGCGCTGCACCTGGACCTGGCGATCCACAACTTCGGCATCCAGGAGTACATGCAGCACGGGGTCCTGACGAACGAGGTGTTCCGCCAGTCCTTCACCTTCCGGGACGGCTACCTGCACCCCGGCGAGAAGCCGGGCCTGGGTGTCGAGATCGACAAAGACGCGGCCGCCCGCTTCCCGTACCAGCCGGCATACCTGCCGTTCAACCGCCTCCAGGACGGCACCGTCCATGACTGGTGACCAGACCCCCGGCCCGCAGGCCGGTTCCGGGACCCCGCTCGACCTGGGCCGCGGCACCCGCCACGTCGTCGTCATGGGCGTCTCGGGCTCGGGCAAGACGACCGTTGCGCACGGCATCGCCGCCGCCACGGGGCTGCTCTTCGCGGAGGCCGACGACTTCCACTCGCGCGCCAACGTCGACAAGATGAGCGCCGGCATACCGCTCGACGACGCCGACCGCTGGCCGTGGTTGCACGACCTGGCCGCCTGGATGGGCGAACGTGCGGCAGAGGGCCGCTCGACGGTCATCGCCTGCTCCGCCCTCAAACGGGCCTACCGCGACGTGCTCGCCGCCGGTCCGCCCTCGCTGGACTTCGTGCACCTCGACGGGCCCGCCGAGGTCATCCGGGACCGGATCGCGGGCCGCGCCGGGCACTACATGCCGGCCAGCCTCCTGGACTCGCAGATCGCCACCCTCGAGCCGCTGCAGCCCGACGAGTCCGGCATCGTCCTCGACGTGTCGCTGCCGCCGGAGGAGCTCGTCGTCCAGGCCGTCCGCGGGCTGGGGCTCCCGGTCGTCGAGCGGACCGCCTAACCCCGCACCGGGGTGTGGTCCACCGACAGCGACAGGTAGTCGTCGACGCCGAGCAGGCGCAGGACCGGGCGCTCGGGAAGGCGGATCTGCCGGCGGGCCTCGCCGTGGACCAGCCGGGGGGTGGTGCAGGCGACAGAGCGCCCCCGTGTCTCGACGACGCAGCCCCCTGCCGCCAGCACGTTCCTGACCCAGTCCGTGTGCGGCCCGTAGGTCAGGGCGATGAGGTAGCCGCCGTCGGACGGGAAGAGGTTCACCGGGGTGCGGTAGGCGCGCCCCGAGCGCCGACCCACGTGGTGCACGACCCCGAAGCCGGGCAGCCAGCGCATCAGCGGCGTCGTCACGCGGTTGAGCCCCACGCGGTTCCACCGCCCGATGCTCAGAGGGATCGGCATCCCACCACCGTATGCCGGGTGGCTCCCGCCCCGCCCGTGGCTGGCCCGGTCCCTCTCTGGCACCCGGCGTGCCGCACGAACTTGAGCGGAATACACTCAACTTCGTGCGGGTTGAACCGCGTGAGCCCACAGCACCTCACAGCACCTCACAGGAGACAGGACACCCATGGAGTTGAAGCCGACCGCCAAGGTGGCCGAGGCCCTGGCCATTGCCCAGCGCTCAGCCCAGTCCAGCGGCCACCCCGAGATCACGCCGGCGCACCTCGCCCTGGCCCTGGCCGAGCAGCCCGAGACGACCACCCCCGCCCTCCTGACCGCCGGGGGCACGTCCGCGGAGGCTGTTGCGGCCACGGCCCGCCGCTCTCTGGCGGCCCTGCCCCGCACGACGGGTGGCGGGGTGCAGACCCCGGGTCTGGGCCAGCAGGCGCTCGCCGTCCTCCAGCACGCCAACACCCTGATGCAGGCCACGGGCGATGCGTTCCTGTCGACCGACGTCCTCCTGCTTGCGCTGGTGGAGAAGGCCGTGGTGACCGCCGACGCAAAGGCCATCGAGGCGGAGATCCCGCGGCTGCGCGGCGGGCACAAGGTGACCTCCGAGAACCCCGAGGCGTCGGCGGAGGCGCTGGAGAAGTACGGCACCGACCTCACCCAGGCCGCCCGCGACGGCAAGCTCGACCCGGTGATCGGCCGTGACGCCGAGATCCGTCGGGTGGTGCAGGTGCTCTCCCGCCGCACCAAGAACAACCCCGTCCTGATCGGCGAGCCCGGCGTCGGCAAGACCGCCGTCGTCGAGGGCCTCGCGCAGCGCATCGTCGACGGCGACGTCCCCGAGTCCCTGCGGGACAAGCGCCTCATCAGCCTCGACCTGGCGGCGATGGTGGCTGGAGCGAAGTACCGCGGCGAGTTCGAGGAGCGCCTCAAGGCGGTGCTCGAGGAGATCAAGGACAGCAACGGGCAGATCGTCACGTTCATCGACGAGCTGCACACCGTCGTCGGTGCCGGCGCCACGGGTGAGGGCACCATGGACGCGGGCAACATGCTCAAGCCCCTGCTCGCGCGCGGCGAGCTGCGCCTCGTCGGGGCGACCACCCTCGACGAGTACCGCAAGCACATCGAGAAGGACGCCGCCCTCGAGCGCCGCTTCCAGCAGGTCTTCGTCGGCGAGCCCAGCGTCGAGGACACCATCGCCATCCTCCGCGGCCTGAAGGAGCGCTATGAGGCGCACCACAAGGTCGAGATCGAGGACGGGGCGCTGGTCGCTGCCGCCGCCCTCTCGGACCGCTACATCACCGGCCGCCAGCTGCCCGACAAGGCCATCGACCTCGTCGACGAGGCAGCATCCCGGCTGCGGATGGAGATCGACTCCAGCCCGGTTGAGATCGACGAGCTCCGCCGTGCCGTCGACCGGCTCAAGATGGAGGAGCTGCACCTGCAGGGCGAGAAGGACGAGGCGTCCCGCGAGCGGCTCGAGGCGCTGCGCCAGACGCTGGCCGACAAGGGTGAGCAGCTCGCGGCCCTCAACGCGCGCTGGGAGGCCGAGAAGTCGGGGCTGAACCGCCTCGGCGAGCTGAAGGCCCAGCTCGACGAGGCCCGCAGCCAGGCCGAGCGCCTTCAGCGTGAGGGCCAGCTCGGCGAGGCGTCCGCGATACTCTACGGCCAGATCCCGGCCCTGCAGCGCGAGCTCGACGCCGCGCTCGAGGCCGAGGGCACCGTGCGCGTGGACACCATGGTCAAGGAGCGGGTGGGGGCCGACGACATCGCCGAGGTCATCAGCGCCTGGACCGGCATCCCCGCCGGACGGCTGCTGCAGGGCGAGACCGAGAA
>DASULG010000166.1:0-10660 GCA_036278335.1 Pedococcus sp.
GGCTCTCGTCCGCCAGCGGCAGGGCGGTCGCGTCGGCCCGGAGGACCTCCAGGCCACGGCCGCGGGCGACCTCGGCCCCGTCGGCGCCGTACTCCAGGGCCGCGACCGACCAACCGGCGTCGCGCAGCACCCGGGTGTTCCCCCCGCCCGCCGCCCCGACGTCCAGCGCCCGGCCGGCGCGCATCCCACGGATCGCCCGGGCAAGCAGGTGCCGCCGCTCCCGGTACCACCAGTGGGTGTCCTCCAGAGCGGCAAGCTTGCGAACCTCGGTGCCTTCCACGAGGGGCCATCCTGCCATCCGCGGGGCGTGCCCCCGGCATACAGCCCGTATGCCGCGTGGCAGGGTCAGGCGCGGACCTGCCCGTCGCCCTCCACGATCCACTTGGTGGTGGTCAGCTCGGGCAGGGCCATGGGCCCGCGGGCGTGGAGCTTCTGGGTGGAGATGCCGATCTCGGCCCCGAACCCGAACTCGCCGCCATCGGTGAACCGGGTCGAGGCGTTGACCATGACGGCCGCAGCGTCGACCTCACTGGTGAACCGCCGCGCCGCGGCCCGGTCCTCGGTGACGATGGCCTCGGTGTGCCCCGAGCCGTAGGTGCGGATGTGCTCGAGGGCCTCGTCGAGGCTGTCGACGACCCGCACGCTCATCTCCAGGGCGAGGTACTCGGTGGCGTAGTCCTCGGCGGTGGCGTCCTCGTGCGGCACGCCGGCCTGCTCCGCGGCCGCGCCCGAGCGGCTGTCGGTGTGCAGCGCGACACCGGCGCCGGAGAGCTCGGCCAGCACCTTGGGCAGGAACTCCCCCGCCACGCCCTGGTGGACGAGCAGCGACTCGGCCGCGTTGCACACGCTGGGGCGGTGGGTCTTGGCGTTGACCGTGATCGCGAGCGCCTTGTCGAGGTCTGCCGCGGCATCGACGTACACGTGGCAGTTGCCGACGCCGGTCTCGATGACGGGCACGGTCGACTCGGTCACGACCGTCTGGATCAGGCTCGCCCCACCGCGCGGGATGAGCAGGTCGACCAGGCCGCGGGCGGTCATCAGCGCGCGGACCGCGTCGTGGCCGCCGCCGTCCAGCAGGCACACCGCGTCGGCCGGGAGCCCCTGGGCCTCAAGGGCGCGGCGCAGCACGCCGACGAGGGCACGGTTGGTGGACGCTGCTGCCGAGCCGCCGCGCAGGATGACGGCGTTGCCGCTCTTCAGGCCGAGGCCGGCGGCGTCGACCGTGACGTTCGGGCGTGCCTCGTAGATCATGCCGACGACCCCCATCGGGACCCGGACCTGCCGGATCTCCAGGCCGTTGGCGAGCGTGGAGCCGCGCACGACCTCCCCGACCGGGTCGGGCAGGGCTGCGATGTCCCGCAGCGCCTGGGCCACGGCGGTGACCCGGGCGGCGTCGAGGGTGAGTCGGTCCAGCAGGCCCTGGGCCATGCCGGCGGCGCGGCCCCGCTCGAGGTCCTCGGCATTGGCGGCGATGACCTCCGCGCTGGCCGCGTCGAGGGCGTCGGCCATGGCGCGCAGCGCGGCGTCCTTGTCGGCCCGCGACAGGAGGGCCACCCGGCGGGCGGCGGCACGGGCGGCAGTGGCCAGCTCGGTGACCTGGGCCACCGCGGCGGGATCGATGGTGGACATGCCACCAGCGTATGCCGCCGTGCCCGGCATCCGGACGCGTGTCTCCCCCTCCGGAAGCGGGCGGCGGACGGCGGGTGGAGGGTGGCCGGCGACGGGTGGAGGGTGGCCGGCGGCGCAGGCGCACGGCATACCCAGGTCTTTGCCAGAATGCACGGGTGAGCATCCTGTCGATCCAGTCCTCCGTCGCCTACGGCCACGTCGGCAACAGCGCGGCCGTCTTCCCCCTGCAGCGCCTCGGCGTGGAGGTGTGGCCCGTCTACACCGTCCACTTCTCCAACCACACCGGCTACGGCCAGTGGCGCGGACCGCTGCTGGAAGCCTCTGACGTGCGCGAGGTCATCCTCGGGATCGAGGAGCGCGGGGCGTTCCCGGACGTCGAGGCCGTGCTGTCGGGCTACCAGGGCGGGGAGGACATCGGCGACGTCATCCTCGACGCGGTCGCGCGCGTCAAGGCCGCGAACCCCGCCGCCGTGTACGCCTGTGACCCGGTGATGGGCAACTCCAAGAGCGGCTGCTTCGTGCACCCGGCGATCCCGGTGCTGCTGCGCGAGCGGGTGGTCCCGGCCGCCGACATCATCACCCCGAACCAGTTCGAGCTCGGCTACCTCACCGAGACCGAGCCGCAGACCCTCGAGGAGATCCTCGCGTCGGCGGACCTGGCCCGGAAGATGGGCCCGTCGACGGTGCTGGTCACCAGCGTCGAGCGGGCCGACCGGCCGGAGGGCACCATCGAGATGATGGCGGTGACCGGGGACGGCGCGTGGCTCGTGCAGACCCCGCTGCTGGCGCTGAAGGCCAACGGCTCCGGCGACGTCACCGCGGCGCTGTTCACCGCGCACCTGCTCTCCACCGGCAGGCCGGAGGTAGCCCTGGGCCGCACGGCGTCGAGTGTCTTCGACCTGCTGCAGAACACCCTCGACTCGGGCCAGCGCGAGCTGCAGCTCGTGCAGTCCCAGGAGGGCATCGCCCACCCGCGCATGCAGTTCGAGGTCACGCAGGTCCGCTGACGCGCCGCGGCTCGCGGATGCGTCGGGACTCGGCCAACCGGGGCGTCGGGACCGTCAGAAGACGACGAGGTCATCGCGGTGGATGACCTCGCGCTCGTACCCCGGGCCGAGCTCGCGCGCCAGCTCGTGGGTCGTGCGGCCCAGCAGCGCGGGCAGCTCGCTCGAGGAGTAGTTGACCAGCCCGCGGCCGATCACCGTGCCGTCGGGCCGGCACAGCTCGACCGCGTCGCCGTCCCCGAAGGCGCCGACGACCTCGGTGACGCCGGCAGGCAGCAGCGAGGTGCGGCGCTCGACCACCGCCCGGACCGCGCCGTCGTCGAGCATCAGGCGCCCGCGCGGGGTGGTCGCGTGTGCCAGCCACAGCTTGCGTGACGGCCGGCGTGACCGGGTGGGCGCGAACAGGGTGCCGACGTCCTTGCCGGCCAGGGCCTCGCGGGCCTGGTCAGCGCTGGTGAGCACGGCGGTGATGCCCGCGGAGTTGGCGATCGAGGCGGCCTCCACCTTGGTCACCATGCCGCCGCTTCCCACGGACGAGCCGGTGCCGCCCATGCGGACGTGGTCGAGGCCCAGCCCCCCGACCACGAGGGGGACGCGCGCCGACCCGGGCTCGCCGGGCGGGCCGTCGTAGAGGGCGTCGACGTCCGTCAGCAGCACCAGGGCGTCGGCGTGCACGATGTGCGCGACCAGCGAGGCGAGCCGGTCGTTGTCACCGAAGCGGATCTCCTGGGTGGCGACGGTGTCGTTCTCGTTGACGATGGGGACGACCCCGAGCTCGAGGAGCCGGTCCAGGGTGCGCTTGGCGTTGGTGTAGTGCGAGCGACGGGTGACGTCGTCGGCGGTCAGCAGCACCTGCCCGACCGTGAGCCCGTGGGCGCCGAAGGCGCGCTGGTATGCCGCGACGAGCGCTCCCTGTCCGACGCTCGCCGCCGCCTGCTGCGTGGCGAGGTCCCAGGGCCGCTTGGCCAGGCCGAGCGGCGAGATGCCCGCGGCGATCGCCCCAGAGGAGACCAGCACGACCGAGGACCCGGAGAGCCGCCGTTCGGCCAGCACCTCGACCAGGGCGTGCAGGCGCTCCTCGTCGAGGCCTCCCCCGTCAACGTCGGTCAGGGACGAGGAGCCCACCTTGACGACGACGCGCCGCGCATGGGCGATGTCGGCGCGCCGCTGCGCCCCGCTCATTCGTCGGCGTCCTCGTCCCCTGCTGCGGTGGCCCAGTGGCCGGCCTTGCGCTCGGCGGCCAGCTCGTCGCGGGCGGCCGTCTTGGCCGCCCGCCGGTCGGCGTAGTCGGAGCGCTTCTCCTCGCGGGTGGGCCGGTGGCTCTCCTCGAGGCGCAGGTCGGTACCGCGAGGGCCGGTCAGCAGCTCGGCGCCGGCGCTCATGGTCGGCTCCCAGTCGAAGACCACGGCGTTGTCCTTGGGGCCGATGAGGACGGTCGCTCCGGACACCGCACCGGCCTTGAAGAGCGCCTCCTCGACACCGGCGCGACTCAGGCGGTCGGCGAGGTAGCCGACGGCCTCGTCGTTGGAGAAGTCGGTCTGGCGGATCCATCGGGTGGGCCGCTCGCCCTCGATGCGGAAGACCTCGCCGTCGGAGGTGTTCTCCCGCACGACCCGGAAACCGCTGTCGTCCACGGACTTGGGGCGGATGACGACGCGGGGCGGCTCGAGAACCTCGAACTCCTTGCGGTGGGCCGCGACGTGGCGGGCCATGGCGTAGGTGAGCTCCTTGAGCCCGGTGCGGGCGACGGCGGAGACGACGAACACCTCGATGCCCCGGGCCTCGAGGTCGGGCTTGACCATCTCGGCCAGCTCGCGGGCCTCGGGCACATCGGCCTTGTTGAGCACGACCATGCGAGTGCGCTCGGCGAGGGGCCGGCCGCCGAGCGAGCTGTCCGGGACGTACTGGGCCAGCTCCTCCTCGATCACGTCGAGGTCGGTCATGGGGTCGCGGCCCGGCTCGAGCGTCGCGCAGTCGACCACGTGGACCAGCACCGAGCAGCGCTCGACGTGGCGCAGGAACTCCAGGCCGAGGCCCTTGCCCTGGTGGGCGCCGGGGATCAGCCCGGGCACGTCCGCGATGGTGAAGCGCTGGTCGCCGGCCACCACCACGCCCAGGTTGGGTACCAGGGTGGTGAACGGGTAGTCGGCGATCTTCGGCTTGGCGGCCGAGAGCACCGAGACGAGCGAGGACTTCCCCGCGGAGGGGAAGCCGATCAGCGCGACGTCTGCCAGCGACTTGAGCTCGAGGATGACGTCGAGGGCCTCGCCGGGCTCGCCGAGCAGGGCGAAGCCGGGCGCCTTGCGCCGCTGCGAGGCGAGGGCTTTGTTGCCCAGGCCTCCGCGGCCGCCGCGGGCGACGACGTACTCGGCGTGCTGGCCCACGAGGTCGGCGAGGACCTCGCCGTCGGCGGCCTTGACGACGGTGCCCTCCGGGACGGGGAGGAGCAGGTCCTCGCCGTCGCCGCCGTTGCGCTCGTCGCCGGCGCCCGGCCTGCCGTTGCCCGCCCGGCGGTGCGGGCTGTGGTGGTAGTCGAGCAGCGTCGTGGACTGGGGGTCGACGCGCAGGATGACGTCGCCGCCGTTCCCACCGTTGCCCCCGTCGGGGCCGCCGAGCGGCTTGAACTTCTCGCGTTTGACGGAGGCCACGCCGTGGCCGCCGTCGCCGGCGGCGACGTGCAGCACGACGCGGTCGACGAAGTTGGCCATGGGTGCTCCTCAGTAGGGGTGCTGGTGGTTGTCAGCGTAGTAAGTGGAAAAACACGCGAGGGGACGGACCAGATCTGGCCCGCCCCCTCGCGTTGAGGTCAGATGCGCGCGGGTGCCCGCGCGCTGCGTCACTCGGCTGCGACGGTCTCCGCCGGGACGATGTTGACGACCTTGCGGCGACGCTTGGTGCCGAACTCGACCGCTCCCGCGACGAGGGCGAACAGCGTGTCGTCGCTGCCGCGGCCCACGCCGTCACCGGGGTGGAAGTGCGTGCCACGCTGGCGGACGAGGATCTCGCCGGCGTTGACGACCTGGCCGCCGAAACGCTTGACGCCGAGTCGCTGTGCGTTGCTGTCGCGCCCGTTACGGGTCGAGGACGCACCCTTCTTGTGTGCCATGTCAGTTCCTGCCTTGTTGTCTAAGTCTGACGGTCTAACGAAGTCTGGGCGGGCTCGCGGAGGCTCAGGCCTCGATCGCGGTGACCTTGACCTGGGTCAGGTGCTGACGGTGCCCCTGGCGCTTCTTGTATCCGGTCTTGTTCTTGTACTTCATGATCGTGATCTTCGGGCCCTGGGCGGGCTTGACCACCTCGGCCTTGACGGTGACCTTGGCGAGCTTGTCAGCGTCGCTGGTCACCGTGGAGCCATCGACCACGAGCAGCGGGGTGAGGTCAACGGTGTCACCGGCCTTGCCGGCGACCTTGTCGATGATGAGGACGTCGCCGACGGACACCTTTTCCTGTCGGCCACCAGCGCGAACGATCGCGTACACAGTTGAACTCACTTTCGTCTTTCGGCAGGCACGCGCTCTCTGTCTGAACCGTCCGATAGCTACCCGCTTGCGCGGACATCAGAGCGGTGGGCGCACCGAGGCTCAAGAGTACCGGGTGGGCCGCCCGCTCTCCAAACTCGAGCGGGCGGCATACCGGCAGGTCAGCGGCAGGCTTCAGGAGGCGTCGGCGGGGGCGGGTTCGGCCCCGCCGCCGGCCGGCGCGCTGTCCTCCGCGTGCGAGGCGGCGCGCGGTGGCCCGGCCGGGGCCACCACCCTGCCGCGCTTGCGCCGCCGCGGAGCCGGCGGAGCCACGACAGCAGCGGGAGCGGGGGCAGCCGGAGCACTGGGCTCAACACGCTGCATACGCTCGGCGGGCTCGGCCGTTGCTGTGGACACGATGGGCTCAGTGAGCTCGGTGGGCTCGGTGGACTCTGTGATCGCCGGCTCGTGGCGGACCGGCGCTGCCTGCTCCTCCGGCTCGGTCTCGAGCACCAGCAGCTCCGGCTCGTCCTGGGGCGGCGCCACCTCGGCACCTGGCAGGGTCGCGCTCTTCAGCGCTGCGGCATGCGCCGCCGCGGCGATCTGGGCGGGCGTGGGGCCTGACGGCGTGCTCGGCGCTGCCTGCTCCTCCTCGCGGCCGCCGCTCCTGCCGCGCCGGCCGCGGGTGCGGGCCTGGGCGGCGCCAGCGGCGCTGGTGCCGGAGTCGCCACCGCCCGCAGGCCGGTCCACCGGGTCGGCGTGGACGATGATGCCGCGGCCGTTGCAGTGCTCGCAGGTCTCGGAGAAGACCTCGATGAGGCCGCTGCCGACTCGCTTGCGGGTCATCTGCACCAGGCCCAGCGAGGTCACCTCAGCGACCTGGTGCTTGGTCCGGTCCCGGCCGAGGCACTCGAGCAGGCGGCGCACCACCAGGTCGCGGTTGCTCTCGAGCACCATGTCGATGAAGTCGATGACGATGATGCCGCCGATGTCGCGCAGCCTGAGCTGGCGCACGATCTCCTCGGCCGCCTCGATGTTGTTCTTGGTGACCGTCTCCTCGAGGTTGCCCCCCGAGCCGACGAACTTGCCGGTGTTGACGTCGATCACCGTCATGGCCTCGGTGCGGTCGATGACCAGCGAGCCACCGGAGGGCAGCCAGACCTTGCGGTCCATGGCCTTGGCGATCTGCTCGTCCACGCGGTGGTGGGTGAACAGGTCTTCCTCGGAGGTCCACTTCTTCAGGCGTCCCGCGAGGTCCGGGGCCACGTCGGAGATGTACTCGCTGACCTCGGACCAGGCCTGGTCGCCGGCGACCACGAGGGAGGTGAAGTCCTCGTTGAAGACGTCCCGGATGACCCGGACCGTGAGGTCGGGCTCGCCGTGGACGAGAGCGGGCGCGCCACCGGTCTTGGCCTTGGAGCCCGACTTGGAGTCGGCCTTGGCCTGGATCTTCTCCCAGGTCTTGGTGAGGCGCTCGACGTCGGCGCGCAGCTCGGCCTCGCTCGCACCCTCGGCGGCGGTGCGCACGATGACGCCGGCGCTCTCGGGGACGACCTCCTTGAGGATCTGCTTGAGGCGGGCCCGCTCGGTGTCGGGGAGCTTGCGCGAGATCCCGGTCATGCTGCCCTCGGGCACGTAGACCAGGTAGCGGCCGGGCAGCGAGACCTGCGAGGTGAGCCTGGCGCCCTTGTGGCCGATCGGGTCCTTGGTGACCTGGACGAGCACGGTGTCGCCCGACTTCAGGGCGTTCTCGATGCGCTTGGGCTGGTTGTTCTCCATGCCTGCGGCGTCCCAGTTCACCTCGCCCGCGTAGAGCACGGCGTTGCGGCCCTTGCCGATGTCGACGAAGGCGGCCTCCATCGACGGGAGCACGTTCTGGACCCGGCCGAGGTAGACGTTGCCGGCCATCGAGACGTTGGTCTCGCGCGAGACGTAGTGCTCGACGAGGACGTCGTCCTCGAGGACGCCGATCTGGGTCCGGCCGTCGCGGTTGCGCACGACCATGGTGCGCTCGACGCTCTCGCGCCGGGCCAGGAACTCGGCCTCGGTGATGATCGTGCGGCGGCGTCCGGCCTCGCGGCCCTCGCGGCGGCGCTGCTTCTTGGCCTCGAGCCGGGTGGAGCCCTTCAGTGAGGTCGGCTCCTCGCGCTCCTTGCGCGGCTCGCGGACCTTGGTCACGACGCCGGGTGCTTCCTCGGCCTCGTTGGCGGAGCCGCTGCGGCGACGCCTGCGGGTGCGGCGGCGACTGGTGGCCTCGCCCTCCTCGGCGCCCTCGCCGGCGCCCTCCGCCTCCTCGGCGGTCTCGGCAGTCTCGGCGGTCTCGGCCTCGGCGGAGGTCTCCTGCTCGGACTCGGTGGTCTCCTCGCCCTCGGCGCCGCCCCGGCCGCGGCGGCCCTTGCCACCCCGGTTGCGGCGGCGACGGGCGCGGCCGGTCTCGGCTGTCTCTTCCTCGGCTGCGGGCTCCGCTGCCTCGGCTGCCTCGGCTGCCTCGGCTGCCTCGACCGGCTCCTGCGGCTCGACCTCGGCGGGGGCTCCCGCGGCCCTGGTGGCGGCACGGCGCCGCGTCGGCGCGACCGGCTCGGGGGCCTTGAACAGCACGCCGAAGGCCGGCGCACCGGCGGGCTGGGAGGCCGGGGCCTCCTCGGCGGCGGCGCTGATCAGCTCTTCCTCGGGCTCGTCCGCGGCGGTCTGGTCCTCGAAGGCCGGGGCAGCGCTGAGCACCGGGGTCTCGGGCTCGGTAGACGCCTCTGCCGACGGCTGTGCCTTCTTCGCGGTCTTGCGGGTGGTCTTCTTCGCGGCCCGCTTCGCGGTCTTCTTCGCCGGCGCCGCGGCCTCCGTGCCCCCCTCAGAGGGGGTGCCCTCAGAGGTGCCGCCCTCAGAGGGGGCGCTCTCAGAGGGGACGCTCTCAGAGGGGGCGCTCTCCGCAGCGGTGCGCTGAGCGGCAGGGACCGGGGCAGCGGCCTTCTTGGTGGCGCGCCGGCTGGCGCGCTTGCGGGCCGGGGCCGGGGCCTCCGCTGGGAGACCCTCCGCCTGCTGGCCGGGGGCCGCAGCGCTGGGGGTCTCGGGCTGGCCCGAGGTGGTGGCTTCGTCAGCCGGGAACAGGTCGTCGCTGGATGCCATCTGGCGTCCTTCCGTCACCCACGGGGCGAGGGCCACACCCGAGGGGCCGAGGCCCCTCCGATCAGCACCGTGGTGCGCGGGTCGTGCCTCGTGCTGCCTGCGGGTGCCGGTAGCACGGAAGTCGGTAGGGCTACACCGTCAGGCTCGCGCGGCAAGCGCGGCACCGTTCAGGTGCCGGCGTCGTTCTTGTCGGCAGCCAGTGGGTCAGCCACCCCAGCGGTTGCGGTCTGTAGCGGGCCCTGCGCCAGCCGGGTCACCAGGGGTGGTGAGGTCGGCGCGAGCTCCGTGACTGCTCGCAGCGCGGTCAGGACGTCGTCGGGGCGTACGGCGGGTGTGGTGTGCCGCACGACCACTCGCAGTATCGCACACCCGGGCCGATCAGAGGGCACAGCTGAGAGCGACACGAGGGCGGAGCGCACGTCGAAGGTCTTGGGCCCGGTCTTGAACATGCGGGTGACCTCGGCCCGCTCCAGGCCCCAGAGGGCGGCGGCCGCCTGCTCGAGGTCGGCCGCGGACAGGCCCGCGAACTCCATCACCCAGTCGCTGGCCTCGAGGCGGTCGGCGAGCGAGCCGGCAGACGCCTCGACGACCTCGAGCACGTCCAAGCCTTGTGGCAGCGCCTCGTCGAGAGCCGTGCGCACCGACTCCGGGTCGACCCGGTCGGTGACGGAGATCTCGAAGTACTCGGCCTCGCTGGCCGTGCCCGTGGGGGCCGCGTTGGCGTAGGAGACCTTGGGGTGCGGGTGGAAGCCGGCGGAGTAGGCCATGGGCACGCCCGCCCGCCGCAGCGCCCGCTCGAGGGCGCGCTGGAAGTCGCGGGTGGAGGAGAAGCGCAGCCGTCCCCGCTTGGCGTAGCGCACCCGCAGCTTCTGCACGGCGGGGGCAGGCGGGGGTCCTTCGGGGGTGCGCTGGCGGGCCATGCGACGAGGGTATGCCGTGTGCTCACCGGCCTGTGTGGGGGTTCACCGACCCCCGGGCGTCGGTGAACCCCCACACCCGGACGGCTGCGGAATCCGTCGTGTCGGTGGGGCTGCACCGTCGAGATCGACAGCGAGACGCCCCTATCGCTGTCGACATCGGCGCACTAGCCTGCGTTCATGGCGACCCTCGACCGCACCCGGCTGGCCTCCCTCCTCGACGCCGAGCAGGCGGCATACGCGCAGGCCCACCCCCGCAGCCGCGCCCTCTTCGGGGAGGCCGACAACCTCTTCGGCCGGGTCCCCATGACCTGGATGAACATGTGGACCGGGGGCGTCCCGCTCTACCTCGACCACGCGCGGGGCAACCGCATCACCGACGTCGACGGGCACACGTACATCGACTTCGCGCTCGGCGACACCGGCGCGATGGCCGGGCACTCGCCGGCGCCGGCCGTCGAGGCGATCGTGCGCCGCGTGCAGGACGAGGGCGGGATCACGGCGATGATGCCGACGTTCGACGCGGCCTGGG
>DASULG010000167.1:0-3869 GCA_036278335.1 Pedococcus sp.
GAACCGTCGACACGACCAGAGCCCCAGCACCTACTGTGCGGCAGCAGCGTCCTGGCGACGGGAAAGCAGATCACGTGCCGCGCGCTCGACCAGGACCGGGACGTAGTCCCGAATGGGGCCAGTGAGCTGGGCGTAGGCCGCGTCGACTGCGGCGTTGACCGTGTCCGCGTCCCGATCGGGAAACCGCTCCACGAGGCGCGCCCGGACATCCTCCAAGGCGTGAGACTCATCGTGCCTCGCCACGTACTGATACTGCGGGCCGTCGCTCATCCCGACAAGTGACATTCGGCCGTTGACGTCTGGGCCCTCGGCGTGAGCAAATGATTGGCCCTTCCACTCAAGGGCTCGGGCTCGCGTGAGCCGTTCACGAACAGTGGGGCGGGATCGGCAAATCTGCTGCGCAGGTCCGCTGCGATTGTCGACACTGGGGGTAGAGAGCAGGTGATCGTCGATGGCAAGGCTTGCGGTGTCATCAGGTTTCCCCTGTCCGGCTTTCCACACGGCGCGCCGGCTCGGACCGGGTACGTGCGAGAGCTCCGCATGACCCCCCGGCGCCACACCGAGGCCGAGCGCAAGTATGCGGTCAGCGACCAGCACCTCCTGCCGACCTTTGATGGTCCCGACGCTCCCCGCCTCGGGCGGGCTGCCAGGGTCGAGCTGAAGGCGGTGTACTTCGACACCCCCCAGCTGGACCTGCACCGCGAGGGGATCACGCTGCGACGCCGGACCGGCGGCGGCGACGAGGGCTGGCACCTGAAGCTGCCCCGGGTCGGCGACCACCGTCAGGAGATCCAAGAGCCTCTTGGCGACGGGTCCGAGGAGCTGCCTCGGCTGCTGCTCGACCACATCAGGGCCATCGTGCGAGACCACCCGCTCTGCCAGGTGGCGACAATCCGCACAGACCGGCTCGAGCTCGCCCTGGTCGACACCGAGGACCATCAGGTCGCGACGGTCTGCGACGACCACGTGACAGCGGTGGGTGACCCCGGACGGGGCGAGCAGGTCTGGCGCGAGTGGGAGGTCGAGCTGGCCGAGGACCAGCCGCCGGCACTCCTGGATCTCCTCGAGGAGCAGCTGGCCCGTGCCGGGGCAACCGCCGCCCGGCATGGCTCCAAGCTCGAGCGTGCACTGGGCGCCGCAGGTGTGACTGCCCATCTGCGTACTCCCACGCTTCCTCCGCCCGAGAGCGCGGGTGCAGTCCTCCGAGGTCGCCTTCTGGAGCAGGTGCGTGCCCTGCACGAGCAGGACGTGGCGGTCCGCGCCTCGACCGAGGAGGGGGTCCACCAGATGCGCATCGCCGCACGCAGGCTGCGCTCGGCGCTGACCACGGCGAGGAGCCTGCTCCAACCGGGGGCAGCCGAGCCCGTGCGCGACGAGCTGCGCTGGCTCGGTATGACGCTGAGCCCGGCCCGGGACGCGCAGGTACTGCTGCTGCGGCTCGGGGCCGCCCTCGACAGCGAACCCGCCGAGCTGGTCATGGGACCTGTGCGGGCTCGGCTCGACCTCGAGCTTCGCCGAGCGCACCAGGAGGGCGTCACCCAGGCCCTCGAGATGCTCGACGCCGACAGGTACTTCAGGCTGCTGGACGCCCTGGACGCACTGGTCGCCGACCTGCCGCTCTCCGAGGCGGGGCGGATGCCGGCGGAGGAGGTCGTACCGCACCTCATCCGCCGCGACACCCGCCGCCTCTGGCGAGCCGTGACCGCCGCCACCGAGAGCGGTCCCCAGGACCGGGATGCAGCGCTGCACGAGGCGCGCAAGAAGGCCAAGCGCCTTCGGTATGCCGCGGAGCTTGCCGAGCCGGTCGGCGGCAAGGGCGCGAGTCGGCTTGCTGCGAGGGCCAAGGCCGTCCAGCAGGCACTGGGCGAGCACCAGGACACTGTGGTGGCGCGTCTGCGGCTACGGGAGCTTGGTGCGAAGGCCTTTCTCGAAGGGGAGAACGGGTTCACGTTCGGTTTGCTCTATGGGATGGAGCGGCTGCGGGCCGAGATGTCGGAGCGCGCCCTCAAGACTGCACTCAAGGATCTGCCTCGACCTCGCGTGGCGGCCGAGTGGGTGAGTGGATAGGCACAGCCGGTGAGGCTGCTCCGTGCCACCAGGACGGCCCGCTTGACCCGCCCCCGCTCCGCCACCAACCGGGCTCCCGAGGCCGCGGCTTGGCCTACCCCGCCAGGGGTGGTTACAGGCCATCCCGGGGTGAGCCACTCTCGTTCTGCCGGCCAGTGGAAGGGGAGGAGCATGCCGTCGGACGAGTCCCGCCGGAGGTTGACCTTCCCGACCGCGTTCACCGATGCGTCGGGACTTGAGGTGGAGGGAGACGACCCATGAGCGAGAGCGGCATTGCGGCATCGTCGACGGACGGCGCCGAGGTTCCGCCCTTCGTGCTCAGGGCGGAGGAGGTCGTCGCCGCAACCAGCTCCGATGCCGTTTCAGGGCTAACCGGTGCGGAGGCGGCGAGCCGGCTCACGGCATACGGCCCCAACGAGATCGCTGCGGAGAAACCGCCGTCGGTTTGGGCGATTGCCGCTTCGCAGCTGCGTGACCCCATGAACATCATGCTGGTCGCGGTCGTGGTCGTGAGCCTGCTGATCGGGGA
Source organism: Pedococcus sp. (assembly GCA_036278335.1). GTDB lineage: Bacteria > Actinomycetota > Actinomycetes > Actinomycetales > Dermatophilaceae > Pedococcus_A. Next base: position 2,597 of record DASULG010000167.1, read on the forward strand.
GCTCTCGACCGGGGTCATCGTGGCAGTGCTCATCCTGCTCAACCTCGCGCTGGGCACCCGACAGGAGCTGACGGCACGCGCCAGCGTCGATGCTCTCGCCAGGATGCAGGTGCCGCAGGCACGGGTGGTCCGCGACGGCGAGGTGAGCCTGGTCGCAGCCACCCAGATCGTTCCGGGCGATATCGTCCAGCTCGAGGCAGGCGACATCGTGCCCGCCGACGGACGGATCGTCCGGTCTGCGACGCTGGAAGCGCAGGAGGCGGCGCTCACGGGGGAGAGCGCGCCCATCCCCAAGGGCGCGGGCGCGTTGGCCTCCCCCGACGTTGCCCTGGGCGACCGGACCAACATGCTGTTCCAGAACACCTCGGTGACCCGCGGCACCGGCACGATCGTGGTCACCGCGACAGGGATGCTGACGCAGATGGGCCAGATCGCGACGATGCTCACGTCGGTGACGCGCACCCGGTCGCCGCTCCAGAGGGAGCTGGACTCGCTGACGAAGGTCCTGGGGATCATCGCCTGGGGAGCCGTTGCGGTCATCGTGGGGGTGGGACTGATCCGCGGGATGCCGGGCAAGGACCTGCTGCTGCTGGGTACTGCGATGGCCATCTCGGCGATTCCGACGGGCATGCCGGCGTTCGTCTCAGGCCTGCTGTCGCTTGGCGCCAAGCAGCTGGCCGAGGCGAAGGCAGTGGTGAAGAACCTCAACGACGTCGAGACTCTCGGTGCCACCAGCGCGATCAACACCGACAAGACGGGGACGCTCACGCTGAACCAGATGATGGTCTCGACGTTGTACGCGAGCGGGTCGTGGTTCACCGTCGACGGAGAGGGGTACCGCAAGAGCGGGGCGATCCATTCGGTGGCCGGTGTCCCCGTCCCGGACTTCACCCGTCTCGGCCTCGGACTGGCCCTCGACAGCGACGCGGTTGTCGATGACCAGGGGTCGGTGATCGGTGACCCGACCGAGGCGGCACTCGTGGTGCTGGCCGCCAAGCTCGGCATCGACGCCGAGGAGACACGGCGTGCCTACCCGCGGCTGTCCGAGGTTCCGTTCGACTCCGAGTACAAGTTCATGGCGACGTTCCACCGGGTGCACATCGACGGCGTCGACCACGTGATCGAGCTGGTCAAGGGAGCACCTGACGTCGTCATCGCACGATGCACCCACGCGGGCGGCCCGCTCAGCGGCTCCCAGGTCCCCATCGTCGAGGCGCGGGACGGAATGGATGAGGCCAACGTGAGGATGGGGCAGAAGGGCCTGCGCGTCCTC
>DASULG010000168.1:0-11174 GCA_036278335.1 Pedococcus sp.
AGGGGACTCGAACCCCTAACCCCCTGTTTACAAGACAGGTGCGCTACCGATTGCGCCACGCCGGCCAGGCCCACGGCGGGGCCGCGGGACCGGGGCTGATGCTACCGCTGCCCGCGCCCCAGCCGAGACAAGCACATCGACAACGAGCCGCACACGAGAGGGTGGCAACCCGATGCTGACGTGAGGTCCAGAGTCGGAATGCCACCCTCTCGAGGGCGGAGCGAGCAGCGGTCGCCTCAGTGGGCGTTGAGGTACCGCTGCAGCGAGCGCACGGTCTCGCGGTCGAGGTAGCGGGCGCCGTTCTTGCTGGCCCCGATCGTGGCCTGCAGGGCTCGCACGGTCTTCGGGCCGATGACCCCGTCAGGGGCGGAGCCGACCCGGCGCTGGAGCAGCTGGATGTCCGTGCGCGAGAGGGAGCCGTTGGCGGAGCCGCCCACCCAGCGCTCGATGGCACGGTTGGTCATCGGGCCGCGGAGGCCGTCGACGACCAGCGTCCCGGCGGAGGCGCTGGTGCGCGCCAGCGCGGGGCGCGAGGACGAGCGCGACGCCGCGGTGGTCGAGCCTGCGCTCACCGCCGCGCCGTTGGCCCGGGTCAGCCCGGCGACGGTGCTGCAGTGCGGCCAGGCGCCGGGGCCCTGGGCTTGCAGGACCTTCTGCGCGACGGTGATCTGCGCGGCCTTGCTCGCCAGGTTCGCCGTGCGGCCGTAGCGCTGGCCGCCGTAGGCCTGCCAGGTGCCGTACGAGAACTGCAGGCCGCCGTAGTAGCCGTTGCCGGTGTTGATCGCCCAGTTGCCGCCGCTCTCGCAGCTGGCCACGCGGTCCCAGACGGTGCTGGCCGAGGCGGTGGAGGCGGAGGCCAGACCGGCTCCGACGGTGGCGAATCCGGCCACAGCAACGCCAGCGGCGCGGCGACGCACGGGGCCGATCTTCCGGACAGAGTGCTTCGGGGCATAGAACATGCGGGTTTGAGTCCTCTCCTGACGTGCGCCTGAGAGGTGAGCTGTCGGGTTCGGGCTGTCAGGCGCCCGGCCGGCGGACCGGCTTCACCCCAAGACCCGCGAGCGGGTCAGGTTGGTTCCCCCACCCTCGTCCTGCCCGGGGATCTCCCGGCGATGACACCCGCCGGACGAGGTTCGGCGCGCGGGTGTGCTTGTTGGGTGTGCGGTGTGAACTTGTGGTCCCTCAGCCGAAGTGCCCCAAATGCACCATTGGGCACTGCTGCCAGGGATGAGGCTACGAGACAACCCGCCCATCCAACCCCATAAACCCAGAATTCACACCATCCACACGAGTCACACACAGCCACGCCCGGTATGCCGCCGGCCCACCGCCGCGGCATACCGTCACCGGCGTGGGGCCCGCCGCTTCGGCACCATCCGGTTGTCGAAGGGTGCATCGAGGAGCTCCCTCGTACAGGCCGCGGAAGATCCCCAGTCCCGGCAGCAGCCCGTAGGACGCGCCGGCGGAAGGCTCATCGACGCAGGCCCAGGCCTGACTGCCAGATCTCCGCGGGGGAGTTCCACGGCCACCACACCGGTGTGCCATGACGCGCGTACGACCAGGTGCCGAGGCCCGCCGCCACGAGAAGGGCGCCGGCTACCACCACGTGCGCGCCCCTGCCCGGCGCGACTCCCCGCACGACGCTTCGGGTCCCGCGCCGCAACGCCGAGCCGCCGGGGCCCCACCAGGCGACCAGCAGCGCCAGCAGCGCGCCGACCGCGATCGGGGCTGCGGCATTCGGCTCCGGGCTGCCCCCGGTGAGCGCCACCGTCGCGAGCGCAGCGCTGAAGACGCCCGAGATCCCGACCAGCAGGGGCAGCACCAGCCCGGCGAGCGTGGCCAGGGCGCCGACGAGCAGGTGCCACGGGCTGGCCGCCACGGCCAGCGGCACGTCGCTGCGCCGCCGTCCGCGGGTGTGCCTGCGCAGGACCAGGGAGGTCACGGAGCGGTCGGCGGTGCGTGCGAGCCAGCACCACACCAGCACGAGCGCGACGGCAACCGCAGGCCGGGTCGCGGCCACCGCGACGACCGCGAGCAGCAGCGCGGAGAGGCTGCCGCTGCGCTTCGGCCGCCCGATGCGCGGGTCGGGCTCGCCCTGGCCGCCCTCCCATGCCGCCTGCCAGTCGGAGACCTCGTCGTCGGGTGAGCGCCAGTGGTCGAGCACGCTCTCCTGGTAGGCGGGGGCGGGCGATCCCCAGGGCTCGTGGTCGACGGGCATCGAGAGGGGTCCCACCGGAGGCTGCTGCCACGGCTGCTGCCACTGCTGCGGCTGGTGGCTGATCGGCTGGGTGTGCCGCGTGGTGGGCACCGCCGGAAGCACCTCCGTGACGGGCCTCCCGGCGGCATACCGCTGGAGGGCCTCGACGATCTCGTCGGCGTGCGGTCGTTCGCGGGGGTCCGGCGACAGGGCGGCGTGCAGCAGCGGCGCCAGCCGAGGGTCGACCCGCGAGAGATCGGCCTCGCCCCGGCTGACCCGGTTGAGGACCACGTCCATCGGCCCCCGGCCGAACGGGGGCACACCGGAGGCGGCGAAGGCCAGCGTTGCCGCCCAGCCCCACCAGTCGGTCGCGTCGGTGACCGGCGCACCCTCGACGACCTCGGGGCTGAGGTAGCCCGGCGTGCCCATGACCAGCCCGGTCATGGTGATCCGCACGTCGTCGGCCACGTGGGCGATGCCGAAGTCGATGACCACCGGGTCGCCGTCGAGCATCAGCACGTTGCCGGGCTTGAGGTCCCGGTGCACCACCCCTGCGGCGTGGATGGCGTGCAGTGCCTGGGCCAGGCCCTGGCCGAGGCGGTGCAGGTCGGCGCCAGAGAGGGGCCCGGTCTCCTTGACGACCTCATCCAGCGAGGGGCCCGGGACGTACCGGGTCACGACATACGGCCGGTCGCCCTCGAGGTCGGCGTCGAGGACGGCCGCGACCCTGCGGTCCCGGACCCGCCCGAGCGTGTCCACCTCCCGGGCCAGCCGTGCCCGGGCTCCCGGGTCGAGGGCGATGTGGGGACGCAGCAGCTTGAGCGCCACAGCCCGCCCGCTGGGGTCGAGCGCGAGGTGGACGACCCCCATGCCGCCCTCGCCCAGTGGCTGGAGCAGTCGGTAGGGCCCGATGGACACCGAGTCGGGCATGCCGATGGAGCCCTCGCCGCCTCCGATCGCCTCCGTCGTCATGCCCCTACGGTAGGCGGACTCCCCGGCTGAAGTCAGGCAGGCTACTGCTGGATGTAGCCAACGAGTTGGTCTCGTTCGGCCTGGAGCTCGTCGATCCGGTGCTTGACGATGTCGCCGATGCTGACGATCGCGGCGAGCTTGCCGTCGATGACCACCGGGATGTGGCGGATGCGGTGCTCGGTCATCGTCCGCGCCAGGTCCTCGATGTGGGTGTCGAGGTCGCAGGTGCGCACGTCGGTGGTCATGATCTGGCTGATCGGGGCCTTCAGGATGCCGGCCCCGTCGGACGCGAGCCGCCAGACGACGTCGCGCTCGCTGACGATGCCGGAGACCGTCTCGCCGTCCTCACTGACGACCAGGGCGCCGATCCGGTGCTCTTCCAGGAGGGCCAGCAGGCTCTCCACGGTGTCGTCCGGTCGCACGGTGAACACCCTGTCGCCCTTGCGGCGCACCACATCGGAGATCCTCATGATCTGACGGTAGACCGGCGGGTGGGGCCGCGCCAGAGGAACGGCCCAAAGGGGCGCAGACCCGCGCGTACTCCCCAGCGCCAGAGACGATTTGTGCCTGCGCCAGAGGCACTTTGTGCAGCTCAGGGCTCCCCGGCATAGGGTTGTGTGGCCAAACCGCATTCGGGGAGTTGATCGCGTGTCCGGCAGTACCCAGACCTTCGACCTGGTCGTGGCCGCAAACCGGTTGCCCGTCGACAGGGTCGTCTCGGACGACGGCACGGTCGAGTGGCGGCGCAGCCCCGGAGGCCTCGTCACCGCCATGGAGTCCGTCATGAAGAACCGGGACGGCGCCTGGGTCGGCTGGGCCGGCGAGGCGGGCGATGCACCGGAGCCCTTCGTCCAGGACGGCATGTACCTGCGGCCGGTGCCGCTCTCCGAGAAGGAGGTCGCCCAGTACTACGAGGGCTTCAGCAACGACACCCTCTGGCCCATCTACCACGACGTGATCGTCCAGGCGTCCTTCCACCGCTACTGGTGGGTGGCCTATGAGCGGGTCAACCGCCGCTTCGCCGAGGCCGTCTGCGAGGTGGCCGCCGAGGGCGCGACCGTCTGGATCCACGACTACCAGCTCCAGCTCGTGCCGGCGATGCTGCGCGAGATGCGCCCGGATGTGCGCATCGGCTGGTTCAACCACATCCCGTTCCCGCCCGTGGAGCTGTTCGCCCAGCTGCCGTGGCGCAAGCGGCTGGTCGAGGGCCTGCTCGGCGCCGACTTCCTGGGCTTCCAGCGGGTCGACGACGCCCACAACTTCCTGCGCGCCTGTCGGCGCCTCCTGGGGCTCACCACCAAGGGCGACACCGTCCGCACCGCCTCCACCGACGGCGGGACCCGCGTCGTGCGCGCCAGTGCCATCCCGATCTCCGTGGACTTCAACGGCCTGCAGGAGCTGGCCCGAACGCCCGAGGTGATCCAGCGCGCCAAGGAGATCCGCGCCTCCCTCGGCAACCCGGAGACCCTCCTCCTCGGGGTCGACCGGCTCGACTACACCAAGGGCCTTCGCCACCGGCTCAAGGCGTACGCCGAGCTCCTCGAGGACGGCGCCGTCGCCCCGCCGGACCAGGTCTTCGTGCAGGTCGCCACCCCCAGCCGCGAGCGCGTGGAGGCCTACCGCGACCTGCGCCAGGAGATCGAGGCCGAAGTGGGCCGGGTCAACGGCGAGTTCGGCGACATCGGCTCGGCCGCCGTGCACTACCTGCACCACTCCTACCCCCGCGACGAGATGGTCGCGATGTTCCTCGCCGCTGACGTGCTGCTGGTGACGCCGCTGCGCGACGGCATGAACCTCGTGGCCAAGGAGTACGTCTCCTGCCGCCACGACGGCGGAGGGGCGCTCGTCCTGTCGGAGTTCACCGGCGCCTGGCACGAGCTGCACCAGGCCTACGTCTGCAACCCTCACGACATCGCCGGCCTGAAGCAGACGATCATGACGGCCATGAACGCCCCGGAAGCCGAGCGCCGCCGCCGGATGAGGGCCATGCGGCGTCGGGTCGCCGACCACGACGTGCAGCGCTGGGCAAGCCGCTTCCTCGAGGCGCTGGCCAGCGCCCCGGCACGGCCGAACCGCACCCCCCGCGAGCAGAACGACGACGACGCCCACGCGGCGGCGGACCGTGCCGCGGTGATGGAGCACCAGGTCAACGCCGCGGACCACCCGTCCTGATGCCCGTGTCCGCCGACGCGCCCGCCGCCCTGCCCGCCGACCTGCTCAGCGCTCTCGACGCCTTCTGCCGGCTGCCCGTGGTGCTGGTCGCCACCGACTTCGACGGCGTGCTGGCTCCCTTCGTCACCAACCCGATGGATGCCCGGCCGCTCCGGGGGACCGTCGAGGACCTCACCGCCCTGTCCGAGCTCCCGGGAACGCACACCGCCGTCGTCTCGGGCCGCGACATCGAGGCGCTCACGCGCCTGGCGGGCCTTGCCCCCGACAGCCCGGTCACCCGGATCGGCAGCCACGGCGCCCAGAGCAGCCACCCCTCCTCCGACCAGGAGGAGTTCTCGCAGGAGCAGCGCGATCTGCTCGAGCGGCTCACCGCCGACCTGCACCAGGTCCTCGACGACCACCCGGGCGTGCGCCTGGAGCTGAAGCCGAAAGCCACGGTCCTGCACACCCGCGGCGAGGACCCGGCACTGGCCGAGGCCGCCACGCGGTCCGCGCTCGAGGTGGCCGAGCGGCATACCGGCGTCTCGGTGCTGCAGGGCAAGGACGTCGTCGAGATGTCCGTCGTGACCGCCGACAAGGGCACTGCGCTGATGGCGCTCACGTCCCAGATCGGCGCAGACGCCGTGCTCTACTTCGGCGACGACGTCACCGACGAGCATGCCTTCGAGGTCATGGGTCCACGCGACGTCAGCGTCAAGGTCGGGCCGGGGAGGAGCGCCGCCCGCTACCGGCTCGAGTCCCCGGAGCAGGTCGCCGAGGCGCTGCACACGCTGCGGGAGCTCCGCGCCGGCGCTGCGCCCAACTCTGCCCGCTGACGACCGGCGCGGCCCAAGGGGGCCATCGGCAAGGTCAGGGGGAGCTCAGCGGCGGGTCAGCGGGGCCGGCAAGGCCCGGTCGAGCCTCGCACCACGAGCTCCGGGCGGAAGATGTACTCCGCCCGAGGGGCCGGCTCCCCGGCGATCTCGTCGAGTAGGGCCCGCACCGCGGCCTCGCTCATGGCCTGCACGCTCTGGCGCACCGTCGTCAGGGGCGGGTCCGTGAACGCGATGAGCGTGGAGTCGTCGTAGCCGACGACGGAGAAGTCGTGCGGCACCTCGAGGCCCAGCCGCCGCGCTGCCCGGATGGCGCCGAGCGCCATGAGGTCCGAGCCGCAGACGACGGCCGTGCAGCCCTTCCCGATCAGCCGGGTGGCCGCGCTGTCGCCGCCCTCGACGGAGAACATGGTGCGCTCGATCAGGTCCTCGACGTCGTCGCGGCCCAGCAGCGACTTCATCGAGTTGCGGTAGCCCGTGATCTTGCGGATGACCGGGACGTAGCGGTCGGGGCCGATGGCGAGCCCGATCTCGGTGTGCCCGAGCGCGACCAGGTGGCTGAGCGAGAGCTCCATCGAGGCGACGTCGTCGTTGGAGATGAAGGGCGCGTCGATGCCCTCGTGGTAGCCGTTGACCAGGACGATCGGCAGGCCCCGCTCGCGCAGCTTGGTGTACCGCTCGGCGTCGGTCGTGGTGTCGGCGTGCTGGCCCGAGACGTAGATGATCCCGGCCACGCCGCGGTCGAGCAGCATCTGGACGTACTCGTCCTCGTGGACGCCGCCCGGCGTCTGGGTGCACAGGACCGGGGTGAAGCGGTGCCGCGCCAGCGCCGTCTCGATGATCTGGGCGAACATCGGGAAGATCGGGTTGGTCAGCTCCGGGACGATCAGGCCGACGAGCCCAGCGCTCTTGCGCCGCAGCCGGGACGGCCGGTCGTAGCCGAGGACGTCCAGGGCGGTGAGCACTGCCTGCCGGGTGGACTCCGCCACCCCGGGCTTCCCGTTGAGCACACGGCTGACCGTCGCCTCACTGACGTCTGCGTGTGCTGCGATATCGGCAAGCCGTGCTTTCACTCCCCCACCGTCCATGTCCAGATCGAGACCTGCGGCCCCGTTGCCGTCAGCGTCATTGTGCCCTCCCCCAGAGCAAGCCCGTGGCCGTATGCCGCCTGAGCGCCGGCGATGCCGGGCAGGTGCCGCGTGCTCAACACCACCGGATCGTGCGCGTCGCGCGCACAGTGGACCAGCGCCACCTCGGACGGTGTCTCCCTCAGGAACACCAGTGCCTCGTCGTCGGCGTACACCCAGCGCATGCCGCCCTCGCGCAGCGCAGGCGAGCTCCTCCGTGCGGCGATGAGCCCACGGTAGGTCTCCAGCAGGCGTGAGTCCCAGCCGTCGCTGCCCCACGGCATGGGGCGGCGGCCGTCCTCGCCGTACTCGCCCTCCATGCCGATCTCGTCGCCGTACGTGAGCATCGGGATGCCGGGGACGGTGAACAACAGCCCCGCGGCCACGTCGACCTGCCTGGCGTCCTCGCCCACGAGGGTGCGGATCCGCGTGGTGTCGTGCGAGCCGACCAGGTTGAAGCTGTGCCGGACCGTGGCCCAGGGCACGCCGGCCGCGAACTCCCGCATCGTCTCCATCACCGAGGCGCCACCGAGGCGGGGCACCATCAGCGGGGAGCCGAGGAACTTGGGCGCGTGCCCCCGGTCCCGGAGCCAGGTCCAGACCGGCCGGGTGAAGCCGGCGTAGTTCATGACGCCGTGCCAGCCGTCGCCCTGCGCGTCCTGGGTGTAGTCGTGGCAGTGCTCGCCCACGAGCAGGGCGTCGGGGGCAGCATCGTCCATCGCCAGGCGCATCTGCCGGGCGATGTCGTGGTTGAGGTCCTGACCGCGGTAGCGGCCCGTCATGTTGGCCACGTCGACCCGCCAGCCGTCGAGGGCGGTGTCGCCGGTGATCCAGCGGCGCACCACGCCCTCCTTGTCCTCGAAGACGCGGTGGCGCAACGGTGCGCTGTCGTAGTTGAGCTTGGGCAGGGAGGGGACCCCGAGCCACGCGACGTACTCCTCGCCCTCCCAGAAGTAGTAGCCGCGCTCCTCGGCGTCGGGGTCCTGCTGGGCGGTGACGAACCACTCGTGGGCGTCGCCGGTGTGGTTCGTGGTGAAGTCGCCCAGGACCCTCATGCCGCGCTCGTGCGCCGCGTCGACCAGGCGGCTGAGGGCCTCGTCGCCGCCCAGCACGGGATCGACCTGGTCGAAGCTCGAGGCGTCATAGCGGTGGTTGGAGCGGGCCGGGAAGAACGGCGTCAGGTAGACGACGTTGGCGCCGAGCTCGGCGATGTGGTCCAGCCGCTCGGTGATGCCGTCGAGGTCGCCGCCGAACAGCTGCCGGGAGATGACACCCGGCTCCAGCCGCGGCGCCTCGTCCCAGCCGGCGGGGACGGCCCAGTCCGGGACCTCCCGGGAGTCCTGCCCAGCCGAGCGGGCGAACCGGTCCGGGAAAACCTGGTAGACCACGGCCTCGCCGGCCCAGGCCGGCGGGGCCCCGAAGGCCGTCAGCCGGAAGTCGGCGGCGTCCGGGACGTCCCGCTGGTGCACACCGGTGCCGTTGAGCCACTGGTATGCCGTGGGGCCGCCCTCGAGGATGAACCGGTAGCTCGTGACGGGGTTGTGGCACACGATCTGCGCCGCCCACCACGTCTCCGTCTCGGTGGTGCGCTCGACGACGGCGTCGGTGAAGACGGGCTCGGCGTCGGGGGTGGTGCGCACGTGGACCGCGGTGACGTCCGCGTCGCTGGGCACGCGGACCCGGACGGTGACGCTCTCGCCGAGCGCCGGGTAGGGGTTGGAGACGTAGAGCTCTGATCCGTCGTGGTGGGGCTGGCCGAGCAGGTCGGGCTGGACTGAGGGTCCGCTCACTTCACCGATCCCTGCGTCAGACCGCTGATCAGCTGGCGCTGGAAGCTGAGGTAGAGCAGGACCACCGGCAGGGAGGCGAGCACCGCACCGGCGCAGAACTGCCCGAAGTACCGGTTCTTGTCGGCCTTCTGCATGGCCCACAGCCCGACACCGAGCGTCTGCTGGTCGACGTCGCGCAGGAAGATGCTGGCGAGCAGGAACTCGCTGAACAGACCGACGAACGAGAGCATGAAGACCGTCACCAGGATCGGCATCACCAGGCGCAGCGTCATGGTGAAGAAGATGCGGGCGTGGCTGGCTCCGTCGACCTTGGCCGCCTCGTCGAGCTCGCGCGGGACGGTGTCGAAGTAGCCCTTGAGCAGCCACACGTTGGCGCCCATCGCGCCACCGAGGTAGCAGAGCATGAGGCCGTACACACTGTTGAGGCCGATCGCCGGCAGGACGTCGCCGATCTTGTCGAAGGTGATGTAGAGCGCGACGAAGGCCAGCAGCGCCGGGAACATCTGGAAGAGCAGCAGGGCGAGCAGGCCCGGGCGACGGCCGGTGAAGCGCAGCCGCGAGAAGGCGTAGGCCGCGCACGCCCCGAGGAAGACCGACGCGAGCGAGCCGACGCCGGCCACGATCATCGAGTTGCGGTACCAGGACGTGTAGGGCCGGGCCGGGTCGTTGAACAGCGCGTCGAAGTTGCTCCACGACATCCGGGTGGGCAGCAGCTCGGCGGTGTTGAGCGTGCCCGACGGGTTGATGGCCGCCGACACGATGAAGACGATCGGGAACAGCGCCCACACGATGGCGACGATGGCCAGCAGGTGGCGCCACCAGACGCCACTCCCGGGGCGCCGCGGCGCCTTCTGCTGAGCGGCAACACTGCCGGCCTCGACGCGCTCTGCCGTCGCGACGGCCAGGCCTCCCTGAAGCGGTTCTACGGTCATCAGTTGATCTCCTCCAGGGCCTTGGTGCGCCGGAAGCCGGGAATGCTCATGGCTGCGACGAGGATGAAGATGAGCATGGACACTGCGGCCGCGAAGCCGTAGTTGGGTGTCACACCGCTGAAGGCGAGACGGTAGGCGTAGGTGATGAGCAGGTCGGTGGCACCGATCTGGGTGTTGCCGGCCTCGAAGGGCCCTCCCTCCGTGAAGAGGTAGATCAGGCTGAAGTTGTTGAAGTTGAAGGCGAAGCTCGCGATGAGCAGCGGGCCGACAGCCACCAGCAGCAGCGGCATGGTGATCGAGCGCAGCATGCGCAGGGCGCCGGCGCCGTCGATGTGGGCCGCCTCGCGCACGTCGGCGGGGATCGACTGCAGGGCGCCGGTGCACACGATGAACATGTAGGGGAAGCCCAGCCACAGGTTGGCCGTGAGAATGGCGGCCTTGGCGGCCCAGGCGTTGCCCAGCCAGTCGACGTCCAGGTGCAGGACCTTGTTGATCAGGCCGTAGTCCTGGTTGAACATCGAGGCCCACACCAGCGCCGTCACGAAGCCAGGCAGGGCGTAGGGGAGGATCAGGACGGAGCGGTAGAACGCCTTGCCCTTCAGCCGCGGGTCGTTGAAGAGCAGGGCAAGGAGCATCCCGAGCAGGAACGTCGAGGCGACGGAGATGACCGCGAAGGCCACGTTCCAGAGGAAGATCTTCACGAAGCCGGCGCGGATGGTCGCGTCGCTGAACACGCGCTGGTAGTTGCCGAGGCCGACATTCTCCTTCCAGCCGATCGCCAGTGCGTCGCCCTGGCCGTCCTTGGGAACCCAGCGCGCCCCGCTCGGGACGTAGGTCTTGCCCGTACCGGAGTCCGTGAGGGTGTCCGCGGCCTTGTCGTAGCTCATGGCCGGCTTGCCCTCGAACGCCTCGCTGAGGCCGACGCTCTTGACCCCGCCACCGTCACTAGTGGGGACGGCGAACGTGTTGAGCTCCTTGCTCCGGGCGTTGACCTGCCTGGCGTTGAGGATGGTGTAGCCGGGAGCCTTCGTGATCTTGCCGGTGGTCGTCTTCTCCACCCCGTCTGCAGGCAGGTCCTCCAGACCCTTGACCGTGCCGACCTTGAGGGCGCCCTGCGGGTCGGTGAGCAGGAAGACCAGCTCGCTGGCGACGGGGTCGGCGCCCTCCTTGAC
>DASULG010000169.1:0-2318 GCA_036278335.1 Pedococcus sp.
GCCCCGAGGGTCTCGCCCTGGTGGAGGAAATCGGTGCTGGGGCCCTGCTGACCCAGCCGGTCACGACGGCCGCAGCCGTGTGGTCCCGCGGCTCGCTGCACCCGCTGCCCAAGGGCACGCTCATGGGCATCCCGGGGGATCCGGGGTCGGCACGGGGCCTGCTCACCGATGACGAGGTGGCTCGGGCAGCCGACGAGCGGCCCTGGCCTGCGGGCGGTCTCGAAGCAGACGTCCCGGTCGGCGACTATATCGGCGCGAGGCTCGGCAGGGCCGTGGTGGACCGGCTCGTCGAGCCCCTGCTCGGGGGCGTGTATGCCGGGCACGCCGACCGCCTGTCCCTGCAGGCGTGCGTGCCGGGCCTGTTCGAGGTGGCCCGCTCCGGGGGAAGCCTGACCGCCGCCGCGCGGGCAGCCGCAGGAGCCGGCGCCGCGAACACCAGCCCGGTCTTCGCCGGCCTCGTCGGGGGCATGGGCCGACTGCCCGAGCTGCTCTGCGCGGGCCTGCGCGAGCGCGGCGTACAGATCCGCTCCGGGGTGATCGCCCGGGAGCTGCACGCCCGACCCCGGGGCGGCTGGGCCGTCGTGACCGGACCGCGCCCCGACCCGCAGACGCTCGAGGCGGATGCCGTGGTGCTGGCCGTGCCGGCCGCGCCCGCCTCGCGGCTGCTGCGCGCCCACGCCCCGGCTGCGGCCGAGGAGCTGGCCGCCGTCGAGTACGCCTCCATGGCGATCATCACGCTCGCCGTGGCCAAGGAAGGTCTGGGAGAGCTGCCGGGCTCGGGGTTCCTGGTGCCGCCGGTCGACGGGCGCGGCATCAAGGCCAGCACGTTCACGTCGGCCAAGTGGGAGTGGGCTGCCAGCGCCTCGGACGAGGCGTTCTTCCTGCGCGCCTCGGTGGGCCGCGCCCGGGAGGAGGCCGACCTCCAGCGGCCCGACCAGGACCTGGTGGCGCTCGCCGTGCACGAGGTCGGCGAGGCCCTGGGCCGGCCCCTGACCCGGGTGGTGGACGCCCAGGTGAAGCGCTGGGGCGGCGGCCTTCCGCAGTACGCCGTGGGGCACGTCGAGCGCATCGCGCGGGTGCAGGCCGCCACGCAGGCCCTGCCGGGGCTGGAACTGGCCGGCGCGGCATACGCGGGGGTCGGTATTCCCGCGTGCATCGGCAGCGGTCGCGTGGCGGCCTCGGCGGTGGCCACCCACCTGACAGCCGTCCCGCGGGCAGGGGGAGAATGGGGCCCATGACCGGCAAGCCCTCCCCGTCCAGGATCCGCGAGATCAACGACTCCATCCGCTACGCCATGTGGTCCGTGTTCGCCGTGACGGCGCCGCTCGGCGACGACCGCGACGTGATGGCCAAGGAGGTCGACGAGCTGTTCGCCGAGCTCGAGGCCGAGGGCGTGGTGACCCGCGGTGTCTACGACATCGGTGGCCTGCGGGCCGAGGCCGACTTCATGGTGTGGTGGCACGCCGAGCGCATCGAGGACGTGCAGGGGGCCTACCGCCGCTTCCTGAAGACCCGGTTCGGGCAGCTGCTCGAGCCCACCTGGTCCGCGGCGGCGCTGCACCGGCCGGCCGAGTTCAACAAGAGCCACATCCCGGCGTTCCTGGCCGACGAGGAGCCCAAGAGCTTCATCTGCGTCTACCCCTTCGTGCGCTCCTACGAGTGGTACCTGCTCGAGGACAAGGAGCGGCGCGACATGCTGCGAGAGCACGGGCAGATGGCGCGCGAGTACCCCGACGTGCGGGCCAACACCATCGCCTCGTTCGCGCTGAACGACTACGAGTGGGTGCTGGCCTTCGAGGCGGACGAGCTGCACCGCATCGTCGACCTGATGCGCGAGCTGCGGGCGTCCCGCGCTCGCCTGCACGTCCGCGAGGAGGTTCCCTTCCACACGGGCCGGCGCGTCGAGGTCGGGGCGCTCCTGGCCTCCCTGCGCTAGGCCTGCGCTATACCCGCGCTGGGCCTGCGCTAGGCGCAGCCGACTCCGCGCTGTGGGGGTTCGCCGATGCTGTGGGGTTTCGCCGACCCCCGGGCGTCGGGATTCCCCCACATGAGGCCCACGGTCCGACACCATGGACGGCATGAGCGCCTCCTTCGACCTGACCCGGTTCGTCACCGCCCAGGAGGACGGCGGCACGTACGCCACCGCCCTGAGCGAGCTGCGCGCCGGGCGCAAGAGGAGCCACTGGATGTGGTTCGTCTTCCCGCAGGTCGCCGGCCTGGGCCGAAGCCAGACCGCGCAGTTCTACGCCCTGTCGGGGCTCGAGGAGGCGCAGGCCTACCTCGCGCACCCGACCCTCGGCCCGAGGCTCGTCGAGTGC
>DASULG010000170.1:0-6067 GCA_036278335.1 Pedococcus sp.
CGCCGAAGAACCGCGAGGCGGAGGCCGCCAAGGCCAGGGCCCGCGCGCAGGCGCGCTACGGCGCGGCCTGAGACGGTCCGCCCTGCGGGCCCGGCCACGGGCAACCCGGAGACGACCCCAGCGCGGCTCCGACGCCGCTACGACGCCGCTACGACGCGGCCTGCACCCGGCGGAACACCCCGAGGGCCCGGCTCACCCGCGTCTTGGCCGTGGTCTTGACCTTCTCAGCGGCGCCGTTCGGCAGGGACAGCACGATGACCTGCTTCCACGCCGAGGCCACCTGGTGGGGCAGCGAGCCGGTCACGTAGCTGAGGCGGTAGCGCTCACAGATGTCCTGGATCTTGGGCGCGATCTCGGCGTACCGGTTGCTCGGCAGGTCCGGGAACAGGTGGTGCTCGATCTGGTGCGAGAGGTTGCCGGTCATGACGTGCATGGCCTTGCTGCCGCTGATGTTGGCCGAGCCGACCATCTGCCGCAGGTACCACTCGCCGCGGGTCTCACCCTCGATGGAGTCCTTGGTGAACGTCTCGACACCCTCGGGGAAGTGGCCGCACATGATCACCGAGTGGGTCCACAGGTTGCGCACCAGGTTGGCGACCGCGTTGGCGCCCATCGTGTGGAAGAAGGACGGCCCTGACAGCAGCGGGTGCAGGAGGTAGTCGCGCGTGCCGTGTCGGGCGATCTTGGCGAGGACCTTCTTGCCGTCGCGGCGGAAGACCTCCTTGTCCTTGCGTCCCTTGAGGTACTTGCCCACCTCGAGGTCGTAGGCGGCGATGCCGTACTGGAAGAAGCAGGCGTTGAGGAAGTTGTACAGCGGCTGGCCGAGGTACATCGGCACCCACTTCTGGTCCTCGTCGACCCGCATGATGCCGTAGCCGAGGTCGTTGTCGCGGCCCAGGACGTTGGTGAAGGTGTGGTGCAGCTCGTTGTGCGAGTGCTTCCACATCGACGCGGGCGCGGCGTTGTCCCACTCCCAGCTCATCGAGTGGATCTTGGGGTCGCGCATCCAGTCCCACTGGCCGTGCATGACGTTGTGGCCGATCTCCATATTCTCAAGGATCTTGGCGACCGACAGGCCGGCGGTACCCACCAGCCAGGCCGGCGGGAAGATCGAGAACAGCAGCACGCCGCGACTGCCCACCTCGAGCCAGCGCTGGGTCTTGATGACCTTGCGGATGTATGCCGCGTCGCCGGCACCGCGGGAGTCGATGACTTCCTGCCGGATGACGTCGAGCTCGCGACCGAGCTCCTCGATCTGCTCAGGGCTCAGGTGCGCGGTGGGGTCGGGGCGCCCGGAGCGCCGGGCATTGGGGCGGCGCTCGACGGGCGCGGCGACGGTGAGCCGGCTGTTGCGGGCGGCCTTGCGGGCCTCGGCGGCACCTGCGGTGGCACCGGCGGTGGCGGGAGTGCCAGAAGTGGCAGGGGCGCCAGCGCCGGCAGGGGTGGCGGCGCTCGCAGGGGTGGTCGTGCTGAGCACGGGCGTGAGGGTCTCGGCGGTGGCAGTCATGTCTCTCCTCAGAGCTCGATCTCGCAGGCGCCGGCAGCAGCCGACACGCAGGTCTGGATGGGCACGGTGGCCTCGGGGGTGGCGGTGGTGATCTCGCCGTTGCGCAGGTCGCGGACCGCGCCGTCGCGCAGCGGGACGACGCAGCCGAAGCAGATGCCCATGCGGCATCCGGACGGCATCAGGACGCCGGCCTCTTCGCCCGCGTCGAGGATGGGGGTGGCCCCGTCGGCCTCGACGACCTGGCCCTGGGTCGCGAAGGTGACGGTGCCGCCTTCGCCCGCGGCGACGACGGTGGGTCGGAAGCGCTCGGTGTGCAGGCGGTCCGCGACACCCGCCGCGGCCCACTGCTCCTCGGCCGCGTCGAGCATGCCGGTAGGGCCACAGGCCCAGGTATGCCGGCCGGCCCAGTCCGGGACGCGGCTCGCCAGCGCGGCGAGGTCAAGGAGGCCGTCGGTGTCGGTGTGCTGCTCGAGCAGGGTGATCCGCCCCTGGGCCGCCAGCTCGCGGAGCTCGTCGCCGAAGACGACGTCGGCCGCGGTGGGGGCCGAGTGCAGCACGACGACGTCGGTGAGCTCGTCGAGGTGGTTGCGGAGCATGCCCATGACGGGGGTGATGCCGCTGCCGGCGGTGAGGAACAGGACACGCTCGGGGCGGGCCTCGGGCAGGACGAAGTCGCCCTTGGCCTGGTCGAGCATGATCATCGTGCCGGGCTGGGCGCGGCGCACGAGGTGGTTACTGACCTTGCCCTCGGGAATGGCCTTGACCGTGACGGTGATGCAGCCGTCAGGGGCCGAGGCGGGACAGGTCAGGGAGTAGGCGCGCCACTGGCGGACACCGTCCACGTCGACGCCGACACGGATGTACTGGCCCGGCACGTGCCCGAGCCAGCCCCGGCCGGGGCGGATCACCAGGGTCACGGCGTCGGCGGTCTCGCGTCGGGTGTCGACGATGCGGCCGCGCAGGTCGGCGCCGGCCCGCAGCGGGCTGATCAGGTCGAGGTAGTCGGCGGGCAGGAGCGGGGTGGTCACCAGCTCGGCCGCCCGCAGGACCCGGGAGGCAAGGGTCGCTCGCCTGGGGGTTGCGGTCGTAGTACTCACTCTTCCAGCATCCCCGCCCAGGAGACTAGAATCCTGACCAAGCGATGTGAATCGAAGCCTTCGAGTTGTTCGCTGAGGACAAATATGACGGATCCCACTGACCGGGTGGCGACCCAGGCCGCCCTGCTGGAGCTCGACCCGCAGACCCAGGAGCAGCTGGCCCGCGCCATCACCGCCGCCGCCGACGAGGCCGTCGAGTCGATCATGGTCGAGGTCCCCGGGTATGCGGGGGCCCTGGCCGGGGGGCTGGGCCAGAACATCCGCGGCGCCGTCCAGCTGGCCCTGGCCAACTTCCTCACCATGGCGACCCGCGGTGGGGTCTCCGACCCCTCGGTGCCCATCGCGCAGAGCACCGCCGCGGCATACGACCTCGGGCGCGGGGAGGCGCGCAGCGGTCGCTCGGTGGACGCGCTCCTGGCGGCGTACCGGATCGGGGCCAGGGTGTCGTGGCGGCACTTCTCCGAGGTGGCGGTCGCCTGCAACGTGCCGGCTGCGACGGTGGGGCGCTTCGCCGAGCTGGTCTTCGCCTACATCGACGAGCTGTCGGCCGCCAGCGTCGCGGGGCACGGGGACGAGGTGGCCACGACGGGACGGGTGCGCGAGCGGTACCTCGAGCGGCTGGCCAGACAGCTGCTGGCTGGAGAGAACGCAGCGGCGCTGGAGGCGGCCGCGGAGCAGGCGGCCTGGGAGCCACCGCGCTCGCTGACGGCAGTCCTGCTGCCCCAGCACCACGTGCCCGCGGTGCTCGGCCACCTCGGGCAGCACACGCTGCACGTCAGCGGCGAGCTTCCCGACCTGGACGAGGCAGAGAACCTCGCGGTGCTGCTGGTGCCCGACAGCACCGGACCGGGGCGGGTGCGCCTGGCCCGGCTCCTCGACCAGCGGCGCGCCGTCATCGGCCCGGCGCGGCGCTGGACCGAGGCGCACCTGTCGTACGAGCGCGCGCGGCGGGCCCGGTCCCTCCCGCGCACCCGCGCGGCCGTGGACACCGAGACGAGGCTCGGGGAGCTCGTGCTCACCGCCGACCCGAGCGCGCTCGCGGACCTGCGGGAGAGCGCCCTGGCACCGCTGGACGCGCTGCGCCCGGCCGCGCGGGCCCGGCTGGAGGAGACGCTGCGCGCGTGGCTGCTGCACCACGGCCGGCGTGAGCAGGTGGCGGCCGACCTGCATGTCCACCCCCAGACGGTCCGCTACCGGATGGGGCAGGTCCGCGAGGCCTTCGGCGACGCGCTCGACGACCCGAGGGTGGTGCTGGACCTCACGATCGCCCTCGCCCTGGAGTCCCCACCCGAGCCCTGAGGCCTGGACGTGGGGGTTCACCTCCGCCAGGGCGTCGGCGATCCCCCAAACCCGGAGCCTCGGGAGGACGTGTACGCGATGCTCGTCCCGTGGTTCGACACGACCTGGTTGCACGGATCCAGCAGGCCCTGGCTGAGAGCGGCGACCCCGAGCGCGCCCGGGCGCAGCAGTCCTACATGAAGTCCTCCCTGCCCTTTCGAGGGCTGACCGCGCCCCAGCTCAGGGCGGTCCTGCGCCCGATCCTCGCCGACCCGGCATACCGCATCACCGACCGCCGGGACTGGGAGGACACCGTGCGCGGGCTCTGGGACGGCGCCACGTACCGCGAGGAGAGGTATGCCGCGATCGCCTTGGCGGGGCACCGCGCCTACCGCGGGTGGCAGGACCCCGGGGCCCTGCCGCTGTACGCCCACCTGGTCACGACCGGCGCCTGGTGGGACCTCGTCGACCAGGTCGCCGCCGACCGGGTGGGGCTCGTCCTGCTGCACCACCGCGACGAGGTCGGCCCGCTCATGCGCGAGTGGGCCCGGGCCGACGACCTGTGGCTGCGGCGCTCGGCCATCCTCAGCCAGCTGACCTTCAAGGAGCGGACCGACACCCAGCTGCTGGCCGACTGCATCGAGCCGAACCTCGAGGACCCGTCGTTCTGGATCCGCAAGGCCATCGGGTGGGCGCTGCGCCAGTATGCGCGCACCGACCCGGGGTGGGTCCGCCAGACGGTGGCGGGCTACGGCGACCGGCTCTCACCCCTGTCGAGGCGCGAGGCCCTCAAACACCTCTGAGCTGCCCCGACGTGGTCCTGCTGGAGCCGTGATGGCCCGCTCCCCCGGCGCCGGCTGGCCGGCAGGCCTCTAGTCCTCGAAGAACCAGCCGCGGCGCATGCCCGGCTGCCGGCCCCGCTCGATGTAGTGCTCGGCGCCGAAGAACATCTCGAACACGTCGTCCGGCATGCCGAGGAACGCCCCGATGTCGGTGGCCTGGCTGGCATGGGCCTGCAGCGCCGAGCGCCGCTGGTGCAGGTGGGCGCGGACGTCGACCTGCAGGTGGATCTCGTCCTCGGGCGTGCCGAGGGGGTTGCCGTCGTCCATGGGCGCGTCCGGGTCCCAGCTGACGTCTGCCATGCCCGCGGCCTTCGCCGCCTCGAACATCCGGCGCACCAGGTCGCGGTTCATCGTCGACTCCAGCACCCGGGGCCGGCTGGCCGCGAGCTCGGCGCCGCGGTGCACGAGGTGGTGGACCTTGACGTGGTCGGGGTGGCCGTAGCCGCCGTGCCAGTCGTAGCCGACCACGAGGTCGGCGCCCTCCTCGTCGAGGATCTGGGCGAGCCGGCCCGCCGCCTCCTCGAGGTCCGCGAGGTGGAAGGAGCCCGGGTGGTGGTTCTGCTCCCACCCGGTCATGCCGGAGTCGGCGTAGCCGAGCCAGGCCACCCGGGAGAGCCCGAGGACGCCCGCAGCAGCCTGGGCCTCGCGGCGGCGGCGGTCGACCACTGCCTCACCCTCGGCCAGGTCGTCCGGCGCCTCCCCGTGGTCGCCGTTCGTCGCGAACACCACCACGACGCGGTGCCCCTCCGCGGCGGCGCGCGCCATGGATCCGGAGGTCTGGGACGCCTCGTCATCGGGATGGGCATGGACGTAGACGATGGTGGCCACGGCCCCATCATGCACCGGCGCCAACGGCGCCCACGCGGCATACCTGAAAGGTCGGCCGGTCAAGGTCACGAATTGATAAATAGTTAATAGATACTATTTTCAATACCGACGCGTTGATGGTCTCCTCGATGCAGACGGCGGGCAGCGTGGCCCGGCGACCGAGTGTTCTGGAGTCAACGATGACCATCCCCACACACACCGCCCTGGCTACCGAGCCGCGGCCCCTGCGCTGCGGCGAGAAGCCCCGCGAGCCCAAGTCCCGAGGCTTCGTCTTCGCCCTCGGGTTCGCCCAGTTCGGCCTCTTCGTCGCGCTGCTCGGCCCGGTGATCGTCAGCATGGCCCTGAAAGTCAACACCCTGCTGCCCGACCCGACGGCTCGCACCAGCGCCCTCGGTCTCGCGCTCGGTGTCGGCGCGATCGCGGCCTTCATCGGAAACGCGCTGTTCGGCCGGCTCTCCGACCGCACGACGTCGCGCTTCGGCCGCCGGCGCCCGTGGATGATCGGCGGCGTCCTG
>DASULG010000171.1:0-7537 GCA_036278335.1 Pedococcus sp.
GCTGGTGGCAGCCCGGGTACCACTCGCCCGCTGCTGGGACATCGCCGAGGCGCACCGGGTGGCTGTCGGCGGGTGGCACGCCTCGCCCCAGCTCGCCTGGGCCACCGCCCACGGCCTGGGCACCGGCGCGCTCCCGAGGGCCTCGGCTGGCGACCTGTTCGACTTCGACAGCCCCGAGGACCGCGCGGCAGATCCCGGCTCGCCGCTGCGCGCCGACGGCTACCTGCGCCCGGATGTGGGCTCGCCGGCGTGGCCGGTGGACGAGGCACGCCTGCTCGCCTGGGCCCACGCTGCCCTGGACTGCGCCAGCCGGCAGGAGGCGCTGCTCGCCAGCGCGAGCGAACGCGCCGTGGCCACCGCCCACTCCGAGTCCGCCGCGGCCCTGCTGTGTGTGGAGCTCGCGCGCGACGGCCTGCCGGTCGACCGGGCTGCCGCGACGCTCCTCATCGAGGCGGCCGCAGGGCCCCGGCCGAGCAGTGAGGCGCAGGCCCGCGAGATCCGCGCGCGGCGCGACGCGCAGGTGCTCGGTCACGTCCCCGGCAGGGAGGCCACCGACCTGCGCAACCCGCTGCAGGTCCGCGAGCTCCTGGCGTCGGTCGGGGTCGTCGTCCCCAGCACGCGCAAGTGGGTGCTGGCCCCCTTCCGCGAGACACACCCCGTCGTCGAGGCACTGCTGCAGTGGCGCAAGGCCGAGCGCATCGCCACGACCTACGGCCACGGCTGGCTCGCCGCCCATGTCGGTGCGGACGACCGGCTGCGCGGCGCGTGGACGGCCTGCGACGGCGCCGCTGGCCGCATGACCGCCCAGAACGGGCTCCACAACCTCCCGGCCGAGCTCCGACCGGCGATCGCGGCCCACCCCGGCCACGTCTTCGTGCGGGCCGACCTCGGCCAGATCGAGCCCCGCGTGCTCGCCGCGGTGTCGGGCGACCGCGCGTTCGCCGCGGCCACGCGCGCCGACGACCTCTACGCGCCAGTCGCCGCTGCGCTTGGGGTGGACCGGCCCACCGCCAAGATCGCCGTCCTCGCCGCAATGTACGGCCAGCGCAGCGGCGCCGCCGGCGAAGCCCTCAAGGGGCTCGAGCGCGCCTACCCGACCGCCATGGCCTACCTCGACCGGGCGTATGCCGCCGGCGTGCGCCGACAGCCGGTGCGCACCTTCGGCGGTCGCACCATCCGCCTCGACCGCACCCTGGCCGACGTGCCACCCGGCAGCGAGGCGGCCCACGACGCGGCCCGGGGGCGGTTCGCCCGCAACGCGGTCATCCAGGGGGCGGCGGCCGAGCTGTTCAAGGCCTGGGCGGCCACGGTGCGCGCCACCACCCGAGACCTCGGCGCCCAGATCGTCCTGTGCCTGCACGACGAGCTCCTCGTCCACGTCCCCGAGGCCGCGGCCGAGGAGGTCCGCGACAGGCTGGTCGCAGCGCTCGAGGACAGTGCCAGACGCTGGACCGGCTCGACCCAGGTGCGGTTCGTCGCGGACGCCTCGATCATCCGCAGGTGGTCCGAGGCAAAAGACTGATCGACGTGACAGGGTGTGCCCCATGACCGATATGAACGACGTGGTGCGCGAGGCGCGCCAAGCCAGTGACCATCCCGCGCTGGAGGGCGCCGCGCGCGTGGGATATGCCGTCAGCGGTGTGCTGCACCTCGTCATCGGGTGGATCGCTCTGCAGATCGCATGGGGGCTCGGCGGTGGGTCAGGCAAGCGGGCAGACCAGGCGGGGGCCCTTCAGTCCCTGTCGGGCAACGGCCTGGGTCAGGCGGTTCTGTGGCTCGGCGTGCTGGGCTTCCTGGGGCTCGGTCTGTGGCAGCTGGCGGACACGGCCTTCGGGCACCCTGGCTCCGACAAGGAGGCGTGGGGCGGACGCGTCAAGGCGCTCAGCAAGGCCGCGGTCTACCTCGTCCTCGCCTGGACCACGTTCGAGTTCGCGCGCGGCAAGTCCTCGAACGGCAAGCAGCAGACCGTCGACTTCACCTCCAGCCTGATGGACAAGCCCGGTGGACGCTGGCTGGTCGGCCTGGTCGGGCTCGTCATCATCGGCGTGGGCGGCTACCACGTGTGGAAGGGCGCCACCGAGCGCTTCCTGCGTGACCTGGAGAAGAGCCCGGGCGTCTGGGCCACCCGCGCGGGGGTCGTCGGCTACATCGCCAAGGGCGTGGCCCTCGCGATCGTGGGGGCCCTGTTCGTCGCCGCCGGCGTGCACGGCAACGCCAAGGAGTCCTCCGGGCTCGACGGCGCGTTGCGCACCCTGAAGGAGCAGCCCTTCGGCCCGGCACTGCTCACCCTCGTGGCCGTCGGCATCGCGGCCTACGGCCTGTACAGCTTCAGCCGGGCCCGGCACGCCCGGGTCTGACCCGGGCGGGCATGCCCGGGTCAGACCCCGGTATACGGCAGGCGGCACGCAGAAGGGCGGAGAGGACACCTCTCCGCCCTTCTGCTGGGTCATTCTGCCGTGGCGCCCCGCGGCGCCCGCGGCTAGGCGCTGGGTGGGGCGCTCTCGCCGCCGTCCTCGTTGACCTGGCGCAGGAACTGCTCGAACTCCGCGCCGATCTCCTCGGCCGAGGGCAGCTCGCTGACGTCGGTGGCCAGCAGGCTGGGCTTCTGCAGCCCCTCCATGAACGTGTCGTACTGGCGCTCGAGGGCCGCGACCACCTGCTCCACCTCGGCAGAGCCAGCGACCTCGCGGGCAATCTCGGCACGGTTGAGGCCGGCGGCGGCCACGAGCTCGTCAATCGGCAGGTTCAGGCCGGTGGCGGCGGTGATGGCGTTGAGCGCGGTCACGGCACCGTCGGCGAACTCGGCCTGGGCGAGGTAGTGCGGGACGTGCACGGCAAACCCGAGCGCGTCATGGCCCGACTCACCGAGCCGGAGCTCGAGGAGCGCGGCCAGGCTGCCCGGCACCTCGACCCGGCCGAAGGGGTTGAGCTGCTCGGGGATCAGCCGCGGGTCGGTGGCGTGCGCGGTCATGCCGATGGGCCGCGTGTGCGGCACCGCCATCGGGATGCCGTGCGCGGTGACGACCAGGTTGACGCCGAGGTTGACCACGAGCTGCCGGATGGCCTCGCTGACACGCTCCCACTGGTAGTCCGGCTCGGGGCCGGCGAGGAGGAAGTACGGCGTGCCGTCACGGTCGGACAGCCGGTGCAGGGCCAGGCACGGGTCCTCGTAGCTGACCCACCGGTTGGTGTCGAACACCATCCCGGGCCGGCGTCCGCGGTAGTCCATCACCTGGTCGACGTCGAAGCAGGCCACCACCGAGCTCTCGGACGTGGCCAGCAGGTGTTCGGTGAGCAGTCGCTGGGTGTGCCCGGCGTCCATGAAGCCGCCCAAGGACACCACCATGACCGACGCGCGCAGCTGCTGCGGGTCGGTGTCGGTCTCGAAGCGGTACAGCTCGGACGGGTTCAGCACAGTGGTCCTCTCCTGGTGGTCCTATACGAGGCTCAACGTCAGAGCATCTCAGGGGATTCCACGCGGGTCACAACTGGACCCACGCTGCGGCCATCGCTGGGCCCGGTTCCCCCTCAGGCGGAGGACGGGAGTCCGAGACGCGCCGCGACCTCGGCGCCGCACACGCTCGCGATGTAGTCGGGGTCCCCGACGACGACGAGGCGGTCCATGGCCCGAGACAGGCCCACATAGAGCCGCTCGCGGTCGCGTGGCTGGACCTGGTCCTTGTTCACGCACAGGACGACGGCCCGTCGCTCGAGCCCCTTGCAGCCCAGGACGTGGCCGTAGAAGGTCATGTCGTCGTCCCAGAAGGATGCCCAGTAGGCGTCGGGATCGGTCTCGGCCGCGTCTCGCTGGAGCGCGTGGCGCGTTCCCACGGTCAGCAGGGCCACGTCCCGCGGCGACCATCCCTCCTCAAGGAGGGTGTCGACGTGGTCGTCCGCGACGCCGACCGCCTCGGCAGCGCTGCAGGGGACGAAGGTCACCTCCGGCCCAGAGCCGCCCAGCAGGCGCATCCGGTTGGGTGCCAGCGGGTTGATGAGCTCACCGATCTGACGGGTGTTTCGCAGGTTGTGGTCGAGCATGAGGATCACCAGCGGCACCGGCGGCTCGCCGAAGCGCGCGAACACCCGCTGGTTGACGTCGGAGTACAGGTAGAGGCCGCCTGCCTGCTGGTCGCGCAGGGCCCCCAAGACCGGCACCCACCACAGGTCCGCGAAGTCCTGCGCCTCGTCGACGATCACGGCATCGAAGCGCTGCCCCTCGGGCACGTCCGCCGCGACCTTGGCCATCTCCTCAGGCAGGAGGCGCTCGTAGTAGTCGGTGACCGTCGGGGCGGGCTCGGGGCCGTGCCACTGGGAAAGGACCTGCTCGTACGTGCGCACGCCCCACTGCAGGGCCAGCTCCTCGAAGCGGCCGACGAACGCGGGGCGGTCCTTGCGCCCCCAGGCCGCGGTCTCCCGCCGGAAGTGGGCGGCCAGGCCCCGCGAGTAGCAGATCAGCGCCACCCGCTGGGCCTTGATCCCGTCCCGGCCGTGGGCCAGCTGTCTCGCCTGGGCGAGCGCCATGACGGTCTTGCCCGAGCCTGCTCCCCCGCGGACCTCGACACGGTTGAGCATCCGGGTGACGCGCAGAAGGGCGAGCTGCTCCTGGGTGAGGCGGTCGATGGCCCTGCCTCGGTCGTCGGCCTCGGCTGCCACGGAGTGGGCGGGCCGGTTACGCCCGCGCAGGATGTCGACCAGCAGCGTGATGTCGTCGGCGTCCGGGGCACGGTTGTGGGTGTGCTGCTCCTCGAGCAGCGCCCGGAGCCGCTGGGCGAGGGCCTCGAGCTCGGACCTGCCGTGGACCAGCCAACGGGGGCAGTCGGGCGCGGCGAAGTCGGCGTCGACCTCGACGTCTGGGAACACCACGGCGTGAGCCCAGCGAAGCCGGCTCCGGGAGGATGCCTGCCACCTCGGGTCGGACTCGACGTACTGGCGTGCCGCGTAGCGCGAGTCACGGGCCTGCCCGACCGGGTCGATGCGCACGTCGGTCCCGAGCTGGCGACGAGTCCAACCGTGCCCGTCGTGGCTGACGGAGCCGCCCTTGACCTCCACGGCCACCACGCCGCAGCCCGCGAGGAGGACAAGCAGGTCGATCTCGTGGTCCTTGGTGACATCGGTGAACCTCTGGTTGGCCACCAGGACGTCTCCCGGGCGCAGGTGCGCCCGCAGGTGCTGCCACACGGTGCGCTCGGCCTCCGAGGCGAACCGTGGCGACTCTGGGATGCAGGTCACCACGTGCTCAGCCGGCCTCTACCTCGACCGCGAACGGCGGGCATGCCGCCGTGGACCTTGCCATGGCCCCTTGCCCACTGGCACCAGCCCCTCTCGACGCCTCGGTGGCCCCGCCCCGACCAACACGAAGTCAAGCAGAGGGGTCCGACAGGCCCGGGGACGTCGAGGTCACGGCGCCAGCGCGTCGAGCGCCTTGCGCACGCGCTTCTCCGACACCGGGTATGCCGTGCCGAGGCTGTTCGCGAAGAGGCTCACCCGTAGCTCCTCGATCATCCAGCCCGCGTCGAGGACGGGCTGCGAGCGGCGGTCCACGGGCGCCAGGGAGTCGAGCAGGTCGGCATACGCCTCCTCCACGCGGTCGACGACCTCCTGGCTCTGGGCGTCGCGCGCCAGGGCGCCAGGGGCCTTGGCAATGCGCTGGAGCATGCCGCGCAGGTAGCGGCGCAGGCTCGGCAGCCGGTCCAGCCCGGTGTCCGCGACGAAGCCCGGGTACACGAGGCTCCCGAGCTGGGCGCGAACGTCGGCGGCCAGCGCTGCAACCGCAGGACTGCCCAGGGACGCGATCCCCTGCGCCACCTCACGTGCCAGCGACAGCACGGGCTCGACCTCGTCGACGACGGTGAGGACACGCGTGGCCACGTGCGTGCGCACCGCCGTCAGAACCTCTGCGAAGGCGTCGGCGTCCCGCACGCTCCCCGGCGCGCGCTCGGCCACGATCGCGTCAACCGCACAGGCCAGGCAGTCGTCGAGGAGCGCCGGCACGCTGCCGTGCGGGTTGTTGCCGAGCGCGAGCTTCTGTGCGTTGCTCAAACGGGCGAGCACCCGCTTCCAGGGCGCGGTGGTGTTGAGTAGCAGCAGGCGGCGCACCCCGAGCCTGGTCGAGGCCTGCGCCTCCCGCTCCCCGGCCAGCACCACCAGGTCCACGCTGTCGCCCCGGTCCACCAGAGCGGGGTAGCCGTGCACCGACTGCCCCCCGGAGCTCGTCGTGAAGCTCTCCGGCAGCTTGCCGAAGTCCCACTGCCGCAGACCTTTTCGTTCAATAGCGGCGCCCGCACGGGACATGCGCCGCTGCACCTGCCCGGCGAGGCGGGCCTTGAGGTCCTCGAGGTCCTTGCCGCTGGCGAGCGACCGGCCGCGGTCGTCATCGACGCTGAAGGTGACGCGCAGGTGGTCAGGGACCCGCGACACGTCCCACTCCCCCGACGGCACACGGATACCGGTGCGCGCGTGCAGGACCCGCGTCATCTCGTCGACGAGCCGGCGGCCGCCGCCGGCCTGGGCGTCTGCCAGAGCGGCGGCGGCGTGGTCGGGGGTGGGGACGAAGTGCCGACGGGTGGCCTTGGGGAGGGACTTCAACAGGGCGGTGGCAAGCTCCGCCCGCAGGCCGGGCACCTGCCAGTCGAAGCCCTCGTCCTCCACCTGGTTGAGCACCTGGACGGGGACGTGCACGGTGACGCCGTCGGCCGCTGCCCCCGGCTCGAACTGGTAGGTGACCGCCAGCTCGAGGCCGCCCTGCCGCCAGACCCGCGGGTAGTCCTCGGCGGAGACCTCCTCGGCGGAACCGCTCGTGAGCAGAGCCTCGGTGAAGGTCAGCAGCTGGGGCGTCTCGCGCCGGGCCTTCTTCCACCACGAGTCGAAGTGCCGCGCGGAGACCACATCCACGGGCACGCGCTGGTCGTAGAACTCCACAAGCGCCTCGTCGTCGACGATGAGGTCACGTCGGCGGGCCCGCTCCTCGAGCTCCGAGAGGCGCTGCAGGAGAGCGCGGTTCGCACGGAAGAACTCGTGGTGGGTGTCCCAGTCGCCCTCGACCAGCGCGTGGCGGATGAACAGGTCGCGGGACTCCTCCTGGTTGATGCGCCCGTACTGCACGGTCCGCGCGGCGACGAGCGGCACCCCATAGAGGGTCACCCGCTCGGTCGCCAGGGCCGCCCCCTGCTTGCGGGACCAGCGCGGCTCGCTGTAGCTGCGCTTCACCAGGTGCGGTGCCAGGCGCTCGGCCCAGAGGGGGTCGATCCGGGCGTTGGTCCTCGCCCACAAGCGGCTCGTCTCGACCAGCTCCGCCGACATCACCCAGGTCGGCTGGCGGCGGAACAGGGTGGAGCCCGGCGAGATGGCGAAGCGGGCACCGCGGGCCCCGAGGTAGTCGCGCTTGACCTCATCGCGCAAGCCGATGTGCGAGAGCAGCCCAGCCAGCAGCGACTGGTGGATCAGGTCGGCGTTGGGGGCGGAGTCGGCGGGCGCGGTCGCCTGGTCGGGGTCGATCCCCTGCTGCCGGCAGGCCTGGCGCAGCTGGCTGTGCAGGTCC
>DASULG010000172.1:0-2828 GCA_036278335.1 Pedococcus sp.
CTCCTTGACCGCCACGGACAGGCGGTACCGCGGGGAGCCCTGGACCTCGCGAACGGAGTTGGCGACCAGGCCGTCGATCGACTCCTGCTTGGAGACCCGGTGGCCGTCGCCGTAGTTCGTCAAGGAGGTGGCCGCGGTGTAGGCCACCGGCCAGATCTGCAGGGCCACCATGAAGACAAGGCCGGGCAGCAGGTACTTGAGCGGGACGGCGCGGCGCGTCCCGTAGACCACGAGGACCGCCATGACGAGGAACGCCGTGATGACGATGCCCACCCAGGCGCCCTTGTCCAGCAGCCGCTGGATGACGAAGAGCCCGAGGGCGATGATGGCGGCGAGGACGAGCCACTTGGCCACGGTCGCCCAGAGGGGCGTCCTGCCTGGCTCGAGTCCGAGGGCGGTGCCGCCCTTCGTGCCGCTGTCTGAACTGCGCGCCATTGCGCCTCCTGGCCGTGATCTCACGACGGCGCTGCCGTCATGGTGGTGTGACGAGTCCCTGCGATGCGAGCCCTCGGTGCGGGTGGCGAGCGATGGCCGGGCCACCGGCACCATGAGCTTTCAAGCGGCTTCAAGCGGCACGCTGTCCGCGCGGGTCGGGCTTGGCCCCGTGTGGCCGGCTCCCGTCGGGGAGCCGGCCACACGGCATACCTGGTGTGCGTTGGTCAGCCCTTGGCGATGTTCGCCACGATCTCCTTCTGGGCGGCGTCGAAACGCGTCTTCGCTGCGGCCTTGCCGGCGATCACGTCGGCAGCGGCCTGGCCCAGCGGGCCCCAGACCGAGTTCATGGCCGGGATGTTCGGCATCGGCTGGCCGCCGGTGCCGGCCTCGAACCACGACTTCACGTCGGCGTCCTCGGAGGAGACCTTGTCGTAGGCCGAGCTCAGGGCCGGGGGACGGTGGCCCGCCTCGAACAGCGCCAGCTGGACGTCCTCACGCGGGACGTAGTTGGTGACGAACTCCTGGGCAAGGGCGGCGTTCTTGGCCTTGGCCGAGACGTAGAACATCTGGACACCCAGGAACGGCTGCATCTTGCCGCCGGCCAGGGCAGGCAGCGGGGAGATGGCGTACTTGATGCCGGCCTTCTTGGCCTTGTCGATGGCCCAGGGCCCGGTGATGTAGAAGGGGACCTTGCCGGTGTCGAACAGCGCGTCGGCGTTGGTGCCGTCGACGTTGGTCGAGAGGGCCTTCTCCTTGCCGAGCTTGGCGAGCGCCTCGGCACCCTTGATGGAGCCGGGGCTGTTGACGATGACCTTGGTGGCGTCGTAGTCGCCGTTGCCCTTCATGGCGAAGATGCCGCCGTCGAAGGCCTTCAGGTACGGGTACGTGTAGTACGCGTTGCCGGTCTTGCCGACCTCCTGGATGAGCGCGTTCGTGGCCTTCTTGGACTTGACCAGGGCCTGCCCGGTCGCGACGAGCTCGTCCATGGTCTTGGGGGCCTCGGGTGCGAGCGCGGTGTTGCGCACCAGGGCGATGTTCTCCACGGCGTAGGGAACGCCGTAGCCCTGGCCGTTGAACTTCGTCGCGGCGATGGCCTGCGGGGCGAACTTCGCGGCGACGTCCGCGGACAGCTGGATCGGGGCCACGGTGTTGTTCTGCACAAGCTCACCCAGCCAGTCGTGGGCGCCGACGATGACGTCCGGGCCCTTGCCGACGTTGGTGGCGTCCTTGAAGTTCGCGCGAACGTCGGTGGCGACCTGGACGGCGACCTTGATGCCGTTCTCGGCGCCGAACTCCTCGGCGTACTTCTTCAGGATCGGCGCGCGGTCGTTGTCCGCCCAGATCACCAGGTCGGCCGCCGCGTCGCGAGACGGAGCGCCGGTGGTGGTCGGCGAGGGGGCCGCGGTGGTGGTGGTGGTGGTCCCGGAGGGGGTCGCCGAGGCCGAGGCTGTCGCGGTGGAGTCGCCACCGCCACATGCGCTCACGAGCAGAGCCGCGACACCCGTCACGGCCGCTGCGCCAAAGGCACGCTTGTGCATGAAATCTCCTTGTTGTGCGCAGGGCGCATCCTTGCGGCCCTGACGGTGAGCAGAAGGTAGCAAGAAGTTGCAGCAAGGCAGGCCCTTGCGGTGCAAGAAATTGCAGCACAATTTGGTAAAGAAGCGACGGCTGCGGCCTGTGTTGCCCCTGGTGACTCCCGTGTGAGTCCCGTGTAACGCTGTGTGACTCCCGTGGGACCCGAAGGCACCCGAGTGTGGCCAAAAGCCTCGCCATGCGACAGACTGACGCCACCGCGGACACCGACGTCCCGGCCGCACCACCTTTACAACGGATCGTCCGGCACGTTCCTGCCGGTGAAGGAAGGCAAAGACGCCATGGCAACAGTCAAGTTCGACGAGGCAACCCGCATCTACCCGGGTAACGACACCCCGTCGGTGGACAAGCTCAACATCGACATCGCGGACGGGGAGTTCCTCGTCCTGGTCGGCCCCTCCGGGTGCGGGAAGTCCACCTCCCTGCGCATGCTCGCAGGCCTCGAAGAGGTCAACGACGGCAAGATCTGGATCGGCGACCGGGATGTCACCAACCTCTCCCCCAAGGACCGTGACGTCGCCATGGTCTTCCAGAACTACGCCCTGTACCCGCACATGACCGTCGCGGACAACATGGGCTTCGCCCTGAAGATCGCCGGCGTCGACAAGTCCGAGATCAGCAAGCGCGTGCAGGAAGCCGCCAAGATCCTCGACCTCGAGCCCTACCTCGAGCGCAAGCCCAAGGCCCTCTCCGGTGGCCAGCGGCAGCGTGTCGCCATGGGCCGCGCCATCGTGCGTAACCCGCAGGTCTTCCTCATGGACGAGCCGCTCTCCAACCTGGACGCCAAGCTCCGTGTCCAG
>DASULG010000173.1:0-20671 GCA_036278335.1 Pedococcus sp.
TCCTCCCCTGACCCCATCCCGCCCCCCGTTCCCCCGGTTCGGGATGTTGCTGTGACTCAACAAGGGCTATGGCAGGCGGTGATACCCCGAACCGGCAAACGGGTCAGGCAAACCGGCCAGCGGGTCAGGCAGT
Organism: Pedococcus sp.; assembly: GCA_036278335.1. Classification (GTDB taxonomy): domain Bacteria; phylum Actinomycetota; class Actinomycetes; order Actinomycetales; family Dermatophilaceae; genus Pedococcus_A. The sequence goes on from DASULG010000173.1 coordinate 134, forward strand.
ACGTACCGCCTCGACGAAGCGGTGGGCCGGCGTCTCGAGCCGGCGCTGGAGCGCGAAGAACAGGTCGGCCGCCGTCGCACCGGACCACTGGGGCGGCAGCAGCTCGGGGGCCAGGCCCGGGTCGAGGTAGGGCAGCCGGCGCCAGGCCGTCAGCACCCGCACGTAGTCGGCGAAGCCCTCGCCCTCGTCGTCCCGGCTCCGGCGCGCCTTCCACCCGGCCAGCACGGGCTGGAAGACTTCGAGGAACTCGCGGTACAGGGCATCCAGGCTGTCGAGGTCCCACCAGCTCGCGGCCTCGCCCTCGACACTGCCGAAGCCGAGGTAGTCGGCGTGGAACAGGTCGACGTAGTCCGCGAGGCCCTGGCGCACCAGCACGTCCCGGGTCTCGGCCTCGAGGTGGCCCGGGGCGATCCAGACACCGGGGCCCACGGTGCCGAACCCCAGCCAGGTCAGCCGCGAGCGGAGCATGTGCCGCTTCTGGCGCTCGGACTCGGGGACGCTGAAGACCGCCAGCACCCAGCCGTCGCGCAGGCTGGCCCGGGCCCGGTCGAAGATGCGCCGGTCCCCCTCGTCGAGGATCTCGCGGGCCCGTGACGACAGGGCGTAGCCGGCACGGCCGTCGACGCGTTCGGCCTCGAGGATCCCCCGGCGCTTCAGCCGCGAGATCGACGAGCGCACCGCCGGCTCGTCCACCCCGAGGCGCTCGAGCAGCCGGATCAGCGCGCTGATGCTCAGCCAGCCGCCCATCTCGCGGGCGTAGAGCCCGTAGATCGTCACGATGAGCGCGCGCGGGCGCGTCTCGGAGGGGGCTGCGGTCAGCTCCTCGGCCAGGTCGGTGTCGGGCACGACAGGACACTACCGGGCGAGAAGGACCGCAGAGGGCAGCCTCAGATTTATGCAGCGACCTTGACTGTCGTCACTCGTGGAACATACTTAGGCACCGGAGTGGATGCGCCGACGACGACGTCGGACGCTCGTCAGTGAGAGGCCTCGGATGCGACTCAGCCCGTCTGCGCACGTCGACACCTTCTGCCGTGACAACCTGCCGCCCCAGGAGCAGTGGCCGGTCCTGCGCTTCGACGTGCCAGAGGTCCAGTACCCGGAGCGGCTCAACTGCGCCGTCGAGCTGCTCGACGCGATGGTGGCCCGCCACGGCCGCGACCGCACCTGCCTCCTCGCCCCCGACGGCACCCGCTGGACCTACGGCGACCTGCTCGACCGGGCCAACCGCATCGCCAACGTCCTCGTCGACGACCTCGGCCTCGTACCGGGCAACCGGGTGCTGCTCCGCGGCCCGAACAACCCCGGGCTGGTCGCCGCCTGGTTCGCCGTCCTCAAGGCCGGCGGCGTCGTCGTCCCGACCATGCCGATGCTGCGCTCCGGCGAGCTGGCCACGATCGGCGAGATCGGCACGTTCCAGCTCGCCCTCTGCGACCACCGCTTCACCGAGGACCTCGCGGCTGCGCAGATCCCGAACCTCACACTGATGACCTACGGCCCCAACGGCACCGGCGGCGAGCTCGACACCCTCGCCGAAGCGAAGCCCGCCGACTTCCAGAACGTCGACACCGCCGCCGACGACGTCTCGATGCTCGCCTTCACCTCTGGCACGACGGGCCGCCCCAAGGCCACGATGCACTTCCACCGGGACGTCCTCGCCAACGCCGACACCTTCTCGCACTACGTGCTCCGCCCGGAGGCCGACGACGTCTTCACCGGCACCCCGCCGATCGCGTTCACCTTCGGCCTCGGCGGCCTCGTCGTCTTCCCGATGCGCGTCGGCGCCGCCAGCCTCCTCGTCGAGCGCGCGACCCCGGACGAGCTGGCCGAGCACATCGCGGAGCACCGCGTCACCGTCTGCTTCACCGCCCCCACGGCATACAAGGCCATGATCGCCCACGGCAAGGCCGACAGGCTGTCCACGCTGCGCCGCGCGGTCTCCGCCGGCGAGCACCTCCCCCGGGCCACCTGGGAGGCCTTCGCCGCCGCCACCGGGGTCAGGCTCATCGACGGGATCGGGTCGACCGAGATGCTGCACATCTTCATCTCCGCCGCCGACGACGACATCCGCCCGGGCGCCACCGGCAAGCCGGTCCCCGGCTATGTCGCCAAGGTGGTCGACCTCGACGGCAACGAGGTCCCTGACGGCGAGCCCGGACGCCTCGCGGTGCAGGGCCCCACCGGCTGCCGCTACCTCTCGGACCCGCGGCAGCTGGTCTACGTCGAGGACGGCTGGAACATCACAGGGGACACCTTCACCCGCGACGCCGACGGCTACTTCTGGTACCAGGCGCGCAGCGACGACATGATCGTCTCCTCCGGCTACAACATCTCCGGCGCCGAGGTCGAGGAGGCCCTGATGGCGCGCGAGGACGTCATGGAGTGCGCGGTGGTGGCCTCCCCCGACGAGGCGCGCGGCCACGTCGTGAAGGCCTTCGTCGTCCCCGCCGGGGGCCTGGCCGCCCTTCCCGACGAGGTGGCGCGCGCCGCCCGGGCCAAGCAGCTCCAGGACCACGTCAAGGCCACGATCGCGCCCTACAAGTACCCACGCGTCATCGAGTTCGTCGACTCCCTGCCGCGGACCTCGTCGGGCAAGATCCAGCGGTTCAAGCTCCGGCAGCGCGAGCGCCAGAACACCGGCGAGCCGGCCCGGTGACCGTCCCGGCGATCCGCGTCGAGCGCACCGTCGAGTGGCCCGACACCGACGCGGCGGGCCACTACCACCACTCCAGCGTCATCCGCTGGGTCGAGGCCGCCGAGTCCGAGCTGCACCTCGCCCTGGGCCTGCCCGACCTGTTCGGGAAGGTGCCGAGGGTCCGCTACGAGGTCGACTACCTCGACCGGCTGTGGTTCCGCGACCGGGTCAGCATCGACCTGTGGATCGCGAGCGTCGGCACCACCTCCCTCACCTACGAGTTCGAGGTATGCCGCGGCGAGACGCCCGCGGCCCGCGGACGGCTGGTGTGCGTCCAGTCCGACCCCGACGGTGGCGGCAGCCAGCCGTGGCCGCCGGACGTCGCGGCCATCCTGCGAGGCGAAGCGCCCGTCAGAGGGGCATGAACCGGCCGCCGTTGACGTCGAGCACGACTCCGGTGATGTAGGACGCCTCGGCCGAGGCGAGGAACAGGGTCGGGTCGACGATCTCGCGCAGCTCGGGGAACCGGCTGAGCGGGATGGCGCCGAGCACCTCCTGCCGCTCAGCCGCGGGCATCTCGTCGTACATCGCCTGCAGCCGGCCGGTGAGGAACAGCCCGGGAGCGACCGCGTTGACGCGGATGCCCCGCGGCCCGACCTCGCGTGCCAGCCGCCGGGTGAGGCCGAGCACGGCCGCCTTCGACGCGGCATACGGCACGCCGGTCACCGGAGAGGGCTGGCGCCCGCCGATGGACGACACGGTGACCACGGCGCCGCCCTCGCCCATCTGGGCGACCGCGGCCTGGGCACAGTAGAAGGTGCCCTTGACGTTCACGTCGACGACGAGGTCCACGTCGTCGGGCTCGATCTCCTCGAGCGCCCTCGGTGTGCCCAGCGAGCCGCCCGCGAGGGTCACCAGGACATCGAGCCGGCCGAGCTCGTCGCGCACCTGCGCCATGAGGGAGGCGACGGCGTCCCGGTCGCGCACGTCCACCGCATACCCGCGGGCCTTCCCCCCGCCGGGCAGGCCGGCCGCGGTGGCGTCACACGCCCCCTGGTCGAGGTCGACGACGGCCACCGCGGCGCCCTCGGCGGCGAAGCCCTCGCAGACCGCCCGCCCGATGCCGCCCGACCCGCCCGTCACGACGGCGACCCGGTCCGCGAACCTCTCCTGGCGTCCAGTCATCCCCATACCGTTCTGTTGACGATCGTCTCAGAGGCAACATACTCTGGCCATCGTCCACACGACAACGGGAGTGCCAGTGAAGATCGCCGTGATCGGTGGCGGCCCGGGAGGCCTGTACTTCTCGGCTCTCGCCAAGCAGCTCGGCCCGCACCACGAGATCACCGTCTGGGAGCGCAACGCCCCCGACGACACCTTCGGCTTCGGTGTGGTGTTCTCCGACGAGACGCTCGGCGGGATCGAGCACGCGGACCAGGCCGTGTATGCAGCGATGCAGCGGGAGTTCGCGCGCTGGGACGACATCGACGTCCACTACCGCGGCGAGGTGTTCACCAGCGGCGGCCACGGGTTCGCCGCGATGAGCCGCAAGCGGCTGCTCGAGATCCTCCAGCAGCGCTGCCGCGACCTCGGGGTGAGGATGCACTTCCTCACCGAGGCGCCCGATGTCGAGGAGCTCTCGCGCACCCACGACCTCGTGCTGGCCTCCGACGGGCTCAGCTCCGCGGTCCGCCGGCGCTACGAGGACACCTTCCGCCCCACCCTCGACGTGCGGCAGTGCAAGTACATGTGGCTGGGCACCTCGAAGGTGTTCGACGCCTTCAACTTCCACATCCTGGAGACGCCGCACGGCGTCATGCAGGTGCACGGCTATCCCTTCGACGACAAGGGCTCGACGTTCATCCTCGAGATGCACGAGGACGTCTGGCGCGCAGCGGGATTCGACGCCTTCGCCGACCGCGAGTGGCGCCCGGGCGACTCCGACGAGAAGTCCATCGAGAAGGTCAAGGAGATCTGCGCCGACATCCTCGAAGGCCACGACGTGATGGCCAACAACTCGCGCTGGATCTCGTTCACCACCATCCGCAACGAGCAGTGGCGCCACGGCAACGTCGTCATCCTCGGCGACGCCGCCCACACGGCCCACTTCTCCATCGGGTCCGGCACGAAGCTCGCCATGGAGGATGCCCTGGCCCTCGCGGCCTGCCTGCACGAGCACGACACGCTGGACGAGGCGCTGACCGCCTACGAGTCCGAGCGCAAGCCGGTCGTGCAGTCGACGCAGCGCGCGGCCCAGGCCAGCCTGGAGTGGTTCGAGAACCTCGGGCAGTACACCCACCAGGACCCGGCCCAGTTCGCGTTCAACATCATGACCCGCAGCCGCCGCGTCACCCACGACAACCTCAGGGTGCGCGACCCCGAGTTCGTCGCGGGCATCGACGCCTGGTTCGCCGGGCAGGCCGCGGGCGGGGGGGCCGAGGCCCCCCCGATGTTCCAGCCCTTCCGCCTCGGCCAGCTCGAGCTGCCCAACCGGGTCGTGGTCTCACCCATGGACATGTACGTCGCCAAGGGCGACGGCCTGCCGACCGACTTCCACTTCGCCCACCTCGGCGGCAAGGCGCTCGGAGGCGCCGGGCTGGTCATGACCGAGATGGTCTGCGTCTCCCCCGAGGGCCGGATCACCCCCGGCTGCACGGGCATCTGGGACGACGCCCAAGAGGAGGCCTGGGCACGCATCGCCGACTTCGTCCACGCCGAGAGCTCGTCGAAGATCGGCATGCAGCTCGGCCACTCCGGCCGCAAGGGCTCGACCAAGCTCATGTGGGAGGGCATGGACCAGCCCCTCGAGCACGGCAACTGGGAGGTCATCTCGCCGTCGCCGCTGCCCTACCAGCCGGGCGTCAACCAGGTGCCGCGGGAGATGACGGCGACGGACCTGGCCCAGGTGAAGGCCGAGTTCGTCGACGCCGCGAGGCGTGCCGACGCCGCCGGGTTCGACCTGCTCGAGCTGCACTGCGCACACGGGTACCTGCTCTCGTCGTTCATCTCCCCGCTGACCAACGAGCGGCGGGACGAGTACGGCGGCAGCCTGGAGAACCGGCTGCGCTACCCCCTCGAGGTGTTCGCGGCGATGCGCGCCGTGTGGCCGGCGCACAAGCCCCTGACAGCCCGCATCTCGGCCACCGACTGGGTCGAGGGCGGCATCGACGTCGAGGACGCCGTGGCCATCGCGCAGGCCTTCAGCGACGCCGGCGTTGCCGCCATCGACGTCTCCACCGGCCAGGTCAGCCCCGACGAGGCGCCCGCCTTCGGCCGGTCGTACCAGACGCCCTTCGCCGACGCGATCCGCAACCGGGTCGGCATCCCGACCATCGCCGTCGGGATCATCTCGTCCTGGGACGACGTCAACTCCATCGTCCTGGCCGGGCGTGCCGACCTCTGCGCCGTCGGCCGCGCCCACCTCTACGACCCCAGCTGGACGCTGCACGCGGCCGTCGAGCAGGACTACGACGGGCCCGGGGCGCAGTGGCCGATGCCCTGGCGCGCCGGCCGCCGCAAGCCGCAGGCCGGCCGCAGCGACGGCCCCAAGCCCCGTCTGCAGCTGGTCCGCGAGGGCGCCGGCGGCACCCGTCACGCCAGGTGGCGCCCGCATGACGCCTGAGCCCTCGAGCCGGCCCGCGTCGCCCAGCCCGCTCGCCGCGCTGTGGTCCGCGCGCAGCGTGGCGGTGGTGGGAGCAAGCGACCGGCCCGGTTCGCTTGGCCGGCTGCCCGTGGAGTTCCTCCAGCGCTACGGGTATGCCGGGCGCATCCTGCCCGTGCGCCCCGACGGCGCGCCCGTGGCCGGGCTGGCCTCCTACGCCTCGGTGCGCGAGTGCCGTCGTGAGCAGGGCCCGGTCGACCTGGCCATGGTCATGGTGGCCGCGCCGCGCGTCCTGGCCGCCGTGCAGGACTGCGCCGACGCCGAGGTCCCCGTGGCGGTCATCTGCACGAGCGGGTTCGCCGAGACGGGCGAGGTCGGTGCCGCCCTGCAGGCCGAGGTGGTCCGAGCCGCCCACGAGGGTGGCGTCCGCCTCGTCGGCCCCAACTGCATCGGCAGCGTCGGCGTCGCCACCGGACAGGTCAGCTCCTTCTCGCCGCTGTTCTCCGGCGAGCGGACCGAGCTCGTGCCGGGTGCCGTCGGCTTCGTGAGCCAGAGCGGGGCGCTCGGCTACGGCGCGGTGTCCCTGGCCTTCGAGCGCGGTCTGGGTCTCGGCTGGGTGGTCAACACCGGCAACGAGGCCGACGTGTCGGCCGTCGAGGTCATGGGCGCGCTGTCCCGGGAGCCCGGGTGCCGAGGACTGCTGGCCTACCTCGAGACCCTCGAGGACTTCGAGGGCCTGCGGGCTGTCGCCGCCACGGGCACGCCGGTCGCCGTGCTCAAGGCCGGCAGGTCCGACGCCGGGGCCAGAGCAGCGGCCTCCCACACCGGCGCCCTGGCCACCGGTGACCGGGTCGTCGACGCGGCCCTGCGCCAGCTCGGCATCGTGCGGGTGGACGACGTCGACGAGCTCCTCGACGTCGGCGACGTCATGACCGTCCAGCACCGCCCCCGGGGCAGACGAGTCGCCGTGGTGACGACCTCCGGCGGCTCGGGCATCCTCGCGGCCGACGCCGTCGAGGCCCACGGCCTGGAGATGGCCGTGCTGTCCGAGCAGACCCTGGCGGTGCTCGACGAGATCGTCCCGGCGTTCGGCTCGACCGCCAACCCGGTCGACGTGACCGCGGCGGTCATGAGCAACGCCAGCCTGTTCGACCGCACGCTCGACGCCATCGCCGCCGACCCCGGCGTCGACCTCATCGTGGCCTGCTTCTGTGTGCTCACCGGCACGGACGTCGACGACGTCGTGGCGAGCCTGGCGCGCGTGGCCGAGGGGTCCGGCATACCGGTGCTGGCCGTTCGGACCGGCGCGGAGCACCTGGCGCCGCAGGCCGGCGCGCGGATGCGTGCCGCCGGGATCCCCTGCTACCCGACCCCGGCGCGGGCGGTGCGGGCGGCGGCGGCGCTGGTGCAGTTCTCCACCCCGCCCGCATCCCCACCCTCAGCTCCCGCCGCCTCGCCCTCCGTCCACACCGTCCATGCCGTCCATGCCGTCCATGCCGCCCACGCGCTCCCGCGGGCCGGGGCCGGCGAGCAGGAGATGAAGGAGCTGCTCAGTGCGGCAGGCCTCCCCGTCCCCGCCGGACGGGTCGCGACCTCGGCTGCGGACGCCTCGGCTGCGGTCGCCGACGTCGGTGGCCGCGCCGTGTTCAAGGCGGTCGTGCCGGGCCTGCTGCACAAGAGCGAAGCCGGCGGGGTGATCGTCGGGGTGACGGCCGAGGAGGGGGGCCCGGCCTGGGAGAAGGTCGCCTCCCTCGGTGGCGAGGTCCTCGTCGAGGAGATGGTGCCGGGCGGCGTCGAGGCCCTGGTCGGCCTGGCGCCCTCACCGCTCGGGACCGTTCTGACCGTCGGTGTCGGTGGCGTGCTCACCGAGGTGCTCCACGACATCGCCCTGCGGGTCCTGCCCGTGGGGCGAGACGACGTCGAGGCCATGGTCGACGAGACCCGGCTCGGCGCCCTCCTGGCAGGCGTGCGAGGCGCCGTCCCTGCCGACCGGAAGGCGCTGGTGAAGGCCGTGCTGCGTGTCTGCGAGGTGACCCAGGCCTGGCCGCAGGGCTTCGAGCTCGACCTCAACCCCGTGACGGTCCTCGCGGCCGGCAACGGCGTGCGTGTGCTGGACGCCGCCTACATCGCCCCGACCGTGCACCAGGAGGTCTGAGACATGGACATCGGCACACTCGTCACGCGCGCCGCTCAGCGGTTCGGGGACAGAGTCGCGGTCGAGGGACCCGACGCCGACCGGACCTTCGCCCAGCTGGGCGACCGGGTCGCGCGGATCGCGAACGGCCTTCTGGCACATGGACTGCGCCCCGGCGACCGGGTCCTGGACCTGCAGCGCAACTCCACGACCTACCTCGAGACCGACCTGGCCATCCGCGCCGCTGGCCTCGTGCGCGCCGCGCTCAACCACCGCCTGCACCCCGGCGACTGGGAGCGCATCGCCGCCGACTCCGGGGCCCGCGGGCTGGTCTACGACCCGGCCTTCGAGGAGCAGACGACAGCCCTCCGCGACGGCATCGATGTCGTCGTCTGCACCGGCGACGGCCCGGGGCTCTCGCTCGAGAAGCTCATCGCCGACGCCCCGGCCGGGCGGATCCCGCCGCGCGGGCCGGACGCGCTGTGCGGGCTGCACTACTCCTCGGGCACGACCGGCCATCCCAAGGGCGCGCAGCGCACCCACCGCAACTGGATGGCCTCCGTCGTCAACATGACCCACGACGTGCTCGGCGGCCCACCCGGCCCGCAGGACTGCTACGTGCACGCCGGGCCGATCACCCACACCTCCGGCCTGTTCGTGCTGCCGTTCCTCGTCGCCGGCGCCCGGCAGGTCGTCCAGCCTGCCTGGGACCCCGACGGTTTCGTCGCCGCCGTGCGCGAGCGTGGGGCCACCCACACCGCGATCGTGCCGACCATGGTGGCGAGGCTGCTCGCCTCCGGCGCGGACCGCGACGACCTGCGGGGGCTGAAGATGCTCGGGTATGCCGGCGCCCCGATGCCGCCGGAGCAGATGCGGCAGGCTCACGACCGCCTCACCCCCAACCTCGTGCAGTACTACGGGCTCGTCGAGGCCATCCCGCCGGTGACCGTCCTCGACGCGGCTGACCACGCCCGCGGCCTGGCGGGCGAGTCCGACCTGCTGACGTCGGCGGGCAGACCGGCGCTCGGCGTGGAGATCGCCGTCGTCGACGAGGACGGGCGCGAGGTCCCGCCGGGCGAGACCGGCGAGGTCGTCACCCGTGGCGACCACGTGATGGCCGGGTACTGGAACGCCGACCAGCGCGACGACCTGTCGAAGTCGGTGGTCAACGGGTGGCTGCACACGGGCGACCTCGGACGCCTCAGCACCGATGGCCACCTGTGGCTGGTTGACCGCAAGGGCGACATGATCATCAGCGGTGGCTACAACATCTACCCGCGCGAGGTGGAGGACGTGATCGCCGAGGTGCCCACCGTTGCCGAGGTCGCCGTCGTCGGCGTGGCGGACCAGGACTGGGGCCAGCGCGTCGTGGCGCTGGTGACCGCCCGGCCCGGTGAGTCGGTGGACCCCGAAGCCGTGCTGGCCCACTGCCGGGAGCGGATGGCGTCGTACAAGAAGCCCAAGGAGGTGCGGGTCGTGACGGAGCTCCCGCTCAACTCCACCGGCAAGGTCGCCAAGAAGGTGCTGCGCGAGCAGCTCGGTCTCGAGAGCAGCGCGGAGGTGGCGCCGTGAGGGGCGAGGACCCGAAGCTGAGAGCCGACTACGCCCCCGAGGGCGCCGAGCATCCGGGCGAGTTCCCGTTCACCCGCGGGGTCTCCGCCGAGCCCCGGCCGTGGATCATGGGCCAGTACGCGGGCTTCGGCACGCCCCGCCAGTCGAACGAGCGCTTCCGCCGCCTGCTCGACGCCGGGGTCACGGGGTTCTCGGTCGCCATGGACCTCCCCACGCAGATGGGCATCGACAGTGACGACCCGCGGGCGGCCGGCGAGGTCGGGCGGGTCGGCGTCGCCATCGACAGCCTCGCGGACATCGAGATCCTGATGGACGGGATCCCCCTGGAGAAGATCAGCCAGGTGCGCACCACCGCGAACTCCATCGGCTACGTGTGGGCCGCGCTGTTCATCGCGCTGGCCGAGAAGCGCGACGTCTCCCCCAACGACTTCGGCATGTTCATCCAGAACGACGTGCTCAAGGAGTTCATCGCCCGGGGCACCCAGATCTTCCCGCCCGAGCCGTCGCTGCGCCTGGCTGTGGACTGCATCGAGTACTGCGCCGAGCACGTGCCCAACTGGACGCCGCTCGCGATGAGCGGGTACCACATCCGCGAGTCCGGGGCCTCTGCCACCCAGGAGATCGCGTTCACCTTCGCCAACGCCCGGGCCTACCTCGACGAGTGCGTCCGGCGCGGGGTGTCGGTCGACGCCGTCGCCCCCACCCTGTTCACGTTCCTGGCCATCACGACGGACGTGCTGCAGGAGGTCGCCAAGTTCCGCGCGGCCCGGCGCGTCTGGGCCCGGCTCATGCGCGACCACTACGGCGCCGTGGACCCGCGGAGCCAGCAGCTGCGGATCTTCGCGTTCACCGCCGGCTCGACGCTGACCGCCCAGCAGCCGCTGAACAACGTGGTGCGGGCCTCGGTCGAGGCGACCGCGGCCGCGCTGGCCGGCGTGCAGACCATGCACGTCTCCGCCTACGACGAGGCGCTCGGCGTGCCGACCGAGTCGGCCGCGACCCTGGCACTGCGGACCCAGCAGGTGGTCGCCTTCGAGACCGGCCTCACGACGACGGTGGACCCGCTGGCAGGCTCGTATGCCGTGGAGCAGCTCACGGACGAGCTCGAGTCCTCGATCTGGGAGCTCCTCGGGCAGATCGAGCAGCAGGGCGGGGCGCTGGCGTGCATCGAGTCCGGTGCGTTCGCCCGCGAGCTCAGCGACGCGGCATACCGCCACGCCCTGGCGGTGGAGTCCGGGGAGCGGACCGTGGTCGGCGTCAACCGGTTCCCTGCCGAGGCGGAGCCGCTCGAGGTGTTCCGGATCGACCCGGAGTCGGAGGCCGCCCAGGTGCGAGCCGTCCAGGACGTGCGGGCCCGGCGGGACGCCGCCGCGGTCAAGGCCGCGCTCGAGCAGCTGCGCGAGGACGTGGGCGCGGGGCGCTCGGTCATGCCGGCCACCATCGAGGCGGTGCGCGCCTACGCGACCATCGGCGAGGTCGTCGCGGTGCTGCGGGAGGCACACGGCGGCTGGGTGCCCACCGCCGCCTTCTGAGCGCCGCGTCGAGGCCCAGCCCCGTCGTCAGGCTGAATGCCTGCTCGACCGTGTCGGTCGGGCCACACGGGACTGCTCGCGGGCGCGGGCGCGGGCCGGTTGGGCGCAGGTCGGTCGGGGGCCTGTCGGAGGGGGCACCAGGCTAGAGATCGCGGCGCGAGACGATGCCGAGCGCGAAGGCCCGCTCGACGAGCTTCGTGCGCTTCTGGTTCTGCGGCAGGTCCTCGATGTGGAACTTCTGGAAGAGGCTGCGCAGGTGGGTCTTGACGGCGTCGACGCTGAGGAAGACCTCAGCGGCGATCTGCAGGTTGGAGGCAGGGGTCGCGTAGGGCGTCTCCTGCTTGTACGGCCGGCACAGCGCCGTCAGGATCTGCCGCTGGGTGGCGGACAGCGACGCCACCGTCATGAACTCGTCCTGCACGGTGGTCAGCTGCGAGGTCTTGCCCCGCACGTCCCTGAAGCTGAACGACGTCTCGCCGAGGACGAAGGTGTCACCGTCGCGCAGCGGACGCCGGCCGGTGACGCGCTCGCCGTTGAGGAAGGTCCCGTTGCGCGACAGTCCGTCGTCCACCACGGTCCAGCTCTGGCCCACGCGGTCGAGCTGGGCGTGCAGGCGTGAGACCTTCTCGTCCCAGGGGAGGCGCACGTCGCACCCGGAGCCCCGCCCGATGGTCAGGGAGGAGAGTGCTTCGAGGGCCACCACCTGCAGCGCCCCGTCGGCATCGCGGTAGAGCAGCGAGGAGCCCTGCGCCCAGTTGGCATCCGGTCGCGCTGCGCTCTCCCCGGCCCCGGGAGCGGACTCAGTCCCGGTCATGGCCGACCTTGCTCCATGCCCCCAAGATACGGCGTGCGCCGGGCCCGAGGTCAGCATGCCGTCATTCCCAGGGACGAGGCGGGAACCGCGGGCACGCCCTGGAGCGCGGCCCGCGCGAGGACGACGTTGTCGGTGATGACCGCGTCCACGCCCCACTCGGCAACGCGGCGGAGGTCCTCGCGGCCGTTGACCGTCCACGCGGTCACCCCGACTCCGAGCTGGCGCGCGTGCCGGGTGGCATGAGGGGCCCGCAGCAGGGCGTCCAGGCTCAGGTGGGCCTCGTGGTGGCCCGCGTCGAGCGCTCCCCGCAGCACCAGGTGGGCGGGCGCGCCCACACTCCCGAGGGCGGCAGTGCGGACCCGGCTGCCGGCGAGCGCGCTTCGCACCACGCCCAGGAGCCGCCAGTCGAACGAGGACACCGTCACGGTCGTGCCCGCGCCCGCCCCGGCAAGGGCTGCCTCGAGCGCCCGCGCGGTGCGCAGCGCCGCCGCGGCGTCGGCCACCGGCTTGGCCTCCACAACCAGGTGGGCCGGAGCGCGCGAGCCCACGGCATCCAGCACCTCCCCGAGCGCGGCGAGCCGCTGGCCGGCACGCAGCGTGGCGCGCCGCAGCTCGGCACTGGCGTGCGCCGCCACGACCAGCCGCTCCCCCCACGGCAGGCGGATCACCGGGTCGTGGCTGCACAGCAGCACCCCGTCGGCGCTCAGCCGGACGTCGACCTCGACGCCGTCAGCACCGCGGTCCAGGGCAGCCTCCACCGCCCGGACGGTGTTCTCGGCCCGCTGCGGCCCGGGGGCGCCACGGTGTCCCAGGACGAGCACGCCCCGCTCGCGACCGCCCTCCCGGGGCTCGGCGACGCCCTGCGCCGGCTGGCCGCCCGCCGAGGGGTCGGGTGCCGGCATCGCCGGAACAGGGATCAACCGTGAGCGGCCTGTGTGCGTGTTCATCACCGTGCGCCCTTCTGATCGGGGGTGACGAGGGTGTCGTCCTCGCAACGACCCTGCCGGGCGGGCACCGGCGGAGGTAGCCACCGCAGGGGTCGCAAGACCCCTCACCAGGTGGCGGTCTGGTCCCACCAAGGTGGCGGTCCCACCTTGGTGGCGTGCAGCCACACCCCGGGCGAACGCGGCCCAGACCTTGGGTGCCTGTCGACGGCCTCCCGCCGAGAGCACAGTCGAACTCAGCCGGCAGAGCGCCGGGGTCAAGCGCAGGAATGGGTGGGTTGGATGTCAGCTCCAGGCAGGCACAGCACGAGGACGCGGGGCTCGGTCTCCACGGTGATGCAGACCATCGCCGGGCCGGCGCTCACCCGCCCCACCCGTCTGTGCTTCATCGTCGAGGAGAAGTACGAGAACGACGTCATGCCGGGGGTGGTCGCCGAGGCCCTGGTCTCCTGGGGACACGAGGTGGACATCCTGCGCCCGCACTCCACGCTGACCGACGTGTCGGCCCTGTTGGGGAAGGCGTACGACGCCCTGGTCCTGAAGACCGTCTCCTCGGGCCCGGGCCTGAGCATCCTCGAGGCCGCCGGCGCGGCGGGCGTCGCCACGGTCAACGACTACCGGGCCATCCGACTGGCCCGGGACAAGGCCGTGGCCGCGAGCCGGGCCCGGGCGGCCGGCATACCGTTTCCCACCACCTTCTTCGCGTCGCGCGCCAGTGTCCTGGCGCAGGTGCCGCGCGCCCAGTACCCCCTGGTGGTCAAGCCCAACAACGGGAGCTCCTGCGAGCAGATCTTCCGGGTGAACGGCCCCGAGGAGCTCGAGCACCTCGACCTCGACGACAGCGGCTTCCTGCTGGCGCAGCCGTACCTGCCCAACCCGGGCTACGACGTCAAGCTCTACAACACCGGCGACGAGGTGTTCGCCGCGGTCAAGCGCTCCCCACTGCACCCCGGCGAGGACGTCGTCGAGGAGCTCATCCCGGTGACGCCGGAGCTGCACGCCCTGGCCACCGCGGTCGGCCGCGCCTTCGGCCTCGACATCTACGGCGTCGACGTCGTGGAGACCTCCCGTGGCTGGGTGGTCCTCGACGTCAACGACTTCCCGAGCTTCGGCAAGGTGCCCCACGTCGCCTGGCGCCTCGCCCGCACCGTGCTCCGGCTGGCTCACCGCCAGGCGGCCGCCCCCCAGTCCCCCGTCTTCGCCACATCCGTCCACCCCGCTGCCGCTATGGAGGCATCCGCATCATGAAGATCTGCCTGCTGGCCGAGTCCGCCACGAACCCGGTGCTCAGCTCCGTGCTCGACACCCTGGCCGAGCGCCACCGCGTCACGGTCTCCGACCCCCGGGAGATGGCCCCCGCACTGGCTCGCCGCTCCTTCCCCCGGGGCGACCTCGCGGACGTCTACCTCCTCAAGTCACGCAGCCCCGAGGCCCAGTCCGTTGCCTACAGCGCGGAGCGCGCCGGCGCGGTCGTGGTCAACGGGCCTCGTGCCACGGGAGCCGCCCTCGACCGCTGGGCCATGGCCACCCTGCTCGACCTCGCGGGGGTCCCCGCACCGCGCACGTGGGCCTTCCCGACGCTGTCGCTGATGGCGCGTGACGCCGTCGTCCGCCAGTTCCTGCCCTGGCCGCTCGTGGTCAAGAGCCGCACGAGCTCCCGCGGCGACCTGGTCACCCTTGTCCGCGACCTCCGCGGACTGCTCGACCTGGTGCCCGAGTGGGGTGACGAGCCCGTGATCGCCCAGGAGTTCGTCGACAACGACGGCTTCGACATCAAGTGCTGGGTCATCGGCGGCGAGCTCTCCGCGGCACGGCGCCCCGGCGCCCTGGAGGTCCTCGACAAGAGCTCCGACGTGGCTCTCGACCCCGACCAGGTCCCTGCGGAGTGGTCGGATGTGGCGCTCCGAGCGGGTGCGGCCCTGGGGCTCAACCTGTTCGGCGTCGACCTGCTGGTCACCGACCGCGGGCCGGTCGTCATCGACGTGAACGCGTTCCCCGGGTTCCGTGGCGCTCACCAGCCGGCAGCCTCGATGCTGCGGTTCCTCGAGAGCCATGCGGCTGAGAGGATGGTGGCGTCATGAGCCCCGTCGACACGACACAGTGGCCGAGCCCGACCGGAGTGGCAGCCGCGCTCGACGAGGCCCTGCGCGCTGCTGGCGCCCGCGACGCGCTTCCCCCACTGACCTACCTGCGGCGCAAGCCCGGCCGCGGGATGGTAGCCGTCTACGGCACCGCGAGCCGGGCCGGATCGATCTACACCGTCTCTGTCGACGAGTCGGCGATGGCCCGGGGATCTGCCCACGACGCGGGCAGCGCGGCGGGGGCGTGGACGGGCGAGGCCCTCGACCTGTTCGAGGTCCCGGCCCTCGGGCTGACCATCGAGCGGTTCCCGCACGATGGCCGGCTCGGCCACCTGGCGGCCGCCATGGCCCCCGCCGAGGGTGGGCCCGTGTGGCGCGCGCTTGCGAGCACCACCACGCAGACCCTGCGGCGCGTCGACGCGACGCCGGTGCGCTACAAGCCCGGCGACCGGTGCGTCATCCGGTACGTGCTGCACACCGCCGGCGCCGCCGGTGGCGACGCCCGGCACACGGTCGTCGGCAAGCTCTACGGCGACCTCGACCAGGCCCGGGAGGCTGCCGAGCTCATGCAGCGGCTCTGGGACCTGCAGGGCGACCAGCCGTGGGTGCCCCAGCCTCTCGCCGTCGCCGACCCGCTGCCGCTGGTGCTCGCCGAGGACCTCGGCGGCCGCCACGTCGACCCGCCGACGCTGCCTGGCACTGACGTCATCCGGTTCAGCCCGACCCAGCCGACGGACGCCCTCAGGCGTGCCGCCGAGGCCCTGGCCGACCTGCACACCAGCGCCGACGCGCTGCCCGACGCGGCTGCGCGCACGGGCCTCGACGAGTCGGCCAAGGCAGCCCGGCGGGCCGCCACCATCGCGGCATACGTGCCCGAGCTGTCCCACGAGGCTGCGGAGGTCGCCCAGTCACTCGGCGAGGCGTTGGAAGCCCTGCCACGTGACGGCCTGCGGCCCGCTCACGGCTCGTACAAGCCCAGCCAGCTGCTGTTCCGCTCCGGGTCGGTCTTCCTCGTCGACTTCGACCAGTACTGCCTCGCCGACGGGGCGCTCGACGTGGGGTACTTCCTCGCCTACCTGCGCCCACCCGGGCTGTGGTACCACCGGGCCGGCACACGCGCGTGGTTCTCGCAGGCCGCGGCGACCTTCCTGGCCGCCTACGACCGTCGGCTCGGCGAGCGCGGCGTCGACCAGGCCACCAGGACCGGCATCCAGCGCCGCTGCCACGTCTACGAGGCCGCGCTGCTGCTGAAGATCGCCGCCCGCCGGCCCAACCGTCTGCACAGCCCTCGCCCGGGCGAGGTCGCAGCGCTCCTCGACGAGGTGCGTGCCTGTCTGGCCGCAGCTGGCTAGGGGCCCCCACAGCCCGGTTCGGGAACGGTGCGGGAACGGCTCGGGAAGAACGCAGTCAGCCGGGGAAGCTGACCCCGTCGCGGATCCGGTTGAACACGGCGCGCTGGCCCTCGAAGTCCTCGGGGGCGGCGAAGAAGCTGATCAGCACCGATCCCCCGCCCGGGGGCAGGACGAGGTCGAACACCGCGTGCAGCCGGGTACCCGGGGCCTGCGGGTCCGAGAGCACTCCCTCGAACTCGTGGGCGGAGGCGCCACCGACCTGGAGCTGGCGGTGGGTGGGGCCGAAGTCCAGCACGGCGTTGCGCATCAAGAGCGTGATGGCGCTGCGCAGGGCGTCCGCCGAGGTGTCCGAGCCGGAGGCCGCCGCGTAGAGGTAGACGCCCCGCGCGTCGGCCGGCGACGAGGCCAGGAGGCGCCGGGTGGCACCCCACTGGTCGGCCGCATCCTGCAGGAAGGTGTCGCCCACGGCGTCCGGGCGCGGTGAGATGACCACGTCGCTCGCCGCCCCGGTCCGCGTCTTCCAGCTCTGGGGGTAGCTGAGGGAGTAGGGCACGAGCGTCTCGCGGTTGGCGAAGGTGCGGAAGGGCTCCTCTGCTCGGGACCGGACGAGGAAGACGGCGACCCCCGCGATGACGGCCACTGCGACGGCGGCGGCAAGGATCCCCATCCACCGGCCCTTTCGCCGGACGGGCTCAACGGGCCCCTCCTCCTCGTCCTCCCACGGCGGCTCCTCCGCACCTTCCAGGTCGTCGGGTTCGAGCGCGTCGATCTCGTCCAGCTCGTCGATCTCGTCCAGACCAGCCGCATCGTCCGCAACGCTCT
Source organism: Pedococcus sp. (assembly GCA_036278335.1). GTDB lineage: Bacteria > Actinomycetota > Actinomycetes > Actinomycetales > Dermatophilaceae > Pedococcus_A. The sequence continues at coordinate 17,621 of DASULG010000173.1, forward strand.
CGGTGGGCGACACCGGTCCGCCCGCGTCGGGTCCTACTGGCACGGCGCCCGGCCGCCACGGTGGCGTGATGGCGCCGGGCGGCAGGGACGGGTGGGACACCCACCCCCGGGTCTCACTGGGGTCGGGGCTCTGCTCCGGCGGCGCCGCGGGCGGGGCCCCGCGACCGGCCCGCCCCTGCTCGCTGGTCGTGGTCGCGTCATCGACGGGGTATGCCGAGGCGCTGTGCCGCGCTCCGGGGCGCCCCTGCGCTTGGCTGGCGCCGCCCACCTCGACGCTGGCGTTGAGCGCGTACTCCAGGTCGCGCACCAGGTCCCGACAGGAGTCGTACCGGTCTTCCGGCGCCTTGGCCATCGCCCGGGCCACGACGTCGTCCACCTCAGGAGGCAGGTCCGGGCGGAACGCCGTGACGGGTGGCGGCATCTCGACGAGGTGCGCCCACAGCACCGCCGCGTCATCGTCACGGCTGAACGGCAGCCTGCCGGTGAGGCACTCGTAGAGCACGCATCCCAGGGCGTAGATGTCCGTGGCGGGCCCGACGGGGGCGCCCTGGATCTGCTCCGGCGACACGTAGTCGACCGTCCCCAGGAAGTGTCCGGTACCGGTGAGGGACCCTGACAGCGACGACGTCCGCTTGGTCAGGCCGAAGTCGGTGAGGTAGACGTGGTCGGGGTGCGCGTGGCCGGAGTGCTCGGCCAGCGAGGTGATCAGGATGTTGCCGGGCTTGACGTCACGGTGGACGAGCCCGAGCAGGTGGGCCGCGTCGAGGGCGTCACCGACCTGCACGAACAGCCGCAGCACCCGGGCCGGGGCCAGCTGGCCGTCCCGGCTCAGCAGGGCTTTCAGGTCGCTGCCGGGCACGAACCGCATGGCGATGAAGAGGTGCCCCTCGGACTCGCCGGCCTCGTAGATGGGCACGATGTTGGGGTGGTCCAGGGAGGCAGCGAGCCGGGACTCGCGGATGAAGCGCTGCTGGAACTGCTCGTTCTCCGCCAGTGAGGGGCTCAGCAGCTTGAGGGCAACCTTGCGGCCCAGCCGGGTGTCCTCGGCGCGGTAGACCACAGCCATGCCACCGCGGCCGATCACCGACTCGATGCGGTAGCCCGCGATCTCAGTGCCTGCGTCGAATTCCGCCACCGAGCCCCCTCCTCCCGTCAGCCAACAGGCTCACCGCACCACCCGCAGTACTGGTGCTGTGCTGCCAGCCGGCCGCCGCACGACGTGCAGAAGCGGTACCCGCCGGAGGGAACGGGGACTGCGGGTGCCTGCTGGAGCGAAGAGGCCTGCTGGCCCCCTTGCCGGCTCGGCTGTGCCGACGGGGAACGCGCATTGGCGTTGGCGACGGGCTGCCCGCCGACGCTGGGGCTGGGCGGCGCGGCCCTGCGGTGGTCAGGCCCGGGAGTGGGCTCGTGCTCGTGCCTCGGCGGTGCGGCCGGCCTCGCCGCCCGGCCGGGCGCAGCGGCTGGGGCCGCAGCATGCGCCGGGGCTCGCGGCCCGGCCCTGCCGTCGCCCGCCCCGGCGTTGCCCACGCCGGTAGCGCCGCTTCTTCGCCTCCGGCGCAGCAGCAGCAGCGCCATGGCCGCGAGGAGGAGGACCGCTGCGACTCCCGCGATCAGCAGCCACGGCACACCGCCTGTGGCACTCGACATCTGCTCGTGGACCGGCGCAGCAGGCGCGGCCGCACCCTTGGAGGCGCCAGCATGCTGCTTGGCGATGGCGAGGTTGGCCTGGGCCCGGTAGTGGCCGGGGAAGAGCTCGAGTGCCTTGGTGAAGCCCGGGATGGCCGCGGCATACGCACCGTTCTTGAACAGGTGCATGGCGTCTTCGTAGCTGGTGTCGGCCGGGCCGCTGTGGGGGGCGACCTTCGCGGCCTTCAGCACCGGGAGGATGGCGGCGACGCTGACCAGGTCAGGCGCCGGCCGGCCGGCACGCGGTGGACCTGCAAGGAACCCGATGACCTGGCCGCGTTCAGCGACGACCGGACCCCCGGAGAGACCCTGGCTCAGCGCCTGCTTCAGGTGCGCGGCGTCCTTGACGTCCTTGGCGTCGAGCCCGGTCGTCTTGAGTGCACCGGTGCCCGGCTTTGCCAGGTGCTGGTTGATCTCCTCCAGCGGACTGCTGGGGCTAGGCACGCCGGTGAAGCCAAGCACCCCTAGCGCACTCGCGCCCACGAGTGACTGGGCGACGGCGACGGTCGGCATGCTGTTCGCGCCGCGGACCCGGAGCACCGCCACGTCCTTGGTGGCGCCGGGGAGCACCTCCGCCTTGAGGTTGCCGTAGCGCTGCTGCGAGGTGACGTAGGGATAGACCACGAGGTCGAGCACGGCCCGCACGACGCACCCCCCGGCGTCGTTGGTGACGTTCGGCGGATAACACGCCTGCAGCCGCTGGTCGACGGTGTCGGTGGAGCCGCCGACGTGGTGCCGCGCGAAGGGGTTCGCCGGGAGCGGGGCGGCGGCGCCGTATCGCTTGTGGAACGCCTGGTTGACCGCGTAGATCTTGGCCCGCTCGAGGTCAGGCTTCGTGACGGTGGCCGTGGTGACGATGGCCCCGTTGGGGTCGACGACGAAGCCGCTGGCCGAGGCAAGGACGGGGTTCCAGGCGCTCTGGACGATCCCGATGTGGATACCGGACGGGTCCCCCTGCTGGTGGTGCTCGATCAGGGCGACGTCGACCATGGCGCGCGCTTCGATGAAGACGACGGCCGGCGCCGCGCGCTCAATGGGTGTCGGGTGGGTGTGGGCCACTGCCGAGGGGACTCCACCAGCGACGACGACCCCCAGTGTCACTGCAGCGGCGACCAGCAGACGTCGGCTGAACCGATGACCATACATATGTACGCTCCGCACGACAGAGTGGGCGGGCAGTAGGTGTGCTGGGTCCCACCGTCCATGGAAGTCCCGGGTGCCGCGCATGTCAACGGCTCATCCGGGCCGTCCTGCCGTGCTCAGGTGTACTGGCGCTGCCGTGGCGCGGGCTGCGGTTCCTGCAGCAGTGAGACCGCCAGCTGCAGCCGCTCGGGCTTCAGTTGGCGCCAGCTTCGTGCCGCCACC
>DASULG010000174.1:0-4950 GCA_036278335.1 Pedococcus sp.
GCTCGGATCGCGTTCTCCAACCCGCTTTGGCTGGCCCCTACGGGTTGAAGACTCCCCCTACCTCCTGGGACTCGATGGTCCCAAGCGGGCGTGCCCCCTTGCCACTGCTGGCTCGCCGCACGTCGTCGTGTTGGGCCGAGACGGTTCCGCCCGGGACCGGTAGGCGGTCGTGACCGCGTCGCTGGCTGGCGTCCTGGCTGTGCTCGTGTGCCGCGGCGACGTCCCACGCCTCGTCCAACCGCGGACTACCCGCGGCGTTGGTGCGTGGTGGAGCGGTGCCATCGAACGGCGATGGCCATGGTGGTGACGGCAAGCGCGCCGGTGACCCACGATCTGGGGTTCCGAACGTTGGGCCTCTTCTGGAAGGACATCGGCATGAAACCGAGGTGCAGGGCCGTCACCTCCCCGCCGGGTTCGCGGCTGAACACGACAGAGGAAGTGCCCGTCCCGAGCCCGGAGAGGTCGATGCGGAAGGCATAGGGGTCGTCGCTGTCGGGGTACAGACGAAGACCCTTGCGCACCGCAGGTACGGGCGTCTGCCCGCGGATCGTGAGGTGGTCTCCGCGGACGACCACCTCGAGGCCGGCACCCATCGCCCGGGGCTGGGGGTCGGTGAGCACGCCAGGACCGAAGGAGTACCAACCGCACAGCTCGCTCCAGACCTGGGGACGTTCCGGGACGTCGGTGCGCACAGTGTCATCTGGGAGGCCGAGGAGGAGACGCAGAACCGCGTTGGCGACGGGCACCGGCGCGCCGCGGGGGTTGAACGGCCCGGTATTGGCGAACGCGAGAACACCGATCCCCTCGTCCGGAGCGAGCACCATGTCCGAGAGGAAGCCCTTCCAGATCCCGTCGTGACCGACGGTCCGGTGTCCGCCGACCATGTCGCGTAAGAACCCCAGCCCCATACCGGGGATCCGTGGATCGGGCTGGTAGTGCGGCTCGAACATCTTGGTGAGGGTCTCCGGTCTGAGGATGGAGCCGTGCTCGTTGGCACCGCCGCCCAGAAGCGCCGAGACGTAGCGAGCCATGTCGCTGGTTGTCGAGTAGACCGCAGCCGCGCCGACTGGCACCACCTCATAGTCGGTGACCGCCTTCAGCCCGCCGGAGTGCAGCTCGTATCCCGTGGCCATGTGGGGTCGCATCCGCTCAGATCGGACGAGCTCGGAGCTCTTCATGCCGAGTGGCCCGAACACCCGCTCGCGCAGGTAGCGATCGAGCGGAAGCCCGCTGACGTCCTCGACGACCTGGCCCAACGTGGCAAACCCGTGATTGGAGTAGGCCCACTTGGCGCCCGGCTCGAAGTCGGCGCGCAGACCCCCTCGGTAGTACTCGGCGAGCGAAGGCGTCGGGCGGTCCACTCGAGCGCCCCAGCCAAGCACCGGCCGGAACAGGTCAGAGGATCTCCGTACCGCACGGACTCCGGCGGTATGGGTCAGGAGGTGGCGCAGCGTCGCCGGGCGGAAGCTCGCCTTGGCGGGGACCAGCTGGTAGGCGCGCAGATAGTCATTGGCGGGCGCGTCGAGGTCCACCAGTCCCTGCTCCCACAGCTGCATGACGGCGATCGCCGTGAAGGTCTTGGTGATGGAGGCAATCCGGAAGACCGTGTCTTCAGTGACGGGTGTGTTCGACGCGATGTCTGCGACGCCATGTCCGTAGAAGAACTGCAGGGATCCGTTGCGCACCACTCCCACCGCCAGTCCGGCGGCCGGCCAGCGGTTGAGTACCTCACCGACCTTGGCCCTCATCTCCAGCTCGCCGATCTCGGGCATGGCTTCTCCCCCCAACGGTCGGAGGTCCGCGACGACTCTGACGGCCACGACCGCCCTGAAACCGACGGACCTGAGAGCAGTGTCGCTCGGAAGCGGCGAAGGGGGAAGATGCGGCCGACCCGGTCCAACGAGTGTCGACGGGCCCGCCCCGGTTGAGTGTTGAACGACCTCCTTGCGCCGCTCCGAACAGACCTCAAGCCTCCGCGGCACGATCGGGTGCGGGCGAGTCAAGCCTGGAGGCGTTCGAACCGTTCCTTCAGGTGGGGTGCCTCGAGGGCCTTTCCGTTGAAGCCCCGAAAGCCTGGCGGGACCGGGTCAACCCAACCCGTGTCGCGCTGAGTTGGAAAGTACGGTCATTGCGCTCGACTCACCTGGAAGGAGCCGTCGGCGGCGGGTTCGCCGGGCAGCGTCCCCTTGGCACAAAGCTCGGCGGCGATGTCGCGCAGCTTGGAGTTGGTGGTCGTGGAGACCCGGGTGAGCACCGAGAAGGCCACCTCGGGTGCCAGGCTGTAGCGCTCCATCAGCATCCCAACCGCTTGCGAGATCACCGTGCGGCCGTCCAAGGCGCACTTGAGGTCGGCGATCTCTTGAGACTGGCGCACCGCTACGGAGATGTGCGCCGCCAGTGCGAGGCCGAGCTCGCGGTCGGCGGCATCGAAGCCGTGCGCCGACGTCGAGTACAGGTTCAACGCACCGACAGCGTCAGCGGTCGTGAACAGCTGGAAGGCCATCATGCTGCGATACCCGGTCTCCTCAGCACACCGAGCTGCCCACCTCGGCCATCTCTCCTCGGCCGCGAAATCACGGCTGCGCACGAGGTACTCCGCCCACACCGCTTCCAGGCACGGCCCCTCCTCCAGCTCGTACTGCAGCTCGTCGGCCCGGCGAGCCGCGTCTGAGGAGGCAGCCAGGGTCTGCACCTTGCCGCCCCGGAGGATGATGGACAGCGCCGCACCGTCGGCCCCGTCCATCTCGCGAACCGCAACCTCCACCGCCGTCTGCATCGTCTCCGCGGCGTCGGACTGGTTCTGCAGCTCACGCGCTGCATCACCCATGAGCTCGCTCAAGGACTTAACTGGCATGGAGCACATTGTGCAGAGGGGCGCCGCTCGCTGGCTACGGCGTCTCGGGGCCGGGGAACCCGCAGCGCGGTCTCCGCGACGTCGGTCGGAGGTGGCGTTCGCCCCATCCCCAGGTGTACGTTCCTCCAGTTGACGCTTGATAAAGCAGATGCTTGAATACAGGCATGGCGACCACCATCGAGGATCGGCAGCTCGATTCCCTGTTCACGGCGCTCAGCGACCGGACCAGGCGAGACATCGTGGCCCGGCTGAGCGCGGGCGAGGCGACCGTCAAGGAGCTGGCGGAGCCGTACGCCATGAGCATGCAGGCCGTTTCGCAGCACATCCGGGTACTTGAGCGGTCCGGGCTGATCAGCCAGGGCCGACACCGGCAGACCCGGCCATGTCGGCTCGAACCCGCGGCGCTCGAGGCCGCGCTCTCATGGATCGAGGAGAGCCGGCGCACGTGGTCAGACCGAATGGATCGGCTGGAGTCGCACCTCGCCCGCTTGCAGGAGGGTGAGAACCAGTGAACGACGACGAGCTCGTCTACCGGCGGGTCTTCCCCGCCCCGCGCGAACTGGTGTGGCGGTGCCTCACTGAGCCCGCCGAGCTCGCGCACTTCTGGGGCCCGAGCGGCATGGCCACGCCGATCGACGGCATCGTTGTCGAGCTCCACCCCGGTGGACGGTTCGAGACCCTGATGGTCGGCGAGCACGGCAGCCACCGGATGGTCGCCACCTTCACCGAGGTCGTCCCGCCCGAACGCCTCGCCTGGGTCGAGTCGGCGACCGGGATGCGCACCACCAGCACACTCAACGACCGCGGTGACGGCACAACCGAAGTCGTCATCCATCAGCGCAACGTGCCCGAGACGATGCGCCTGCCCGAGGCCCGCGCCGGCTTCCTCACCTCCCTCGACAAGCTCGAGGAACACCTCGCTCACCTCACACAAGGAGACCGATCGTGACCGACCTGCAGTCCTGGGTTGCGCCGACCTACAAGGGGCTCGCCGATCTCCTCACCGCCACGGCCGTCGACACGTGGGACGCCCCGTCGCTGTGCGAGAAGTGGCTGGTGCGCCATGTCATCGCGCACGTAACAATGCCGGCGCGGCTGACTCCCGAGCAGTTCGGGGCCGAGATGGCGGCGGCCGGCGGCGACTTCACCACACTGTCCGACACCGTGGCCACCCGGGACGCTTCGCTGCCCGTCGCCGACCTCCTCGACCAGCTCCGATCGCCGAGACTGCACGCGTGGCAGCCGCCGGGCGGCGGGGCAGCCGGTGCACTGAGCCATGCCGTCATTCACTCGCTGGATGTGACAGTCGCGCTCGACCGGCCCCCGGTCGCACCGGCAGAGGCTGCGACCGCCGTCCTCGACCAGCTCACCGCCGCAGGCGGCACCTGGTTCGGGGTCGACCTGACCGATGTCCGACTCGAGGCCAACGACACCGACTGGGACTGGGGAAGGGGCCAGCTCGTTCGCGCCGACAGCGGATGTCTGGTGGCCCTCCTGAGCGGCCGAACACTGCCCGACGGCCGAACGCTTCCCCGCGGCTGACACGCCCAGCCGACACGCGCGCGAGTGGGGGCCGTGGGTGAAAGGGCGAGCCAGGTGGTGAACGCGGTAGTTGACGCCGCCGCGACCGCGACCGCCGTGGCGGGGCGGGCGCCCTGGTTCCACGCCTGCGGTTCACGGCATACAGGGTGCCGTATGCCGCCGTGTCGGGCCGCGTGCGCCATCCCTCCGAGAGAGGGCCGAGGTCGACCGTGTCGTAGCACGCGGTAGGGCAGCGAGGGCAGGAAGAAGATGTTGTCGAAGCCCTTGACCACACTTGAGCCGGGCAGGTGCGCCGCAAGCGACGCGGAGCTGGTGGTCGACTCGTCATCGAGCTCAGCGATGTTGCCGTCGCGTCGCGCTGTGGGTAGTAGCTCATCGTGTCGATGACGGTTTTGTCGCGCAGCCCCTCGGTCGGCACCTGAAGGTAGCTGCGCAGCGGGATGGTCACGACGGCGACGTCACCCGCCTCGGCAGTCAAACACCGACCAGCAGATGTCATTCCGCAACCTCTGGTCATCAAGAACGAGCTCGCGAATCGCCTCCGGCAGTTGGTC
>DASULG010000175.1:0-7810 GCA_036278335.1 Pedococcus sp.
GCTGGCAGACGACTGTCGCGTCAACACTGGTGGTCTCAGAATGAGGACACCGCGTCATCCGAGGGCGCGGCCCGGCCGCGCGCCCGCCGCGTCGGCTGTGAAAATCGCTGTCCGGTTGCCGGAGCACAGTGATAGACAGCCGGAATGCAAAATGCGCTGGAGTTCCCCGACCTGCTGCGGCTGATCGACGAACGGTCGACCGCCTTCGGCGCCGCGGTGTCCTCCGCGCCCAGCCTCGACGTGCCGGTGTCAACCTGCCCGGAGTGGACGCTGTTCGATCTGGTGCAGCACCTCGGCGAGGGGCGCCGACGTTGGGCCGCCACCGTCGCCGCAGGGCCTGCCGCCCCGGCCAGGTCCGCATCGGAGGGCGCAACGGCTGTGCCCCGGGAGCGCGAGGCGCAGCCGGCCTGGCTGGCCGCATCGACGCAGCAGCTCCTGGACGCACTGCGGGAGGCCGGCCCGGATCGCGGTTGCTGGACGTGGTGGGGCACGTCGCAGTCGCCGCAGACCTGCGGTGCCGTCGCCCGACACCAGCTCCAGGAGATCACCGTGCACACCTACGACGCCCAGCTCACCCTGGGCGCCCCGCAGCCGCTGCCGGACGAGGTGGCACTAGACGGTGTCGAGGAGTTTCTTTTCACCTGCTGCGCAACGACGAGCGCCTGGCCGCACGAGCCCGCTGCCGTCGACTACCACGCCACCGAGGGCCGCTCCTGGCGCCTCTGGCTCTCCGCCGACGGCGCACGGGCCGCCCGTCTGCCCCAACTCGGCACGTTGCCCGCCACCGTTGCCGGCGAGGACCCGGAGGCGGCCGACGCCTCCGCGCGAGGCACGGCCAGTGAGCTGGTCCTGGCGATGTACGGCCGTATCCCGGTTGACTCCCTCAAGCTCGACGGCGACCGACGTCTCTTCGACCAGCTCATCGCCTGGGACCCCGATGAGTAGAACCTGACGGTGCGAGATCGAACTCCCGGCCTCCGATCACCGGCTTGATACCGCGCTTCCACAGCAGGCGGCCTTACTGCCTGAACTCGTCCTCGAGCGCGCCCATGACCAGGTCGTCGTGCCAGCCGCCGTCGAGCCAGCAGCCCTCGCGCTCGCGTCCCTCCTCGACGAAGCCACAGCTGCGGTAGGAGGCGATCGCGGCTGTGTTGAACGCCAGCACCCGCAGGTCCACCCGGTGCAGTGCCAGCGCGTCGAACGCATGCCCCAACACGAGACGAGTGGCCTCCGCGCCCAGACCACGGCCGAGGAACTCTGGGGCGAACATGCCGATGGCAAACCGCGCCCTGCGGTCCGCGTGGCTCAGCGAGTGCAGGAAGGAGACCCCAGCGAGCTCGCCTTCCGCCTCGATGACCCAGTAGGTCGCCGATCGGCGGGCAACCACCCCCTCGTACCAAGCGCGTGCCTCGTCGTCCGTCATGGGACGCGTCTCCACTGCGTGGCCGTAGTTGCGCTCGATGTCGCGATGCCACCCGTGACGCTGGCGAGCAACGATGTCGGCACGTGCGACGGCGCGCAGGATGAGCCGGTGGCTCACGAGCATCGGCGGTGTCGTCATGCACCGATGGTGCCCTGCCGGCCGGCGACTCCCGGCGACCCGACACGCCGGGCACGGCGTTCTCGCGCGTCGGGCTACCTCCGCGGCGTCTTGACCGTCGCGATGTTGGAGTAGCCCGACACCCCGGCGTCATTCCACGCCAACACGCGGTAGCGGTACGTCACGCCCGCCCTCAGCCCTGAGTCCGTGTATGCCGTGGAGCCGGCGGAGAGGGAGGCGACCGTCGCGAAGGTGGTGCAGCTTCCGCCCCTGCATCGCTCGACCCTGAAGCCGCTCTCGTTGCCGGAGGTGTCCGTCCACGCCAGGCGAACTTGGCTCTTGGACAGCGCCGTGCCGGTCAGCCCGGCCGGCGCCGAGGGCGCGGCGGGGGGCGGCTCGGGGGGGCTGGATCCATCCAGGCCCCCGAACACGTCGGCACGGAAGGTGCCCGAGCCGGAGAAGGACTCCACTCGAAGGGTCCATGTTCCGGCTGCGGCGCTGGAGATGCTGAGCGACTCGAAGCGCCCCGGCGCAGCGCAGTTGCCGTTGGACGCCTCGAGCATGCAGCGGCTGACCGCCACGACGGTCCCCGTGGGGTTGACGAGGTAGGCGTCGAGGTCAGGCGCCCACTCGTACCCTCCCCAGCAGGCATCGCCGACCGGCAGGGCACACGTGGCGGCGCCGTTGGTCGTCTGCAGGGTCACGGCCAGCGGACGCCCGGCCGTCCGGACCTCGATCGCGATGTCGCGCGTGGCGGCAGAGCCGACCGAGCCCTCGACGAGCTGGTGGCCCGGCCAGGCTGAGGCGCCCGCCGCCGCGCCCCCGAGGGCCGCGAGGAAGGCGCGGGCGTCCACCAGTCCATGGCCCCACTCGTTGTCCGCGCCCGCTGCGCCGGCGTCGCGCGCCGTGGTCTGCAGCGCGGACTTGATGGCGGCCGGGCTGCTCCCCGGCGCGGCCTCCAGGCCCAACGCCACCACGCCTGCGACGAAGGGCGTCGCCATCGAGGTGCCGGAGTACGCGACGTACGAGGTGGGGGCGTTGGCCTTCGCGGCGACGACACTCAATCCTGGCGCCACGACGTCTGGCTTGAGCCGCGCGGCGGGGTTGGCCGTGGGACCCCGCCCGGAGAACCCGGCGAGGTACAGCCCGACATCGGTGTCGAGCCCTCCCGCCACGGTGGACTCGTCCGACGCGGCACCGACGGTGATGACGTCGGTGGCGACGCCTGGTGCAGTGATCGTGCCCGGGGCGTCCCCGCTGTTCCCTGCGGCCACCACGACGACCTTGCCCGCGGCGGCTGCGGCGTTCGCCATCTGGCTGCCGATGTCCGAGCCGTCCCCGCCCGGGCTGCCGAGCGACATCGAGATGACACGCACGTCGCTGCGGCCGGCACACCACTCGATGGCAGCGGCGACGTCGGCGTCCGAGCCGGACCCAGACGAGTTGAGCACCTTGGCGCCGATCAGTGACGCCGCTCGGGCCACGCCGCCGTACTGTCCCGCGACCACGGACCCCGTGCCGTCGCCGGCCGCGATGCTCGAGACATGGGTCCCGTGCCCGTGGTCGTCGTACGGCGCGGTCCGGCCGTTCACCCAGTCCCTCCAGCCGACCACCCGCCCGCCGAGCTGCTCATGGTTCGGGTCGATGCCGGTGTCGATGACGCAGATGCCCACTCCGTTCCCGTCGAGAGTCCCGTCGCCCCCGCTGTATGCCGCGCGCGCGGCCGTCACGCCGTAGCCCTCCTCGCCGGCGATGTCGGCCGCGGTGGCCACTCCGTCCAGCTCCACTCGGGTTACCCGGGAGAGGGCTGCCAGTGCCGCCACGCGACCCGCCGCGACCGACCCGGAGAACGCCCGCACCAGCGTGTAGGTGTGGTCCACCGTGAGCGACGGCTCGGCGCGCCGGGCATCGGCAGGGGTGGCCCCCTGCACGATGACCCGGACCCGGTCACTCGGGGTCCGGCCCGCGAGCGCCGCCTCGAGGTCGTCGGTGAGCTTGTCGCCGTCCCTGTCGCCCTTGCCGGCGGCGCGGGGGCCTGAGCCGTGGGAACCGCTGGCGTGTGGACGGGTCGCGCCCGGCCCCGGTGCGGGTGCAGGCGCAGCGGCCGCCGTGTCGGACAGGGCCGGGGCGAGCGCGACGAGCGCGACGGCAGACCCCGTGAACAGGTGACGCAGGAACTGGGACATGGCATTCCCCTTCGGCAGGCACCCTGACGCGCTGAGATGCGGCCCGCAGGCCACGTCTCTGCAGGATCTGCCATGAGAGGGGATGCCAGCATCCGCCTTCGGATGGAGCAGCTACTCGGCCGCTTGGCCGATGGCGGGGCCCGGACGGCTTCGCGCCAGCGTGACGCGATGCCTTGGCTGAGAAGCCACTCAAATGCATCGGCGGCGACCGGCCGGACGGCACTGCTGCGACCGGTGGGTGAGCTCCTGCAGCGTGTCCGTGGAGAGCCGTACCGGCACCTACTCGACACAGGCCAGGAACGTCGTCACTCCCGCCGCCAGCCGCTCGGTCATACCGTCGGCGGTCCGGCGGCCGAGCCGACGTCCGGTGCAGACCGCTCGAAGTGGCGTCCGAGGTCGTGGGCCTGGTCGAGATACTCACGGATGGTCTCCCCCGAGCATCGACCTCATCGACCTGGAACATAGGGCCGACGATCCGGAGCTGACACCCGTTAGGCACGCTACGGACGCGGCCCATATTCCCGGTGTCCCGTAGGCACTCCTGGGCCGGCAGCGGGCCCTCTCTTCGGCCGAGGTCGTCGGGTGCCAGATGCCGTGCCGATCGCCCTGGGCCCGGAGCTAGTCGCCGGTGGTCCCGTCGATCGACTCGCGGAGCAGATCGGCATGGCCGTTGTGCCGGGCGTACTCCTCGATCAGGTGACACACGACCCAGCGCAGCGAGATCCGTTTCCCGTCGTCCTCCTCTTGGGAGAGTGAGGAGAGGCCGTCCGGCCCCGCCAAGGCGTCCGCGATGACCTGATCGGACACGGTGAGCGACTCCTCGAACCAGGCGAGCAACTGCTCAGGCTCGGTGCCGGCCGCCGAGGTCAAGGACCAGTCGGGGTCGTCCTGGTCCAGCTCGTCGAACCAGGACGGCTTGGCGACGCCGCCGGCGAAGAACTGGTTCAGCCAGGCCGCCTCCACCACGGCTAGGTGCTTGAGCAGGCCGCCGAGTGTCAGCGTCGTGGGCGCAACAGGCGTCGACAGCTGCTCGGCTGTCAGCCCGCTGCACTTCCAACGAAGCGTGTCCCGCTGGTAGTTCAAGAAGCCCAGCAGCGTCGCGGCCTCGTCAGAGGCCGTCGGCGGGTCGATCCGGTCCTCGGCGCGGAACGTCGTCATGTCCCGAAGGTACCGAGAGCACGTGGCGGGCGGGGGAGTACACGGCCCGCTGGTGGTGGCGGTCCACCGTCATCGCATGGGGTGAGCGAGCCGACCTGCGGTCGTACCCGGAGCGCAGCACCCAGGCGACGCGGCGGCGGTGCCCCGAACGACAGGCAGCGTGCGGCTGACTGTGCCCATCTTCCCGGGTGAGCCCGGCTGTCCTTCGCGGGTGCGGCGCCGTGCGCAGCGTGGGACGGTCTCGGCTTTGAGCGAAGGGCCGTACCATGGGTGCGTCCGGCAATGGCGGCGGGCACCCGTCCAGCAGTAGACCAGGAAGCCGCTTTGCCATGCCGCCCAAGTCCAGTTCGCCGTCGGCCAGTTCGATGACGACCCCTTCGCCCTCGACAGTGACCACGGCCGTCGCGACGACGCGCGAAGCCCCTGAGGGCTTCCTCGGTCTCAGCCCGGCGCAGGTGGTCGCCAGCGCTCTCGCCGCCGCTACCTCGGCGCTGGCCGCCTCCTTCCTGGGGGTGGCCGGGACCATCGTGGGCGCCGTGGTCGGCTCGATGGTGGCCACGATCGGGTCCGCCGTCTACGCGCACTCGCTGCGCCGTGCGCACTCCCAGCTGCGTGTCGTCCGTCTGCAGCCGGTGACCCGGCTGGCCTCGACACGCGCCCACGTCGTAGAGGGCCCCGAGTCTGAGCCGGCCTGGGAGCCCGAGCCGGAGTTGGCGCCCGCCGGACGGCCGGCAGGGGAGCGGCGCGGCCGAAGGTGGGCCGCGCTCGCGGCCGCCGTGGTGGTGGCGGCAGCCCTTGCGCTGGGTGCGATCACGGTGGCGGAGGCGCTCATCGGGCATCCCGTCTCCGACGCCAGCACGAGCGGCACGACCATCCGGCACGCCTTCCAGGGGTCCCCAGCGCCGGCCCCGGCGCCCGACCCCGCGTCGAGCCATGGCTCCACCCAGGTCCCCGTCCCCACCAGCACTTCGTCGGGGGCAGTGGGTGGGGCGTCGCCGACAGGATTGGCCACGAGCCCGGCCGGCCCTGGCGCCACGGAGTCGACCTTGGCGCCGGTGACCGCCACCGCGACGGACCCGACTACGGAGGCTCCGCAGCCGCTGGACAGCACCCCCGCGACCGGGGGAACGGCAATCCCGTAGCCCTCGCCGGTTCCACGAAGGCCAGCCCTGCCCGGCGCGGACCGGACCGCCAGGCGTGGGCGGGGAGCCCCGGTTCACTGCGTTCGGGCAGTGGCGGCCGGACAGGCTCGACCTGCGTGTCTTCGACGGCAACGGCGAGTGGCGCACCCCTGTGGCGCGTCCCTGCGCCGCGGAGGTAACGGAGGGTCGGGAACGGTGTCAGTCGTCGGGGAGGGCAGCGAAGGCCCGCTTGGTGTCGCGGTACCAACCCATCGACGCCTTGGGGTGCCGCCAGCGGCTCTTCATGGCATCGCGGGCCGCCTGGTGGGTCGCGTCCCCGGCCTTCTCCGCCTCCTTGAGATGGCGGTCCTGGGCGTTGATGATGTCGTCGGCGCTCTCGCCGTGGTGCTTGAGATCACACGGCCCTCCGAGGGCCCGGCAGGTCATGGTCTTCATGGTCGTCTCCTTCTCTTGGTGTGGTGTCCTGATGTGCTGACTATCGAAACGGACAGGGTGTGACCGGTCAGCCGCGCGCCCGACCGCCGTCGCGGCGCACGACTCGTGCGAGCACGTCGGGCGCGGCGCGGAAGGTGATGGCGCGCACGAGGCCGTCCTTCACGGTGAAGTCGAAGAAGACCTTGGCCGCACCGAGGTGGAACCAGGCGCTACCGGGCCGGTCACCGACGAAGACCGGGAGTGCGGCCTTGGCGCTGCCGTTGAAGAACATCGCGACGTCGTCGCGGCGCTCGATCTGCCGAGGTGTGCCGAGCAGGACCGCGGCGTCGTCAGCGGTCACGGCGGCGTCGGGTGCGAGCAGTCGTAACAACCGGTCGAACTCACCATTCCTCGCTGCGGCCATGAAGGCATCGACCACTTCCCAGTCGGCTAGGCGGTCCTCGGGATTGGGCTGGGTGACCTTGGCCCGTGCCCGCGAGGCCAGCTTGCGCGCGGCCGCCGGCGTCGTGTCGAGGAGCGCCGCGATCGTCGGAAACTCGAATCCGAAGCTGTCGTGGAGCACGAAGGCGACCCGCTCGCGCGGCGAAAGCCGGTCGAGCACGACGTGCAGGGCGAGACCGACGGTGTCGGCGAGGGCGACGTCGTCGGCCGGATCGTTGAGCGTCTCCCCGGGCTCGACGTCCTCTACGGGTATGGGGGTGCGTGAGCGCAGTCGGTCGAGGCACAGCCGGGTGGTCACGGTCGTCAACCAGGCCGGCAGGCTGTCGATCTCTGCGTCCGTCCCGTGCAGCCGCAGCCACGCCTGCTGCACGACGTCCTGGGCCTCGGCGTGGTCGCCGAGCACCCGGCTCGCGATCCCCACCAGGCGCGGTCGCTCGGCCTCGAACATGTCCGTCTGGTCCACGGCCTCCACCCTTCCACCTCTGCTTCACCCAACTGACGCGCGAGCCAGGCCGAGTGTGACCACGCTGGGTGGTCTCGTTCATCTTTACCGGCAAGGAGTCGTTGAGGCCCGGCTTCCCCGAGCTGGCGATGCGGCCGGTGCTCGAGGGCCTAGCGTCAAGGTGAGTACCAGCGGGCCACAGCCCCATGTCGTGCGTCGTTTCGCCCTCGGTGAACCCCGGAATCCCACCGTGCCCACCGCTCGTTGTCACAGCCATGAGCACTGACCCGGCGGCAGAGTCGGCCGCGCTGGACGCCTACTCAGCGATTGTCACCTCCGTTGCGGCGCAGCTGACGCCGAAGGTTGCGGCGTTGCGGATCCGGTCGCTCCGCGGGGAGTCGGCGGGGTCGGCCGTGGTCCTGACCGGCGAGTCCCACCTGGTCACCAACGCCCACGTCGTCGGCGA
>DASULG010000176.1:0-5728 GCA_036278335.1 Pedococcus sp.
GTCGACATCCGTCTCCCGGTGGCCGAGAACATCCGGCGCATCGCCAAGGCCAAGAGCGAGACCGTCGAGGATGTCACCGTGGTCATGCTCGACCGGCCACGTCACGAGGCGCTCGCCCGGCAGGTGCGCGAGGCCGGCGCCCGCCTGCGGTTCATCTCCGACGGCGACGTGGCCGGCGCGATCATGGCGGCGCGGCCGGACACCGGCATCGACCTGCTCCTCGGGATCGGAGGCACCCCCGAGGGCATCATCGCGGCCTGCGCCATCAAGTGCCTCGGAGGCGTGATCCAGGGTCGCCTCTGGCCCCAGGACGACGCTGAGCGCCAGCGGGCCCTCGACGCGGGCCACGACCTCGACGCGGTGCTGGCCACCAACGACCTCGTGCGCGGCGAGAACTGCTTCTTCGTCGCCACGGGCATCACCGACGGCGAGCTGCTGCGCGGCGTGCGCTACCGGGCCGGCGGCGTCACCACCCACTCGCTGGTGATGCGCTCGAAGTCGGGCACCATCCGCCTCATCGAGAGCCACCACCAGCTCGCCAAGCTGCGCGCGTACAGCGCGATCGACTTCGACCACGCCTCCTCCGGCGGCCACAAGTGAGCGAGCGCATCCTGGTGATCGGCGAGGCGCTGATCGACCGGGTTCGCGACGCCGACGGTGATGTCGTCGAGCACCCGGGCGGCAGCCCGGCCAACGTCGCCATGGGACTGGCAAGGCTTGACCACCCGGTCGACTTCGCCACCCGGATCGGGAGCGACGAGCGGGGATCCCGCATAGCGAGCCACCTGACGCGACACGGGGTCAACCTCGTGACGTCCAGCGTGGGGCCGCACCCCACATCCGTGGCGGAGGCCCACCTGGACGCGAGCGGCGCGGCCGAGTACACGTTCGACCTGCACTGGGACCTGCCGCGGCTGACCGTGCCGGCCCGGACGGGCCACGTCCACACCGGCTCGATCGCGGCCATCCTCGAGCCTGGCGCCCACTCCGTGGTGGACACGCTGCGGGACGCCCGCGAGCACGCCACCCTCTCCTACGACCCCAACATCAGGCCCGACATCATGGGCGACCTCGGTCTGGTGCGTGCCCAGGTCGAGCAGATCGTCGCCCTCGCCGACGTCGTCAAGGCGAGCGACGAGGACCTCGCCCTGCTGTACCCCGGCTCGTCCGTGCCCGAGGTGCTCCGTCGCTGGGCCCAGCTCGGGCCCGCAGTCGTCGTGGTGACGCGAGGTGCCGACGGGGCCGTGTTCGGGCTGAACACGACCGGCGAGCTGGCCGCTGTGCCCTCCCGCGCCGACTCGGTCGTCGACACGGTCGGGGCGGGCGACTCGTTCATGGCAGGGCTGCTGTCCGGGCTCGCCGCCGCGCACTTCACCGGTCCCGACGGCCGGGGCCGTCTCCGGAAGGCCTCGCTGGCCGAGGTCCGGCCGGCGGTCGAGCGGGCGATGTCCTGCGCGGCCGTGACCGTCTCGCGCGCGGGCGCCTACGCGCCCAGCCTGGACGAGCTCTGACTCGAGCCGCAGGCGCGGCCAGGCACGCGGCATACGCCGGATGGACCCCCACAACGACGCCGGCGGACTGCCCGTAGGCTGACCCCCGAACCGTCAGTGCTGCACCGAGGAGTCCCGCCCATGGCTGAGTTCGCCTACGAAGACCTGCTGCCCATCGGCCCCGACCGCACCGAGTACCGGCTGCTGTCCACCGAAGGGGTGAGCACGGTCGAGGGGCCGGGCGGGCGGACGTTCCTCCAGGTCTCGCCCCAGGCGCTGCAGACCCTCACCGACGAGGCCATGCACGACATCGCGCACTACCTGCGCCCGGCGCACCTCGCCCAGCTCCGCCGCATCATCGACGACCCGGACGCCTCGAACAACGACCGGTTCGTGGCCCTGGACCTGCTGAAAAACGCCAACATCGCCGCCGGCGGCGTGCTCCCCATGTGCCAGGACACCGGCACGGCGATCGTCATGGGCAAGCGCGGCCAGCACGTGCTCTCCGAGGGCGAGGACGAGGCCGCCATCGCCCGCGGCGTGTTCGAGGCCTACACCCGCCTCAACCTGCGGTACTCGCAGATGGCGCCGGTGACGACCTGGGAGGAGAAGAACACCGGGTCCAACCTGCCCGCGCAGATCGAGCTGTACGCCGACACCGCGCCCGGGCACGAGAGCACCTACAAGTTCCTCTTCATGGCCAAGGGCGGGGGCAGCGCCAACAAGTCCTTCCTGTACCAGGAGACCAAGGCGGTCCTGAACCCCGAGCGCATGCTCGCGTTCCTCGACGAGAAGCTGCGCTCTCTCGGCACCGCCGCCTGCCCGCCCTACCACCTCGCCATCGTCATCGGCGGCACCAGCGCCGAGTTCGCCCTGAAGACCGCCAAGTACGCCTCCGCGAAGTACCTCGATGAGCTGCCCACGACCGGCGACGGCTCCACCGGCCGCGGCTTCCGGGACACCGAGCTCGAGGAGCGGGTGCTCGAGCTGACGCGGAACTTCGGCATCGGCGCGCAGTTCGGCGGCAAGTACTTCTGCCACGACGTGCGCGTGGTGCGCCTGCCGCGGCACGGGGCCTCGCTGCCCGTCGCCATCGCGGTCTCCTGCTCCGCGGACCGCCAGGCGCTGGGCAAGATCACCCCGGAGGGGGTGTTCCTCGAGGTCCTCGAGCGCGACCCGGCCCGGTTCCTCCCCGAGACGACCGACGAGCACCTCGATGGCGTGCCCGACTCCGCCGAGGACGTCGTGCGGATCGACCTCAACCGCCCCATGGACGAGATCCGCGCCGAGCTGGCCAGGTACCCCGTCAGGACCCGGCTCGCGCTCACCGGGCCCCTCGTCGTCGCCCGCGACATCGCGCACGCCAAGATCAAGGAGCGCCTCGACGCCGGCGAGGAGATGCCCCAGTACCTCAAGGACCACGCGGTCTACTACGCCGGGCCGGCAAAGACGCCCGAGGGGTACGCCAGCGGCTCGTTCGGTCCGACCACCGCGGGCCGGATGGACTCCTACGTCGAACAGTTCCAGGCGGCCGGGGGATCCCTGGTCATGCTCGCCAAGGGCAACCGCTCCCAGCAGGTCACCGACGCCTGCCGCGCCCACGGCGGGTTCTACCTCGGCTCCATCGGTGGCCCCGCCGCCCGACTAGCGCAAGACTGCATCAAGCGGGTCGAGGTCATCGAGTACCCGGAGCTCGGCATGGAAGCGGTCTGGAGGATTGAGGTGCAGGATTTCCCGGCGTTCATCGTGGTCGACGACAAGGGCAACGACTTCTTCGCGGAGACGGCGAAACCGATGGCCATGAGCATCCCCAAGCGGGCGGGGCTCCTCTGATGAGCCTCGCCGGATCCGAGCCCCCCGAGACCCCCGAGAGCCCCGAGATGCCGGCTCCCCGCGCCACGGGGGCTCCCGACACGCACGCCTTCGACGACCTGCTCGCCGCCAACCGTGCTTTCGCCGAGACCTTCGCCCTGAGTGGCTTCGACGGGGTGGCTCACGCCGGGGTCGCGGTCGTGACCTGCATGGACTCGCGCATCGACCCGCTCGGGATGCTCGGCCTGGCCCCCGGCGACGCCAAGATCTTCCGCAACCCCGGGGGGCGCGTGACGGAGGCAGCCCTCGAGGCCATCGTGCTGGGGGTGCACCTGCTGGGCGTGAAGCGGGTGCTGGTCATCCCCCACACCCGGTGCGCGATGTCGACGCACACGGAGGCAGAGCTGCGCGAACAGGTCGGCGCCTCAGCGGGGCAGGACGCGTCCTGGCAGACCTTCAACGTCATCGACGACCAGCAGGAGAGCCTGCTCGCAGACCTCGCGAAGCTGCGCTCCCACCCGCTGATCCCCGATGGGGTGGCGATCGGCGGGTTCCTCTACGACGTCGACACCGGGCTCCTCCAGCCCGTCGGCTGACGCCGGACCGGCAGCCGGAGCCCATGGACGACGCCCAGCGCTGGATGGCGGTTGCGGCCGACGTCCTTGCCGAGCCAGACCCCGAGGTCGCCGAACAGCTGCTGGCCCACGCCCTCCAGTCGTGGGGGCGCGCCTACCTCGCGGTGCGCACGGCCACCGGCCCAGCACCACGCCGCGAGGAGGTGTCGCTCTACCCCGACGCCGCCTGGCAGGAGACTCCTGACTTCGGCAGCGCCGTGGCGGCCGCGCACGACCACCCGCTCTACGCCTACAACGCCCACACGCTCACCGACCAGCCCGCCACCCTCCTCGGTGTCATGGCGCGGGGCTGGCCGCTGTCGGAGCAGGCGGCGCACCTCATGGACCAGCTGGGGTTCACCCGTCACCAGCTGACGATCCCGCTCGCTGTGGGCAGCGCGGGTGGCCGCGACAACTACGGGCTGGTCAGCGAGAGCGCCTACACCGACGCCGACCTGGACAGGGCGGCGGAGATCCAGCGGCTCGTCGCGGGGCTGGACTCTCACGTCCAGGCACTCGCGCGCGCCGCACGGCGAGCTCGTGGAGCGCCGGAACCGACAGCCGTGCGCCTGACGCCCCGGGAGCGCATCGTCCTGGACCACCTCGCCCGCGGCGGGACCGCGGAGGGCCTCGCTGCCAGGCTCGCCATCTCGCCGCGGACCGTCCACAAGCACCAGGAGCACCTTTACCGGAAGCTGGGCGCTGTGGACCGCCTCTCAGCGGTTCTCAGCGCCCAGCGCCTCGGCCTGGTGGGCTCCCCCGAACCCTGACCCAGGTCCACTCCCCTGCTGTGCGGACCCCCTCAGCGTGTTCGGGTGACGCCTGAACTTCCATACGCAGCAGTGCGTATGGCGCGAGTCAGAGGGAGAGCCGCTCCTGCACGACACCGACGAGCCGCTCCGCCACCGCTTTCGCCTGCGCCTCCTCGGCCGCCTCGACCATGACACGGACGACCGGCTCGGTGCCGGACTTGCGCAGCAGCACCCTCCCAGAACCGTCGAGCGCGGCCTCCTCGGCCTTGACCGCAGTGAGCAGCTCCTCGTCGGAGTCCACCCGCGACTTGTCGACACCCTTGACGTTGATGAGCACCTGCGGGAGCCGCGTCATCACGGCGGCGAGCTCGGACAGCGGCCGCCCCGTCTCGGCGACGCGCGCCGCGAGCATGAGCCCAGTGAGCACGCCGTCCCCCGTGGTGCCGTGGTCGAGGAAGATGACGTGCCCGGACTGCTCACCGCCGAGCGAGAGCTCGGAGCGGCGCATCTCCTCGAGGACGTACCGGTCGCCGACACCCGTCTGCATGACCTTGACGCCCTCGCGGTCCATGGCCTGCAGCAGGCCGAGGTTGCTCATCACGGTGGCGACGAGGGTGTCGTTGGCCAGCGCGCCGCGGGCCTTCATCGCCACCGCCAGGATGGCCATGATCTGGTCGCCGTCGACCTCGGTGCCGCTCGCGTCGACGGCGAGGCAGCGGTCGGCGTCGCCGTCGTGGGCGATGCCGAGGTCAGCGCCGCGCGAGACCACCGCTTCGCTGAGGTGCTGGAGGTGGGTCGAGCCGTAGCCGTCGTTGATGTTGAGGCCGTCGGGCTCGGTCCCGATCTCGAAGACCGTGGCTCCCGCGAGGCGGAAGATCTCCGGGGAGACCTGGCTGGCCGCGCCGTGAGCACCGTCGATGACGACGCGCAGGCCGTCGAGGCGGTTGGGCAGCACGGTGAGCAGGTGGCTGATGTAGCGGGTGTGGCCGTCGCGCATCTGGTGGATGCGCCCCACGTCGGCGCCGGTCGGGCGCTTCCACTCCTGGTCGACCCGAGCCGC
>DASULG010000177.1:0-3296 GCA_036278335.1 Pedococcus sp.
CCCATGATCCGCAAGGACCAGGCGGACCTCGTCTACCGCACCGAGGAGGCCAAGTTCTCCGCCGTGGTCGACGACATCGTCGACAGGCACGGCGAGGGCCAGCCGGTGCTGGTCGGCACGACCAGTGTCGAGAAGAGCGAGTACCTCTCCGACCAGCTTCGCCGCAAGGGCGTCCCCCACGAGGTGCTCAACGCCAAGCACCACGAGCGCGAGGCTGCGATCGTCGCCCAGGCCGGCCGCAAGGGCGCCGTCACCGTCGCCACCAACATGGCAGGGCGCGGTACCGACATCATGCTCGGCGGCAACCCCGAGTTCATGGCCGTCGCCACCCTCAAGCAGCGCGGGCTCGACCCGGTCGAGACGCCCGAGGAGTACGAGGCGGCGTGGGACGACGCGCTGGCCAAGGCCGAGGACGCCGTCCAGGCCGAGCACGACGAGGTCACCGGTCTCGGCGGCCTCTACGTCCTGGGCACGGAGCGCCACGAGTCTCGCCGCATCGACAACCAGCTCCGCGGCCGCTCCGGCCTCCAGGGCGACCCGGGCGAGTCCCGCTTCTACCTGTCGCTGCAGGACGACCTCATGCGCCTGTTCAACGCGGCGATGGTCGACCGGTTCATGACCACGGCCAAGATGGACGACGACGTGCCGATCGAGTCCAAGCTGGTGACCCGCTCGATCCAGAGCGCCCAGGGGCAGGTCGAGGGCCGCAACTTCGAGATCCGCAAGAACGTCCTGAAGTACGACGACGTCCTCAACCGGCAGCGCACCGTCATCTACGCCGAGCGGCGTCGCGTGCTCGAGGGCGAGGACCTGCACGAGCAGATCCGCCACTTCATCAACGACGTCATCGGCGGCTACGTCGACGCCGAGACCGCCGAGGGCTTCCCCGACGACTGGGACCTCGAGCGCCTCTGGACCGCTCTCAAGACGCTGTACCCGGTCACCATCACGCCCGAGGAGGTCGAGGAGGCTGCCGGCGGTCGCGGCGCCCTGACCGCCGACGACCTGCGCGAGCAGCTGCTCTCGGACGCGCACCACGCCTACGACGCGCGTGAGGAGCTGCTCGGCGCCGAGGTCATGCGCGAGGTGGAGCGCCGTGTGATTCTCTCGGTGCTGGACCGAAAGTGGCGCGAGCACCTCTACGAGATGGACTACCTGCAGGAGGGCATCGGGCTGCGCGCCATGGCCCAGCGCGACCCGCTCGTGGAGTACCAGCGCGAGGGCTTCCAGCTCTTCCAGGCGATGATGGAGTCGATCAAGGAGGAGTCGGTCGGCTACCTGTTCAACGTCAACGTCGAGGTCGACCAGCCCGCGCCGGCACCGGCGGTCGCGCCCATGAGCGTGACCGACATGCTCGCCGGCTCCGGGATCGGTGGCGCCGAGGCAGCCCTCGAGGCCGCCGGTGCTCCTGCGCCAAGCGTTGCGGTCGGGACGGAGGCCGAGGCGGCGGCGGCCCATCGGCACGAGCCGCTGATCAAGGCCAAGGGACTCGAGCAGCCCGTCCGCTCCTCGCAGCTGCACTACACGGCGCCGACCGCCGAGGGCGGCGTCGAGCAGCGGGACGTGGGTGCGGCCGCAGGCACCACGCTGACCACCGAGGAGCTCGAGGCGACGCCGAGGAACGCCCCCTGCCCCTGCGGCTCGGGCAAGAAGTTCAAGATGTGCCACGGCGCCAAGGCCTGAGCCAAGCTGCAGGTCCCGCCTGACGCGGGGCGGCGCCCCGCCAGGCGGTCGTCGCCTCAGAGGGCCCCTGTCGAGACTCGTCTCGACAGGGGCCCTCTGCCGTCCCCGGACATCGCTCAACCGACCTGCAGGGCCTCGATCCGCCAGCGGCCGTCGAGGCCGACCAGCCGCATGGCCAGGGCGCGGACCCTCGGCCCGTCGAGGACCACGGCACAGGCCTCGGCCACACCGTCGGCCGGCTCGCACACCCGCACGCTGCGCACGACGGCCCGGCGCGCGGGCCCGTTGGCGCGCCGGGCTGACACGGCTGCGCGACGGGCCACCACGGCATACACCTCTGGCGTCGTCCACCGCAGGATCTGGGGTGCCTGCCGCGCACCCGACATGACCTCGACGACGGCCTGGGCGAGGTGCGCGGCCCAGTGCTCGGGATCGGGCAGGTCACCGCGCCCCGTGGGCTGTGGCCCGAAGAGCTGCTCGTCGCTGGCCGAGCTGAAGTCCACCGCCAGGGCGTCCTGGACGTAGCGGGGACCGGCGTGGTCTGGTGGGCCGCCCGCGTCGGGCAGGCGCAGGGGAAGGGCGGGGAGCTCTTCGGCCACCACGATCGGGGGCCGGTGCTGCGGGATGGGCAGCACCCGGATGGGTCTGAGCGTGGTCGCCGCGGCCTCCTTCCGGGAGGCGTGGCCGGCCGCCCCTGCCGGGGCCGTCATCGGCGCACCACGGCGCGTACCGGGGACTGCAGGACCATGCCGGGGAGCAGGCGGTCGGGGTCCGGCCCGATCACGGCCCGGTTGGCGTGGTGCCACCGCGGCCACTCCTGGGCCACCTCGGCATCGGTCGCGCCGGGTCCGAGGTGCTGGCAGGCGATGGCCCACAGCGTGTCGCCGCGCCGCACCACGACCCCTGGGCGCTCCTCGCGTGGAGGGGACGTCGCCACCAGGCGGGGCGAGGGCTGCCGACGCACCAGCGGGCGGTCCGGCACCCAGCCGGGAGCCGGCGCCGCGCTGCGTGCCGCGGGCACCCACCCGGGCCCTCCCGAAGCCGCCGGGGCCGCCGGGACCGCCGGGACCGCCGGGACCGCCGGGGCCGCCGAGACCGCCGGGGCCGCCGGTGCCTCCGGTGCGAAGGAGGGCGAGGCCGCCGCGGTGACGACATCGGCGCTCGGAACGATCCGGCCGTCCCGCGCCAGCGCCGTGCCCGGAGCCAGAGCCCCGCCCAGGCTGGCCCCGACGATGACCGCCGCCAGTCGACGGCTGAGTGCAGGGGCGACGCGGTCGGCCACACGCCTCGCCGCAGCCCCCGCGCGCCCCGGCAGGAGGGCAAGCACAGTGACGATCACACCCAGGGAGAGCCACAGCAGGAGGAGGAGCCCGAGGCACGCCGCCAGGAGCGTCACTGCATCCTCGGGGGAGAGCGGACCGGGGGAGCGGGCCGCGTCGAGCAGGGCCACAGCCGCCGCCGTGAGCCACCACCCCAGCCACGCTGCTCCTGTCGCAGCAACCGCCGCGCCACACAGTTCCCGTTGTCGACTCATCGAGCCCCCTGCGTCCTGGGCCGCCCACCGCGGCCGGTCATCCCCGGTGAGGCTCATTTAACGTCGTTTGCTTGTGTTT
>DASULG010000178.1:0-8069 GCA_036278335.1 Pedococcus sp.
CGCGGCCCACCAGCGCGGCCCACCAGCGCTGCACGCCAACGCTGCCCGGTTCACGTCGCGCGGGGCCGACGAGATGTCCGCGATGTGTCCCACGCGATGCCTCGCCCCAGGCGGGACCATCTCCTCTGGCGCCTGCCCATCCCACCTGCCTAGCGTCGGAGGTAGGACATGGGAAGGAGTGAAAGCAATGGCCACGCTGACACGCAGCGTCATGATCAACGCCCCAGTTGACACAGTGTTCGACCTCGCGTTGGACATCGGCCGACTCTGGAAGTGGAAGGACGTCGCGCTGACGGATGTCGACATCAAGCCTGACGGCGTCGGTACGTCGGCCCGCATGTACACGCACCTACTGGGCTTCCATGTGGAGGGTGGTGTCGAGTACACCGAGGTCATCCCCGGTCAGCGCATCGTCGCGCAGGTCCACTTCTTTGCAGAGAAGCCGACGTGGACGTTCACGTTCGAACCTGCCGAAGGTGGCACCAAGGTGACCGCAGAGGGCGAGTGGACCGTGAAGGTCCCAGTCGTGGGTAAGCCGATCGAGGCAATGATGGTGAAGGAGCACGAGCCGTACCTTGAGGCGATGCTCGCCAACCTCAAGACACAGGTAGAGGCCAAGACCGCCGCCTGATGCCGCGAAGCCCCTGGGTTACCTCAGGCGGCTCAGAAGACGCCCCCGACTCCGGTCGGGAGCGTTTCTGTTGCCAGCCTGCAGGGACACGCGATTGCAGTGTCGGTCGGGGCCGCTACGGTGCCGCCATGAGAGCCGCCGGGACCTTCGCCGTCACAGCGTTCGTCCCGAGTGAGCTGGCGCCGACCCCCGAGGTGGCCACAGGGCTCCCAGTGGGCGTCGCCACGATGGAGAAGCAGTTCCAGGGGGAGGTCGTCGGCCGCTCCGCCACCCTGTTCACGGCAGCGTTCGACCAGGCAAAGGGCGTCGGCACCTACGTCGCCATGGAGTCCTTCGAGGGCTCGCTGCACGGCCGCACAGGGGCGTTCAACTTCGCGCACTCGGCAACCACGTCGGGAAGCGACCGCACCGCCGAGTTCTTCACGATCGTGCCGTCGAGCGGCACCGGAGACCTGGCAGGGATCTCGGGCGGCGGCGGACTCGCCGTCGACGCTGACGGCACGCATCGGGTGTGGTTCGACTACGAGCTCCGCTGAGCCCTCCGACACGTCCTCGGCCCAGGGCACGCACCGAGGGACTGCCTCCCGTCACCGGAAGCTCAGGTAGCCCACCCCCGAGGAGCCCCCCGCCGTCGCCTTCACGGTGACCTCCATCCCCCGCCTCGGGCTGCGCACCACCAGCTCGTCGGAGCAGGTGCCGTTCGACCCCGTCGTGCACGGGTTGTTGCCGGCGCGGAACGCGGCCTTGGTGCTGTTGTCACTCCAGGTGACGCGCACGCCGGAGACCGCCCGGCCGTTGCTGTTGGTCACCTTGGCGGTGAAGGTCTGCGTGCCATCCGGCACGTAGTTGAGGCAGTGGTTGGGGGCCAGCTGGCGCTCAGACTGGAACTTGGGCACCGTGCAGGTCACCACCACGTGATACGTCCCAGCCGCGTTCGCCATCCCCGCAGGCACAAGCGCCCCTGCGGCCACGACGGCGGCCCCCATTGCGTACAAGCGGCGATACATGGGCCCGAAGGTAGACCCATCCGCCCATGAGCGAGCCCGTCAAAAGGACGAGAGGGGCGGCCAGGGGCCAGCAGCCTCCAGCGGGGACGTCCGCAGGCAAACACCCGCTTCGGGGATACGTCATCGTCCACATGGGTGAGAAGGGCACACGCAGCGAGGGGGATGGCGGCCGCGAGCGAGGCGGCCAGAATGTCGTATCGCACGGAGCCGGGCCGCGCCAGGGAGTGCGGCGAGCCTGAGGGGGCGGTCATGGGGTCACGCTTGCGGATGCTCTGGGTGGCGAGCGTGGCCAGCCTGGTCGTGACCGCAGGCGTGGTGCAGGTGCCTGCCGCCCAGGCCGCGATCGATGCCAAGCCGGCCCGCACCTGGGGTGTCGGCCCAGCGTCGGCCACCTCCGCGAGCAGCGGGAACCCGCGGGTGCTGGCCATCCTCCCCCTCGGCGACCGCATCGTCGTCGGCGGCACCTTCGACAGCGTGATCGACCCGGCCGGGGTGTCCTACCCCGTCAAGAACGTTGCCGTGTTCTCGGCCACGACTGGTGCAGCCGACCTGACCTTCCGGGGCAGCGCGAACGCCAGCGTGACCTCGCTGACGACCGACGGGTCCCGGGTCTACCTCGGGGGCAGCTTCACGTCGGTCAACGGCGTGTCCCGCCGGGGACTGGCGGCGCTGGATGCCAGCACCGGCGCACTCGCCGCGTGGGAACCGAGCGCCTCGGCCGGGCAGGTCGACGCCTTGGCGTACTCCGGCGGCTGGGTCTACGCCGGAGGCAACTTCGATGCCATCACCGGCTCCAACGGCCTCATCTCGCAGCGCTTCGCAGCCAAGGTCAGCGCCGCGTCAGGGGCCGTGGACAGCGGGTGGGCCGTCGCACCCGACGACAGGGTCCGTGCTCTCAACGTGGCCGCCAACGCCAGCGGCAGGCTCTACCTCGGCGGCGACTTCACGACCGTGTCGGGCAGAACCGGCACCAACCGACTCGCCTCGGTCCTGCTGGCCTCCCCGGGGTCGGTGGACACGAACTTCAGGGCTGGGCCGACGAACGGCACCGGGTACGCGCCCATCTTCGACCTCACCTCGGACGCCAACCGCGTGTATGCCGCGTCCGCCGGCCTCGGGGGAGCCTGCGCCGCGCTCAGCGCGACCACCGGCGCCGCCCTGTGGTCGGCGCACGGCAACGGGAACATGCAGTCGGTCCGCCTCCTGGGGAACCTGCTCTACTGCGGGGGCCACTACGGCGGCACCGGGTCCTTCATGGGTCAGACCCGCAACAAGCTCGCGGCGGTGGACGCTGTCACCGGTGCTCTGAACTCCTTTGCGCCGAACGTCAACAGCTCCCAGGGCCCCTGGGCGCTGGCCGTCGACGCCGGCCACCTGTACGTCGGCGGCGACTTCAGCAGGATCTCGGGCGTGCCCCAGCCTCACTTCGCGATGTTCATCGACACCGCGATCAGGTCTGCCCCGCAGCCGCCGGAGGCGCTGCGGGCCCAGGCTGTCAGCGGAGCCGTCAACCTGTCGTGGAAGCCGCCCTCGAGCGATGGGGGGTGGCCACTGCAGAAGTACAAGGTCTACCGGAGCACCGTGCCCGGCGGCCAGGACCTCACCCGAGCCGCACTCGTGACGCTGTCCAAGGACGCCCAGACCTACAGCGACGCAGCCGTGGTCAACGGCACGACCTACTACTACGTCGTCGTCGCCACCAACGTCGCCGGTGCCAGTGCTCCCTCCCCGGAGGTCTCGGCCAGGCCGAGCAGCACCGGCACCGTGGTCGCGCCCTCCGCGCCGACGGCCGTCACGATCGACAGCCAGCCAGGTTCCATACACATTGCCTGGAACCCGCCCGCATCGACCGGCGGCGCCCCGGTGACGTCCTACCGGGTCTACCGGGGAGGCGCCCCGGGTGCCGAGGACCGCAGTGCCCCGCTCGGCACCACGAGCAGCCTGTCCTTCGACGACGTGTACGGCCTCACGGCGGGGGCCACCTACTACTACGTCGTGACCGCGGTCAACCAGGCCGGGGAGGGCGTGGCCTCAGCGGAGGTCTCGGCCACGGCGACCCAGGGGGTGCCCGGTGCCCCGACCCTGACCCTGAGCCTCGCCAGTGGGCCGTCAGTGCAGCTCAGGTGGACCATCCCGCCTGACGGAGGCTCGCCCATCACGAAGTACGTCATCGTGCGGGACGCCGTCCGGCTGGTCACGCTGCCGGCGGACGCCAGCGGGGGCCCGACCAGCTACCTCGACACCGCGGTGGTGCCAGGGGTGACGTACACCTACCAGGTGCGTGCGGCCAACATCGCCGGCAACGGCCAGCTCTCGCGCAGGGAGACGATCACGATCCCCTGAGCCCGCCGCCGTCGCCGCTCTGCCGCGGCCGTGGTCATGGGCGGCTCTCGGGCACACCGGCCCGGCGCCGGATCTCGGCCGAGACCACCTCGGGCACCCGCTCAGGCAGCCAGTGGCCGGCGTCGAGCTCGACGAACCGGTAGTCGCTGGCCACCCACCGCT
Organism: Pedococcus sp.; assembly: GCA_036278335.1. Lineage (GTDB taxonomy): Bacteria > Actinomycetota > Actinomycetes > Actinomycetales > Dermatophilaceae > Pedococcus_A. The sequence goes on from DASULG010000178.1 coordinate 4,144, forward strand.
CGGTCCGCAGCGCGGCGTCGCGCCCCAGCGCCGGGTCGCGCCGGCCCCACACGTAGGTCGTCGGGACGGTGATCCGCCGGTGCGGCCCCGTCGGTCGCCCGCGCCTCTGGCCTCGCCCGACCGGCAGCAGGCGCGGCAGCCCCGCGCCGATCGGCATCCCCCGGTACCAGGCCAGGCAGGCGGTCGCGGCTCCAGGCTGGCGGAACCGCGCGGCATACCGGAGCACGTCCTCCTCGGGCAGCCCGGAGCGGCGCAGCACCGCGGGGAGGCGCCGCCGCAGCACCGCCTCGGGCAGGAGGGGAAGCTGGAAGGCGAACATGTACCAGCTGCGGCGCAGCTGGTCACCGTGCCTCATGGCCCAGCCCATCGCGTGGTGGTGCGGCGTCGAGAGCACCGTCAGGCTGCTGACCCGCTCGGGGTGTCGCTCGGCAAGGGCCCACGCCACCGCGCCACCCCAGTCGTGGCCGACCACGTGGGCGCGGGTCACGCCGGCCGCATCGAGGAGGGCGACGGCGTCGGCGACGAGCTCACCCATGCCGTATGCCGCCCGCCCCCGGGGGCGGGCGCCGGGGGAGTAGCCGCGCTGGTCCGGGGCGAGGGTGCGCAGGCCGGCGGCGTGGAGCAGCGGAGCGACGTGCCGCCAGGCTGTGTGGTCCTGGGGCCAGCCGTGCAGCAGCAGCACCGTCTCGCCGTCGTCCGGGCCCTCGTCGCTGACGTCGAAGACCAGGCCGGCGCGAGTGAAGTGCTCCATCTCCCTGACGCTATCGCGATCCCCGCCCACTGCCGCGGCGGGACCAACGGCACTCCCGAGGCCTGGGGGCGCCCGCCTACCCTGTTGGGGCGGCAGGGGAGAGAGTGCAGGTAGGCCATGTTCAGCGATCGACGCATGGCGGGCCAGCGGCTCGCCCAGGCCCTGCGGCGCTACCGCGGCCCGGACACCGTCGTCCTCGGGCTGCCGCGGGGCGGCGTGCCCGTCGCGGCCGAGGTCGCGGCCGCCCTCAGCGCTCCTCTCGACGTCATCGTCGTGCGCAAGCTGGGCGTGCCCTTCCAGCCGGAGCTCGCCATGGGCGCCGTCGGCGAAGGTGGGGTGACCATCGTCAACCACGAGGTCATGCAGACATTGCACGTCAGCGAGGTGGAGCTCTCCGCCGTGGCCGAGCGCGAGCGCCGGGTGGTCGAGGAGCGCGCGCACCGGTTCCGCCCGGCGTCCGAGCGGCTCACGCTCGACGGCAAGGTGGCCGTGATCGTCGACGACGGTATCGCCACGGGATCGACGGCCCGTGCCGCCTGCGCCGTGGCGCGGGCTTCGGGTGCGGCCCTGGTGGTCCTGGCTGTCCCCGTGGCCCCGGCGGACCGTCATCCCGAGCACTGGCCCGAGGTAGACGAGTTCGTGTGCCTCGAGCGCCCGTTCCGCTTCTACGCGGTCGGCCAGTTCTACGAGGACTTCGGCCAGACCACCGACGACGAGGTCGCAGCGCTGCTGCGACTTGCAGCGGCCGCCACCGCTGGTGACAGCGAGCAGGAGGACTCCTCGGTGGTCCGGCACCTGATGCCCGAGCACGCCGACGAGGACCGTGAGGCCAGCATCCTCATCCCCGGCGCAGAGCTCGCGGGCCACCTGACCATCCCGGCGGGGGCGAGAGAGGTGGTGCTCTTCGCCCACGGGAGCGGCAGCAGCCGGCACAGCCCACGCAACCGCTACGTCGCCTCCGTGCTGCAGGAGGGTGGGCTCGGCACCCTCCTCTTCGACCTGCTCAGCGCCTCCGAAGAGGCCCACCGCAGTGCGGTCTTCGACATCGACCTGCTCGCCAGCAGGCTGGTCGCGACCTCGGAGTGGCTGGAACGCGAGCCCGCCGCCGTGGGGCTGCCGATCGCGTACTTCGGTGCCAGCACCGGGGCTGCCGCGGCACTCGCGGCGGCGGCCGAGCGTCCCGAGCAGACGGCGGCGGTGGTCTCCCGCGGTGGCCGTCCGGACCTGGCGATGCCGATCCTGGCCGAGGTGCGCGCCCCGACCCTGCTGATCGTCGGCGGCCTCGACGAGGTGGTGCTCGAGCTCAACGGGCGCGCCCAGCGCAGGCTGACGTGCGAGAACCGGCTGGCGATCGTGCCGGGTGCCACGCACCTGTTCGAGGAGGCCGGCACCCTCGCCCAGGCCGCGCACCTTGCCCGGGACTGGTTCCTGGACCACCTCCCTGGCCAGCCCGCGCTGCCGCAGGGCGAGCAGAAGGTCGGCGTCTAGTCCAGTGACCACGGGCTGGCCAGCGGGCCTCCCACGTGGTGGGCCGACGGACGGCTCGGCTTCGGGGTACGGGATGATTGACGGGTGAAAGACCAGCCACCCGCCGCCCCCCTTGGCGGGAGGCGGGCGTGGTCGGTCTATGCGGCGGCTGTCGCGATCTACATCCTCGCCGTCTTCCACCGCAGCTCCCTGGGGGTCGCCGGGCTGCTCGCCGCCGACCGCTTCGACATCGCGGCAACGCAGCTGTCCGTCTTCACGATGGTCCAGCTCTTCGTGTATGCCGCGATGCAGATCCCTGTCGGTGCCCTGCTCGACCGGTTCGGCCCCAAACGCATGCTGCTCGCCGGCGTCGCGACGATGACCGTGGCGCAGTTCGCCTTCGCCTTCGCCGAGAGCTTCGGGATGGGCGTGCTCGCCCGGGTGGCCGTGGGCATGGGCGACGCCATGGTCTTCATACCGCTGCTGCGGATCGTGGCCCTGTGGTTCCCGCCGGTGCGCATCCCCATGGTGACCCAGCTGACCGGCCTCCTCGGCCAGACGGGCGCCCTGGTGGCGGCCACCCCGCTCGTGGCGGCGCTGCACCACTGGGGCTGGACGCCCTCGTTCGCCGTTGCTGCCTCGGTGGGCATCGTGCTCGGGATCGTCCTGCTCCTCGTGGTGCGCGACTCGCCCTACCCCGACCACGAGCTCGACCGGATCAAGGTCCGCGCCCTGGCCCGGACCGTGCGGCACGCCTGGGGGACGCCGGGGACCAAGCTCGGCCTGTGGTCGCACTTCTCCGCCCAGTTCGGCTCGACCGTCTTCGCCCTGCTCTGGGGCTACCCGTTCCTGGTCGCGGGCCAGGGACTGAGCCCGGGCACGGCGGGCCTGCTCCTCATGATGATGACCGTGACGGCAATCGTCACCGGCCCGATCATCGGCGGCTTCGTCACGAAGTACCCCTTCTCCCGGTCGACGCTCATCCTCGGGATCGTCGCCGCCATCGCAGCGGTCTGGGCCGTGGTGCTGCTGTGGCCGGGACGCGCACCGCTGTGGATGCTGGTCGTGCTCGTCGTCGTCACCGCGGTCGGCGGGCCGGGGTCGATGGTCGGGTTCGACCTGGCGCGCACCTTCAACCCGCCCACCCGGGTCGGCAGCGCCACGGGAATCGTCAACGTGGGCGGCTTCTTCGCCTCGCTGTCCACCGTCACCCTGATCGGGGTGATCCTCGACGTCGTGGCGCCGGGCGGGCCGAGCACCTACACCGCCGACTCCTTCCGTGCCGCGATGTCCGTGCAGTACCTCGTCTGGGCGATCGGCGTGGTCCAGATCGTGCGCTACCGACGGCTCGTGCGGCGAGAGCTCCGCGAGAACAACCCCGAGGTGTATGCCGCGCTGCGTGCCGGCGAGGCCCAGCTGCCCACCTGATGCACCGGTTCTGGACGAAAAGCGTCAAATCCGTGACCGATTCGTGACCTTTTCCTTCTCCAGGGCATCGCAGGCCGGGGACCTGCTGAAAAACATTCATGTCATTTCCTGAATGACACTCATGTAATTCTGTTTGGGACCCGCACACGGGAGATATTCCTGTGGCCCCTGTGTCTGGTGTGAAAACCGCCCTTAGTCTCAGGCCGCTGTCATACCGAGACGAGAGGGGACGCCGTGCGGAGTGCACATCGGGGACGTCGCGCCATGCGACTTGCCCTCA
>DASULG010000179.1:0-8977 GCA_036278335.1 Pedococcus sp.
CGATCGGCTTGGAGACCGACAGCGGCCCGGTCCTGCTGGCGAGCGTCCCGCCGAGCGCCAAGGGGAGCACGCCCGGGGACGCTCCCCAGCAGGTGGGGTGGCCATCGCGTCCCGGCTTCGGGTGTGAGCGAGCATTGGTCGGCGCACGGGCGGGCCCCAGTTCACCCGGCGCGGGGTGTCGAGGGCGCCGCTCACGGCGTTCGGGTCGGTGGCCGCTCGCAGCAGCGGCAGGGCCCCTGAGGGGGGGCCATCGCCCGCCGTCGCGGCCACCCCTCGGTGCTCGGGCCGGTATGAGCGGTGAAGCGAGTGATCGCGTGCGCCTGGCCTTGTCCGGCTCGATGAACGAGAACGACAGCCGCCTGCGCGCTGGCCGGGTCGGGGCCTACCAGGCTCCGATGTCGGGGAGGGCGCGCCCGGCGATCCGCTTGGCTTCGCGGGCGGGGATGCCGAGCATGCGCAGGAGGGCTTCGGCGAGCTGGTCGACCGAGGTCTCGTCGACCTGCTCGGGGTGGTGCTGGTGCACGCGCAGCAGCCCGAGGAGGCCGCCGGCCACGGTGCTCAGGGCGATGTCGGCGTTGGGCACGGTGAAGCGTCCGGCGGCTTGGCCCATCTTGATGTCGCGCAGCGCGCGGGGCGCCAGACCGCGGGGCCTGTCCAAGAGTTCGAGGCCGGCTCCGGTGATGAAGCGGGCCAGGTCGGGGTGGGTCCAGCCGAGCCGGCCGGAGATGCGGAAGGACGTTGCGAACACCTCGGCGGGGTCGTCGAGGCCGGCGCAGGCGCGGTCGATCATCTGGCCCCATCGCTCCAGGACCTCCTCCGAGGCGGTCCGGAACAGTTCCTCCTTGCTGTCGAAGTGGTTGTAGAAGGACCCGAAGCCGATGTCGGCCGCTTCGGTGATCTCCTGGATGCTGGCGCGTTCGCCGCGGCCCTCGGCGATCAGCCTGACCGCGGCGTCGACCAGGGCCCGCCGGGTGCGGGCCTTGCGCCGGTCCAGCCGGTTGGCTCCCGATGCCTTGCCTGTCGTCGCTGTCTGCGCCATCTCGCCCCCTTTCCTGCGGCCCGGGCCACGATAGCTGCCCCCGCGTGCCGGCGCCGGGCCTTGGTTGGTGCAGCCGTCGCATCGCCGGTCGATCGATGTGAAATGCCTCTTGACGTAACGCATCATCAGAACTGATACTAGATTACAAGAGTGATGGTACATGGTAGATCACGTCGAGGCAAGGAGGACCAATCGTGATGGAACAGCGAACTCAGCGTGCGGTTGACCCGCACCAGTCGTTGCACAGCGAGACCGGAGGGCTACCCGGGGAGCATCCGGGACGGTCCCACAACCCCCTGATCAAGACCGTCGGCCTGGCCTGGCTGGAGTTCGAGAAGCCCGACCTGGCCCGGGCGGAGCGGTTCCTGGCCGACTTCGGCTTCACGGTCACCGACCGCACGCCCTTGGCGCTGGTGCTGCGGGGGCACTGGGCGGGGACGCCGAGCCTGGTGGTGCGCCGCGGCGCCAAGTCCAGGTTCGTCGGGCCGGCGTTCGCCGCCGACGCCCGGACGGACCTGGACCGGTTGGCCAGCGCCACCGACACCCGGGTGGTCCCCCACCGCGGCGGCCTCGCCGTCGACCTGACCGATCCAAGCGGGTTCCCGGTCCGCGTGGTGCACGGCGTCCCGGAGCTGCCGGGCCTGCCGGAGCGCGAACCACTGGTGCTGAACTTCGGCCCCGACCCGGCACGGGCCAACGGCACCCAGCGACCGGACCGGCGCGCGGCGCGGATCCAGCGCCTCGGACACGTGGCGATCGGCACCACCCGGTTCGCGGCGGCGCTGGACTGGTATCTGGACACGCTCGGGATGATCGTCAGCGACTTCCTGTACTTCGACGGGCAGCGCGGGCGCGGGCCGGCGATGGCGTTCATCCGCTGCGACCTGGGCAGCATGCCGTCCGACCACCACACCCTGGCCATGGCGCTGCAGCCGAAGACCGGGTACCTGCACTCGGCCTACCAGGTGACCGACCTGGACGAGGTGGCGGCCGCGGGGGAGTACCTGCGCGAGCGCGGCTACACCCACGCCTGGGGGATCGGCCGGCACATCGAGGGCAGCCAGATCTTCGACTACTGGCGCGACCCGGAGCGGCTGATGTTCGAGCACTACACCGACGGCGACGTGTTCGACTGCTCCATGCAGCCGGGGTGGGCGCCGATGTCGGTCAGCGGGCTGGCCCAGTGGGGTCCGAAGGCGACCGCGGAGTTCACCGGAGCAAGGGACCCCGGCGTCCTGCTCGCGGCGATCAAAGCCTTGACCGACAAGGGCAACGAGATCGACTTCGCCGCCCTGCGCGGCCTGATCAAGGTGATGTCGTCATGAGCGTCAACCTCGCCCGTACCGCCGAGGGGTGGTGGGTGCAGGCGCCGGCCGGCATGGTCCGGCTCGACCTGCCCGCCGCCAGCACCGGCGAGCTGCTGGCCGACCGGGCGGCCCTGGAGGCCGCGGTCCAGGCCGCCCTCGCCGCCGCGCCCGACCACGCGCGGCCGGCGGAGTCGCTGAGCCTGCTGAGCCCGGTGACCGCCCCCGCGAGGGTCGTCGCGCAGATGGTGAACTACCGCTCGCACGCCAACGACTCCGGGATGGACCCGGACCGGCTGCCGCCGGCGTTCTTCCGCAAGACCTCGCACTCGATCACCGGCCCCACCGGCGACATCATCCGCCCGGCCGGGATCGGCTTCCTGGACTACGAGATCGAGCTCGGCCTGGTCATCGGCCGGGAGCTGCCGGTCGGCACCACCGTCACCGACGCCGACCTGCCCCAGTACGTCGCCGCGCTGGTGGTCGCCAACGACGTCAGCGCACGGCAGATCCAACTGACCCGCACCCAGTTCTACGAGGCGAAGTCCTACCCCACCTTCACCCCGGTCGGCCCGTGGCTGACCCTGGTCGACGCCGCCGACCTCAACCGGCTGGAGACGCTGCGGCTGACCCTGTCGGTCAACGGGCAGGTGCGCCAGGACAGCATCGTCACCGACATGATCGTGCGCCCGGCGCGGGCCTTGACCCTGCTGTCCCGGTTCCAGCCCCTGGCCGCCGGGGACCTGCTGCTGACCGGCACCCCGGGCGGGACCGCGCTGACCGCACCCCCGAAGCTGGCCGAGAAGCTGGCCGCCCTGCTGCCCCCGGCCACCCGCTGGAAGCTGTTCTTCCGCCGGCAGGCCGGCAACTCCCGCTACCTGCACGACGGCGACCTCATCAGCGCCACCATCGTCACCGCCGACCGTGCGCTGGACCTCGGCACCCAGCGCACCCGCGTCATTGGGAAGGCATCATGAGCTCCACCCACGTCCTGCCCGTGCCGGCGTCGACGTACCAGTTGCTGCGCGACGCCGCACACACCTGGCCCGACGCCGTCGCCACCCAGTGGATCCCCGACCCGGCGGCGTACACCGACTGCCTCACCTGGACCTACACCGACCTGGCCGGCCGGGTCACCCAGATCGCCAACGCGCTGACCGCCCTTGGAGTGCGGCGCGCCGACGCGGTGACGCTGTGCGGGGTCAACACCTCGACGCTGTACGCGGCGACGCTGGCCGCGCAGGCCGTCGGCATCGCCGCACCCGTCAACCCCGTGCTCAGCGCGGAGCACATCACGCAGCTGATCCGCCGCACCGGATCCCGGGTCCTGGTCGCGGCCGGGCCCGAGCTGGACGAGGCGCTGTGGCAGCGCCTGCTGGCCGTCTGCGCCGACGCCGGGGTGGAGGCGGTGCTGGCGCTGCGGCCCGACACGGCCACCGGCGCCCCGCCGCCGCTGCCCGCCGTTCCGGGCGTGAACGTGGCCTACCTCGACGACGCGATCGCCGGCCAGCCGGCCGACCGCCTGATCGGCGCGCGGCCGCCAGCGCCGGACGATCTCGCCGCGTTCGTCCACACCGGAGGGACCACCGGCGCCCCCAAGATCGCCGCCCAAACCCACGCCAACCAGCTGTCCTGCGGCTTCGGAATCGCGACGGCCAGTGGGCTGGCGCCAGGCCAGGCGATGCTCGGCGGGCTGCCGCTGTTCCACGTCAACGCCCTGCTCGTCACCGGCATCGCGCCGATGTTCGCCGGCCTGCGGGTGGTGTGGCCCGGCGCCGCCGGCTACCGCGACCCCAGCCTGTACGCGCGGTTCTGGAAGCTCGTTGAGCACTACCGGATCGCCGCGATGTCCGCGGTCCCCACCGTCTACGCCAGCCTGTCCCAGGTACCCGTTGACGCCGACATCAGCAGCCTGCGGCTGCCCATCGTCGGCGCCTCCCCGCTCCCGCCATCGGTCCGGGAGGGCTTCGCCGCGCACACCGGCCGGCGCCTGCTGGAAGGCTACGGCCTGACCGAAGCCACCTGTGCCACCACCTTCACCCCGCCCGGCGGGGAACGCACCGGGTCGGTCGGCCGGGCCCTGGCCGGCCAACAGGTGAAGGCCGTGCACGTCGGCGAGGACGGGTCGTGGACCGACTGCACCCCCGGCGAGGTCGGCGTCCTGGCGATCGGCGGACCGGCCGTGTTCCCCGGGTACGTCACCGACCCGGCCAAGGGCGGCCCGCGGGTCAGCCGCGGCGGCATCGTCCACGACGGCTGGCTGAACACCGGCGACCTCGGCCGCGTCGACCCGGACGGCTACGTCTACCTCACCGGCCGGGCCAAGGACCTGATCATCCGGGGTGGCCACAACATCGACCCGCGCGTCATCGAGGACGGGCTGCTGCGCCACCCGGCCGTCCGCGCCGCCGCCGCGGTCGGGCGGCCCGACCGGCACTCCGGGGAGGTCCCGGTCGCCTACGTCGTCCCAAGCGAGCCGGAGCGGTTCGACGAGGGCGAGCTCCTGGCCTGGGCCGCCACGACGATCGGGGAGCCCGCCGCCCGCCCCAAGCGGATCCATCCCGTCGCCGAGATCCCCATGACCGCCGTGGGCAAGCAGTACAAGCCGGCACTCGTGGCCGACGCCGCCGCGCGGGCCATCAGCGACGTGCTGGCCGACGCCGGGATACCCGTCGGGAGCGTGAGCGCCGGCTACCAGGACGGCCGCCTGGTCGTCACCGTGGCCGGCGCAGACCCGCGGCAGGTCCGCGACGCCGTCGCCGGGTACGCCCTCACCGTCACCACCGTGCCGTGACCCGGCCTACCGGAAGGACGCCACCGCCATGGATTCCAGCAACGTCATCGTCGTCGGCGCCGGCCCGGTCGGCTGCACCAGCGCGCTGCTGCTCGCCGACCGCGGCATCCCGGTCACCCTGATCGAGCGCCACCCACAGCCCCACCCGCTGCCCCGCGCGGTCCACCTCGACGACGAGGTCGCCCGCACCCTGCACCGCGTCGGCGTCAGCGACGCCTTCCTGGCCGCCTCCCGGCCCGCCAGCGGGCTGCGCCTGCTCGACGCCCGGCACCGGGTGATGGCCGAGTTCAGCCGCGCCACCGAGGCGACCGACAACGGCTTTCCCGGGGCCAACATGTTCCACCAGCCCAACCTGGAAGCCCTGCTCTTGGAGCGGGTGGACCAGCATCCCCTGATCGACCTGCACCGCGGCGTCGAAGTCCACGCGATCGACGGCGCCCACGGCCCGCTGACCGCCCCACCGGTGCGCGTCCACACCCGCCGGGTGGCCGACGAGGCCGCCCGCACCTTCACCGGCAGCCTGGTACTCGGCTGCGACGGCGCCAACAGCACCATCCGGGGGCTGGTCGGCGTCCACATGCAGGACCTGCGGTTCACCGAACGCTGGCTGGTCGTCGACATCCGGGCCGCGACGCCGCTGGACAGCTGGGACGGCGTCGAGCAGGTGTGCGACCCGGCCCGTGCCGCCACCTTCATGCACGTCACCGGCGACTGGTACCGGTGGGAGTTCCAGCTCCGCGACGGGGAGGACGAGACCGACCTCATTTCCGCCCTCGGCCCGCTGCTCCAGCCCTGGACCGGGCAGCCCGACCTCGCCGGGCTGGAGGTCATCCGCAGCGCGGTGTACACGTTCCGGGCCCGGCTGGCGACCCGCTTCCAGGTCGGGCGGGTCTTTCTGCTGGGCGACGCCGCCCACCTCACCCCGCCGTTCATCGGACAGGGCCTGGCCGCCGGGCTGCGCGACGCCGACAATCTCGCCTGGAAGATCGCCTCGGTGCGCTCCGGCCGGGCGACCCCCGACCTGCTCACCACCTACCAGGCCGAACGCCGACCCCACGCACGAGCCATGATCCGCAAGGCCAAACTGGTCGGCTGGGCGATGACCGGCGGGCAGGACCGCGCCGCCGCCGTCCGCAAGCTGCTGCTGTCCGCCGCCGTGCGCAGCGCCCGCATCCGCGAGCGCGTCGCCTCCACCGTCACGCCCCCGCTGCGCACCGGAGCCCTGCGCCACCCGCCAAGGTTGTCCCGCCCTCCGCGGGCGCTGCGCGTCGGCGCCCTGATCCCGAACCCAGTGCTGTGCCTGGCCAACGGCAAGCAGGTCCGCCTCGACGACGTGCTTGATGGATCCCCGGCCATGGTGACCGCACGCCCGCCCGAAGCCGACCTTCTCGCCCTGTGCCGCCGGCACGGCATCACCCCGGTGCGGATCACCGCCGAAGCCGCCACGTCCGCCGATACCGCATGGGTCGACGCCGGCCTCGTCCCTGGCCGGACCACCCGCCTGCAGGCCCTCGCCGACGACCCAACCCTGACCGTCCTCGTCCGGCCCGACCGCATCATCGCCGCCGTGGCCACCCAATCCCAGCCACCCCGCCCGCCCTGGATCGTTTTCTGATCGGAGGTTCTCCGATGTTCGTCGCTGTCTCACTGCTCCTCGCCGCCGCCTGCCTCATTCCGGCCGCCGGCAAGCTCGCCGGCCTCCCCAAGATGCGCCGGTCCGCCAGCCACTTCGGCATCGCCTGGCGCCGCTACCGGCTCATCGGCTTCGCCGAACTCGGCGCCGCGGCGGGTATCCTCATCGGACTGTTCTGGCGGCCCGCCGGCGTGCTGGGCGCCGCCGGCATGACCCTGCTGCTGCTCGGCGCCCTGATCGCGCACCTCCGGGCACACGACAGCGTCCGCGAAGCCCTGCCTGCCCTGCTGGTGCTGGCCGTCAGCGGCTTGTACCTGGCCGTGGTCCTGTGAGCGGCCTGGACCGGCAGCGCGGGGACCGATCCCGAGGAGGGTGCCATGACCGGTGCTGAGATGATCGATCCGGAGCCGGAGGAGCTGGCCGACCGGGCGGCTCCGCTCGATGCGCTGCTCGTCGACGCCGCGCTGGGCCCGAGGCGCCAGCTGGCCCCGAACTCCTCGACGGTCCGGTTCGCCGCCCGGCTGGCCCGCCACCCCGTGGCGACTGGCCGCCGGCTGGGCAGCCTGGCCGCGGACCTGGCCCGGGTCGGCGCCGGGACCTCGACCATCGCGCCGTCCAAGCGGGACCGCCGATTCGCCGACCCGGCGTGGTCGCAGAACCCGTTGCTGCACCGCGCCGTGCAGGGCTACCTGGCCACCAGTCGGGCTGCCGGCGCGCTGGTCGACGACGCAGGGCTGGACTGGCGCGACGACCAGCGGGTGCGCTTCCTGGTGGAGAACCTGGTCCAGGCGCTGTCGCCGAGCAACGTCCCGCTGCTGAACCCCGAGTCGGCGAAGGCGGCCATCGACACCGCCGGCGGCAGCCTGGCCCGCGGTAGCCTGAGCTTCCTGCGCGACATGGCCGCGCCGCCGCGGATCCCGGAGATGGTGGACACCTCGCCGTTCGCGGTCGGTCGCACCGTGGCCGTCACGCCCGGCGCAGTGGTGCTGCGGACCGAGGTCCTGGAGCTGATCCAGTACCGGCCCCAGACCGAGCGGGTCCGGGAGATACCGCTGCTCATAGCGCCGCCGACCATCAACAAGTACTACGCCCTCGACCTGGCACCTGGGCGGAGCCTGATCGAGTACCTGGTGCGGGGCGGCCAGCAGGTGTTCGTGATCTCGTGGCGCAACCCGGACGCCCGGCATGCCGCCTGGGGCCTGGACACGTATGTCCGGTCGGTGCTCGACGCCTTCGACGCGGTCCAGCGCATCTGCCGCACCGACCGGGCGGCGCTGATGGGGATCTGCGCCGGCGGCATCATCGCCTCGATCGCCGCCGCACACCTGGCGAGTGCCGGCCAGCAGGATCGCCTGGCCGCGTTCGGTCTCGCGGTGACGGTCCTGGACAACGCCCGGGCCGGTACCGCCGCCGCGCTGGCCGACCGGCGGCTGGCCGCGGCAGCGACCGCGCTGTCGCGGCGGCGGCGCGGGTAACTCGACGGGCGGTCGCTGGCCGAGGTGTTCGCCTGGCTGCGCCCCGGCGACCTGGTGTGGAACTACTGGGTCAACAACTACCTGCTCGGACGCAAGCCACCGGCCTTCGACATCCTGTCCTGGAACGCCGACACCACCCGGATGCCGGCGCGGCTGCACGCCGACTTCGTCGACCTGGCGATGGACAACCCGCTCGTCACCCCGGGCGCCATGACCGTCCTCGGGGTACCCGTGGACCTGTCCCGCATCGAGGTCGACGCCTACCTCGTGGCCGGGATCGCCGACCACCTGACACCGTGGCAGAACTGCTACCACAGCACACAGTTGCTCGGCGGGGAGAGCCGGTTCGTGCTGTCGACCAGCGGCCACATCGCCGCGCTGGTCAACCCGCCGGGCAACCCGAAGGCCAGCTACCAGGTGAACAAGGAAAACCCCGCCGACCCGCAGGAATGGCTGCGCACGGCGCACACCGAGCAGGGCAGCTGGTGGCCGGACGCCCTGGCCTGGCTCGGCGAGCGGTGCGGCGCCGACAAGGCGGCACCGCGGAAGCTGGGCGGCGGCGGCATGCGACCGCTGATGGACGCCCCGGGCACCTACATTTTCGACCGTTGAAGGGAGGACGCCATGTACGAGGGCATCGGCCGTTCGCTGGGCACCGACTACTTCCACATCGCCGACCAGCTCACTCGCGAGGAGCGGGGCTACCTGCGGCGGACCCGCGACTTCGTCGAC
>DASULG010000180.1:0-2781 GCA_036278335.1 Pedococcus sp.
GAGGTGGTGCAGGTAGAGGTTCGTCGTCGCGATCGACGCGTGCCCCATCCACGCCTGGACCGTGCCCGGGTCGACGCCGCGGGTGAGCCACAGGTAGGCGGCGGTGTGCCGCAGGTCGTGGATGCGCCGACCCTCTGCCACCGTCGACCATCCGAGGTCCGCTTGAAGGCGGTCGCGTGCAGTCGCTGGCCCGAGGAGGTGACGAACAGGGAGCATCGGCTTCCCGCCCCGCATCCATCGCCCGGACCAGCGGCAGCACTCGGTCGGCCGCCGGCACCCGCCTGGACCGACCCGACTTGGTCGTCCTGGTCTCGACTCCCACGGGCTCGGCCCGCTGGACCACCAGCGTGGGCATCGGGACCTCGACGAAGTCGAGCTCGGGTCACGCGTCGGATGGCCGTGCGACGCGAATCAGGCTCTGCTGGCCCACAGCTATGAGTGACCTGCTGGCGTCCTGTACGGCGAAGACCTCCAAGCGGCACACGGTCAGGGTCCGTCCCGACTTGATCACCGTGCCGACCGCCTCGAGGTGGTCGCCGGCCGCCGGGGCGAGGAGGTTGATCTTGTACTCGACCGTGAGGACCTCCGAGTCCTCGGGGAACAGGGTGAGCGCGGCGTAACCACCGGCGCTGTCCGCGATGGTGCTGGTCGCGCCGGCGTGGACGTAGCCGTGCTGCTGGCTCACCTCCGGCCGGCTGGGCAGGACGATGTGGACCCGACCGCGGCCGACGTGCGCCAGCTCTGCGCCCAGCAGGCGCATCAGGCCCTGACGTTCGAAGCTGCTGCGAACGCGGGCCTCGACCTCGGGCTCGGCCTGCTCCAGGTGAGTCTGGTCTTCCATGGCTTCTCTCTCCTCGCGTTCGCTGCTCTCGTGCCGTCGCCGCGGTGCTGCGGTCGCGGCCTCAATGGGGTGCCGGTGCCACCGGCCAGGCACGGGGCGGCGGCACAGCAAGGGCAGCTGCACGGACTGGTGTGTGATCGGCGGCCGCGTGCAGCCGCTGCCCGTTGACCACGACGGCCCCGGCGCGCACCATCGAGTCGAGCAGCTCGGCAGCCAGGTCCTCGACGGTGCGGCCCAGCAGCCCGGCAGCGTCCACCAACCACGCTCGGGCATGCAGGTACGACTCGACCTCTCCCACCGGGATGCCGCCGCGGATCATGAGCGCGAAGGCGAAGATGCGGCGTGCTCCGTACCAGACGGCGCCGTCAGGGTCGTCGACGAGACGCTGGGCGCGGCGCAGCGCGTTGGCAAACGCCGCGCCGGGGTCGGGCGGGATCGGTCCGTGCGAGGGGAGCACGACGCGTGGGCGCAGGTCGGCAAGTCGCTGCACCGAGGCCAGCGCGGTGGCGGTGGCGCCAGGACCGTCGAGCGCGAGGTTGACCCAACCCACGTCGTAGTCCGACAGCGCGTCGCCGGCGACCAGCAGGCGTTCCTCCGGGTGCCACAGCGCCAGATGACCTGGGGTGTGTCCAGGTGTGGCGATGACCTGCCAGTCGGAGTCGCCCAGCAGCAGCACCTGCCCGTCGGCGAGGGCCTCGTCGATGGTGTACGGGGCCACCGGCTGGTCGAGGTACTCGACCAGGCAGCTGGCCGGGTCCCGTCGGGCGACGGCGTCGGCGTCCACGGCGCTGGCCGCCACACCGGCGCCCATCTGCTGCAGCACGCCGTTTCCGCCGACGTGATCGGAGTGCCAGTGCGTGTTGACGACCAGGGCAAGCTGTCGCACCTGCGCGTGAGCCCAAGCGGCGGTGTCGTCGGCGTGCCCGAGGAAGCCGCTGTCCACCATGGCCGGTTGCCGTCCCGTCAGCAGCAGCAGGTTGGCGTCGGGGAAGGGCCGCTGCCGCCAGATCACCCCTGAGGGGAGAGGCGGGATGTCACCGGACATGGGCGCTCCTCTCCGATGTGCCTCACTCCGAAGGTGTGCTCGGATCCGGGGGAGGATCCGTCCTTGGCTTCACGACGCCTACGCGCGCGCGGCGTGCAGGAGTATGCCGTGCAGGTCGGCCTCCTGCTTGACATGCGCCCTGTTCCTACATTGCTACTGCTCGACATGTGCTGTCCTTTCGCTCATATCGTTGGGCCGCTGCGGCGTGCAGCTTCAGGTCACCTCGACCGACGGCATTGACCCCGTACCTCTGACTCGTCCGTTCTGGGGCGTAGCCCGGGTGTCTCGTCCTGGTCAGAAATCGGCGGCTGTGTCGATGAAACACTCGACGACGTGCCGGACATGTAGGGGAGGTGACCACATTGACGACAGATCGGGCGCGCTTTCGCGCGGGCTACGCGTCGGTGACGTTTCAGGCATGGACTGGGCTCCTCATCTAGCCACTGTCCGCGCTCGGGACATGGCGATGAGCAGTGCCTCCACACGACAGGCGTGATGACACCTGACAAAGTGAAGTGATGCTGAATCAGGTGGCCGACGGCGTCTGGGTCCGGCAGAGCGCGTGGGTTTGGAGCAATGCCATCGTGGTGCGCGGGGAGGGTGGGTTGATCCTGGTCGATCCCGGCATCGACGGTGCCGATCTGAACCAGCTCGCCGATGACGTGGACCGGCTCGGCATTCCGGTGGTCGCCGGGTTCTCCACCCATCCCCACTGGGACCACCTGCTCTGGCACCCCCGGTTCGGCGACGTGCCGCGCTACGCGACCCCCGCCGGCGCCCGGGCTGCCGGTGAAGCCGGGGAGCGGGCTCAGGGGATGGCTGCGGAGAGCGCCTCAGGCATCCCTCTGGAGCTGATGGGGCTCCTCACCCCGCTGCCCGCGGACGGGGGACCCGT
>DASULG010000181.1:0-4031 GCA_036278335.1 Pedococcus sp.
CAGCTCCTCGGTCTTGGCCGAGTCCGGCACCGTCTGGCGCAGCGCCTTGTACGCGTCCGAGAGGTAGCGCAGCACGAGCCCCTCCGACCGCGAGAGCCCGTAGTACGCCACGAACTCACCGAACGTCATCGCCCGCTCGAACATGTCGCGCACCACGGACTTGGGCGACAGCGGGGTCTCGGCCACCCACGGGTGGCCCTGGCGGTAGGTCTCGAACACGGCCTCGAGCAGCTCCTGCAGCGGCTTGGGCCACGCGACGTCGTCGAGCAGCTCCATCCGCTCGTCGTACTCGATGCCCTCGGCCTTCATCTCGGCCACGGCCTCCCCGCGGGCCTTGAACTGCTGCGCCATCAGCACCTGCCGCGGGTCGTCCAGCGTCGACTCCACCACCGAGACGACATCGAGCGCGTACGTCGGCGCCTCCACGTCCAGCACCGAGAAGGCGGCCAGGGCGAACGGCGACAGCACCTGGTTGAGGGCGAAGCCGAACTGCAGGTCCTCGACGAGCCGCACGAGCCGGCCGTCGGCGTCAGGCGCGTCGAGCCGCTCGACGACGCCAGCAGTGAGCAGGGACCGGTAGATCTGGATCGCCCGGCGCGACAGCCGCGCCTGCCGTCGCGGGTCCTCGTGGTTGTCGCGCAGCAGCGCCCGCATCGCCTCGAACGGATCGCCCTCGCGGGCAAGCACATTCAGCAGCATCGAGTGGCTGACCTGCATCCGGGAGACCAGCGTCTCGGGCTCGGCCTCCACGAGCCGCCAGAACTGCTCCTCGGTCCAGGTGACGAACCCCTCCGGCGCCTTCTTGCGCTGCACCTTGCGCTGCTTCTTGGGGTCGTCCCCGGCCTTGAGGACGGCGCGGTGGTTCTCGATGACGTGCTCCGGCGCCTGCACCACCACGGACCCCGACGTGTCGAACCCGGCCCGCCCCGCCCGCCCGGCGATCTGGTGGAACTCGCGCGCCTTGAGCAACCGCTGCCGCGAGCCGTCGAACTTGGTCAGCCCGGTCAGCACCACGGTCCGGATCGGCACGTTGATCCCCACGCCGAGGGTGTCGGTGCCGCAGATGACCTTCAGCAGGCCGGCCTGCGCGAGCTGTTCGACGAGCCGCCGGTACTTCGGCAGCATCCCAGCGTGGTGCACGCCGATCCCGTGCCGCACCAGCCGCGAGAGCGTCCTGCCGAAGCCAGCCGAGAACCGGAACCCGCCAATGAGCGCGGCGATCTCGTCCTTCTCGGCCCGGGTGCACACGTTGATCGACATCAGGGACTGGGCCCGCTCCAGCGCGGCCGCCTGGGTGAAGTGCACGACATAGACCGGCGCCTGGTGCGTGGTGAGCAGCTCCTCGAGCGTCTCGTGCAGCGGCGTCAGCGCCCACGAGTAGGACAGCGGCACGGGCCGCTCCACCGACGTCACCACGGCCGTCGTCCGCCCGGTGCGACGTGTCAGGTCACCCTGGAACGGCGTGACCTCGCCCAGGGTCGCCGACATCAGCACGAACTGGGTCTTCGCCAGCTCGAGCAGCGGCACCTGCCACGCCCAGCCCCGGTCGGGCTCGGAGTAGAAGTGGAACTCGTCCATCACGACCTGCCCGATCTCCGGGGTCGGGCCGGAGCGCAGGGCGATGTTGGCCAGCACCTCGGCCGTGCAGCAGATGATCGGCGCCGACGCGTTCACCGACGCGTCGCCGGTGAGCATGCCGACGTTCGCCGGTCCGAACACGTCGCACAGGGCGAAGAACTTCTCCGAGACCAGGGCCTTGATCGGCGCCGTGTAGTAGGTCCGGACCCCGGCGGCGAGCGCTGCGAAGTGCGCGCCGGTCGCCACCAGGCTCTTCCCCGAGCCGGTGGGCGTCGACAGGATCACGTTGGACCCCGTCATCACCTCGATCAGCGCCTCCTCCTGGGCGGGGTAGAGCGTCAGGCCCTGCTCGGAGGCCCAGGAGACGAAGGTGTCGAAAAGCGTGTCGGGGTCCCGCTTCCCGGCAGGCGGGAGTCGGTCGGCAAGGGTCACTAGCGGCCCGTGCGCTCGCCGAGGTCGGCGATGTGGGGTGAGACCGAAGGGTCGAGGCCGAGCCCCAGCGCGAGGTAGGTCGCCGCGAAGTCGGTGGTGGCGATCTGTCCCGCCAGGCGCACCAGGGGGTGCCCCGGCTCGGCCGTGACCTGCGAGACCTTGATTCCCGTCTCGTGCGCGGAGGACACGACCACCTCGGTCAGCGCGTCCATCTCGGCGGCCTCCGGGCTGGGGGTCTCGGGGACGAAGTCACGCAGCATGAGCAGGCCCAGCCGCGGCGCCGGCTGAGCGTCGAGGTAGGGGTCGGCGAAGATGTCACGCTCCCCCGCCGAGGCGCTGCCGCCGGTCCCCGCGCCGCCTGTTCCGGCGTCGCCCATCCCGCCACCGGCGCCCCCGCGGAAGGCAGAGGTGAAGGGGCCGTCGAAGCAGGCCACGATCTGGGAGGCGTCGTCGGGCAGCTCGCCGCACATCGCCGGCATACGGGCCGTCCGCGCCAGCATGGACGCGGCGCGCATGGCGGCCACCCCGTTGAGCGGGCCGTCGCCCAGCACCACCGGCACGCCCTCGGCGAGGTCGGCCGCGAGGATCTTCGCCGGGTTGACGAAGGACTCCGACGAGGGCCGGCACGCGTCTGCCCGCTCGTCGAGCCGGTCGGCCACGTCCTCGAGGACCTTCGCGCTGACGTCGACGAGGCGAAGGTGTCCCGCGGCCAGCACGACCGGCGCCAGCATCGACCACAGGGCCGTGCGCGAGCTCGACCGGCCGGCGCCGATGCTGATGTGCACGCCGCGGGCGCGCGCGCAGACATCGGCCAGCGGCGACTCGGCCGCCCCGACCGTCAGCAGCGACGCGCCGCGTCGTCCTGCCTCTGCCGCCAGCGCCAGGGGACCGGCCGCTCGACCTGACTGCGAGACCGCGATCACGAGGTCGAGCGGCCCGACCCAGCCGGGCAGCGGCAAGTTGCGCCGGGTGCTGACCGGCACGGGCGAGCCGGGCTCGGCCAGCAGCTCGAGCACGTCGCACACCACGGCAGACCCGCCCAGCGACGCCACCAGCACCGAGCGGGGCCGCTCGCCCCCGGCCACCCGCTCGATCCCCGCCTCCTCCGAGAGGGACAGGGCCTCGCGGACCTGGGCCCCGGCCGTGGCCAGCGACCGGAGCGCACCCCGGGAGTCGAGGCGGGCGATGGACTCCTCGCTGTCGATGCGGTGCTCGTCGAGGAAGGGTGCCATGGCGGGTGCCGGTCAGGCCGGCTTGCGGGCTTCGTCGATGAGCAGGACGGGCACGCCGTCGTCGATGCGGTAGGCCAGCGCACACTCCGCGTTGGTGCACTGCAGCTCCGGCCCGGTCGGCCCCTGCGCGTCAGCGAGCTCGCTGTGGCAGGCGGGACAGCGCAGGATCTCGCGCAGCCACGGCTCGATCTGCGAGCTGGCAGCCTCGTCGGTCATCGGGCCTCTCCTCTCACCAGGGCGAGGACATCGTCCCGCACTCGCTCCATTGTCGCCCTATCTGCGGCCTCCACGTTCAGCCTCAGCAGCGGCTCGGTGTTGGAGGCGCGGAGGTTCAGCCACCACATCGGGTCGCCGTCCGCTCCAGCGTGGGTCGCGGTGAGCCCGTCGAGGGTGTCGAACTCCGCGCCCTGGGCGGCCGCCCACTGGCGCACCTGCTCGGTGGCCGCGGCCGCGTCGGTGACGGTCGAGTTGATCTCGCCGGACGCGGCATACCGGCTGAAGACGGATGTGAGCTCGCTCAGCGGCTTCTCCTGCCCACCGAGGGCGGCGAGGACGTGCATGGCCGCGAGCATGCCGGTGTCGGCGAACCAGAAGTCGCGGAAGTAGTAGTGGGCGCTGTGCTCGCCCCCGAACACGGCGCCGGCGTCGGCCATCTCGGTCTTGATGAAGGAGTGGCCCACGCGGGTGCGCACCCCGCGCGCGCCGTGCTCGCTGATGATCTCGGGGACCGCGGCCGAGGTGATGACGTTGTAGACGATGCTGACGTCCTCGGCCGGGGTCCCAGCGGCG
>DASULG010000182.1:0-18863 GCA_036278335.1 Pedococcus sp.
GCGGCGCACCCGGGGCAGGTCCCGCAGGATGTGGATGTCGTCCTTCAGCTTCGGGTTGAGGATGTCTCCGCGCTCGCCGCCCGTGCACGAGACCACGAGCACCTCATGGCCCACGTCGACGTACTTCGCCATCGTCGCCGCACCCTTGCTCGACTCGTCGTCGGGGTGCGCGTGCACCGCCATGAGCCGCAACTGATCCGCCACCTGCACAACCTCTCTGGTCCATCGCCGACAATGGGGCCACCAGCCATCCTCTCACTGCGTGCCGACGCGTTGTCCGGCACCACACGCAGCACCCCCGAAAGGTCCTCAATGCCCCTCCCCCGCCCCGCGCCCGGCACCGGCAAGTGGTGGGGCATCGGCATCGCCGGGGTCGCGGTGGGCGTGGCCCTCGCCGTCTGGCTGGGGCTGTCCTACTCGGTGGGGCAGGTCACCTGGACCGACACGGGCTACCGCGTGATCGACGACCGCAGCGTCCTGGTGGACTTCGACGTTCACCGGCCAGAGGGCCGGGCCGTGACCTGCGTCGTGCGCGCCCTGGACCGGGCCTTCGGCACCGTCGGCTCGCTCGAGGTGCAGATCCCGGCCTCCCCGGAGGGCTCGGTGCACCGGCAGGTGACGGTTCGCACCACCACCAGGGCCGTCACGGGGGTCGTCCGGGACTGCCGGGCGAGCTGAGCCAGCGACTGCCCTCCCGCGCAGGAATGGACCGCCTTGCGCGGCGGTTGATACTCTTGTCCTTTCACCGAGCGGTCTGGACCTGTTGACCACCACACGGTCACGGTCCGGACCGTCTTGTGTAACGCACCCCGGTCGCGCCTTGCAGCCGGCCGAGGATCGACCAAGGAGTTTGCACGTGAGCGACATCGCGACCCCCACACAGAGCTACCTCACCCAGGAGGCCTTCGACCGTCTGAAGGCTGAGCTGGAGCAGCTCTCCGGTGAGGGCCGGACCGAGATCGCCAAGAAGATCGAGGCGGCCCGCGAGGAGGGCGACCTCAAGGAGAACGGCGGCTACCACGCAGCCAAGGAGGAGCAGGGCAAGATGGAGGCCCGCATCCGCCAGCTGATCCAGCTCCTCGAGAACGCCAAGGTCGGCGAGAAGCCTGCCGACGACGGCATCGTCGAGCCTGGCATGGTGGTCACGGTCGACATGCTCGGCGACGACCTGACCTTCCTCATGGGCTCGCGCGAGATCGCCGACGCCGACCTCGAGGTCTACAGCGAGAAGTCCGCCCTGGGCGTGGCCATCAACGGCAAGAAGATCGGTGACCGGGTCTCCTACGAGACCCCCAATGGCAAGACCATCGAGGTCACCATCAAGGACGCCAAGCCGTACACCGGCTGAGCACCCCTGATCACGGCAGCGGGCCGCCCCCTCGGGGGCGGCCCGCTGCGTCATTGCTGGGCGGGGTTCAGCAGCTGGAAGAGCACGTGGTCCTGCCAGCGTCCGGCGATCCTGAGGTAGGCCGGCGCCAGGCCGAAGCGCACGAACCCGTTGCGCTCGAGGACCCGCTGCGACCTCGCGTTGTCAGGCAGGGTTCCCGCCTGGATGCGGTGCAGCCCGAGGTCCTCGAACGCGACCCTCACGATGTCGCGGACCGCGGCCGTGGCCAGGCCACGCCCATTGGCGCTGGCGGCCACCCAGTAGCCCAGGCTGCACGACTGGAAGGGGCCCCGCACGATCTCGTTCAGGGTGAGGCGGCCCACCACGCTGCCGTTCTCGTCGAGGATGACGTGAGGCAGGGTCTGGCCCTGCTCGTGTCAGCTGATGAGCCGCGTGGCGGACGCCGTCCCAGGCTGGCGGCCCGCCTCAGCCCCGGGTCCGGCGTCAGCTGCCGGATCGAGGTCGCTGGGCATGTCCGTCACCCTGCCGCTCACCGGTCGGCTCAGCCGAACTTGAGCTGGTAGCCCTTGGAGCGCAGGGCCCGAAGGACGTCCTCGCAGTGCTCGTGTCCCTTGGTCTCCAGCTGGAGGCCGATCTCCACCTCGTCGACCCGGATGGTCGTGCCGGTGCGGACGTGCTCGACCTCCAGGACGTTGGCGTCGACGTCCGCGCAGTCGGCCAGCAGCCCGGCCAGCGAGCCGGGACGGTCAGGCACCCGGACCCGGAACTGCAGGTAGCGCCCGGCGGCGGCCATGCCGTGGCGGATGATGCGCAGCAGGAGCAGGGGGTCGATGTTGCCGCCGGACAGTACCGCCACGACGGGCCCGTCGACGTGGCGCCCCGCAGTCGTCAGCAGGTGGGCGACCGCAGCCGCCCCCGCCGGTTCCACGACCAGCTTGGCGCGCTCGAGCAGGAACAGCAGCGCCCGGGACAGCGCCTCCTCGCTGACCGTCTCCATGTCGTCGACCAGCTCGCGCACCAGCGCGTAGGGCACGTCCCCCGGCATGCCGACTGCGATGCCGTCAGCCATGGTCTGCATGTTCTCGAACGCCACCGGCTTACCGGCCGCCAGGGAGAGGGGGTAGGCGGCGGCCTGCTCGGCCTGCACCCCGATGATGCGCACGTCGGGCTTGAGCGCCTTGACGGCCGTGGCGATCCCGGCCAGGAGGCCGCCACCTCCGGCGCTGACCACGATGGTCTTCACGTCGGGGCACTGCTGGATGATCTCCAGACCGCAGGTGCCCTGCCCGGCGACGATGTCCGGGTGGTCGAAGGGGTGGATCAGCACAGCCCCGGTGCTGGCCTCCCACTCGCGCGCCTTGACCAGGCACTCGTCGATCGTGGTCCCGACCTGCTCGATGGTGGCCCCGTAGGCCTTGGTGGCGACGAGCTTGGGCATCGGCGCACCGTGGGGCATGTAGACCTTGGCCTTGATGCCGAGCAGCTGGGCCGCGAGGGCGACGCCCTGGGCGTGGTTCCCAGCGCTCGCCGCCACCACCCCCCTGGCCTTCTCCTCGTCGGAGAGGCGGGCCATGCGCGTGTAGGCGCCTCGGATCTTGAAGGAGCCGGCCCTCTGCAGGTTCTCGCACTTGAGGTACACCTCTGCGCCCACGCGGTCGGTGAGGGCGCGGCTGTACTCGAGGGGGGTGGGGCGGACGACGCCGCTGAGCAGGTCTTGCGCAGCGCGGACGTCCTCGAGGGTGACGGACAGCGACGGTGATGCCATGGGCGGCAGGGTAGCGGCCGCTGACCCCTGCCCCTACCTCCCTACTCGCTCGTGCGGCGGTTGAACGCCCGGAGGGCCAGCGGGGCGATCGCCACCGCGATGAGCACCGACCACCCGGCGGCGAACAGCACTGGGTGGTGCAGGGGCAGGGCCGCGTCTGGGGGTGCCGGCGGCGTGTTGCCCCAGAGCTCGCGCAAGGCCTGCACCAGCGAGGAGATCGGGTTCCACTCCGCGATGGTGCGCAGCCACGGGGTCATCTGCTCCGTCGGAGCGAACGTGTTGGCGAGGAACGTGATCGGGAAGATCGTCGTGAACATCACGCCGTTGACCGCCTCTATGGACCGCAGCGCCGACCCGGCCAGGATGCCGATCCAGATCATGGCGAAGCCGAAGAGCAGCAGCAGCGCGAAGCCCAGCAGTGCCTCCGGCAGGCCACCGGTGATGCGCCAGCCGATGGCGAGGCCGGTCAGGGACATGACCACGATGCCGACACTGGAGTGGATCAGGCTGGAGAGGCTGCGGCCGATGAGCACGGAGGCCCGCGAGATCGGCAGCGAGCGGAACCGGTCGACGATGCCCTTGTCGATGTCGGTGTTGAGGCCGATGGCGACCACGAAGGACGAGAAGGCCATCGTCTGGGCCATGATCCCCGGCAGCAGCCACTCGCGGTAGGGGGCACCCGCCGTCTGGATCGAGCCGCCGAAGACGAACGCAAACAGGAGCACGAACATCACCGGCTGGATGGTGACGTCCGTGAGCGCCTCCGGCTGGCGCTTGATGTGGCGCAGGTTGCGCCGCACCATCGTCAGCGACTGGTGCAGCAGGCCCGTCTGCCGCAGCTCGGGGCGAGCGGTACCCGTGGCCGGCTCGGTGGTGGTCTCGGTGGTCATGACGCCTGCGCTTCTTCCGTCGTCTGCGTGGTGAGGTCCTCGGCACGGTGGCCGGTCAGGTGCAGGAACACGTCATCGAGGCTGGGCCGCTTGAGCCCGAGGTCGTCGAGCTCGATCTCGCTGTGCTCGAAGACGGCCGCGATCCTGGTCATGTCGCGCAGCCCTTCGGCGGGGGCCGTGAGCTGCCGGGCTGCCTCGTCGACGTGGACGGTCGCGACGTGCTGGCGCAACATCTCCTCGGCGACCCGGAGGTCCTTCGCCTTCGAGACCGTGAGGACGATGCTGGCCTGGCCGCTCTGGTCCTTGAGCTCGAGGGCGGTGCCTTCGGCGATGATCCGGCCGTGGTCGACGACGACGATGCGGTCGGCCAGGTGGTCGGCCTCCTCGAGGTACTGCGTGGTCAGCAGCAGAGTGGTGCCTTCCCGGACCAGAGCACGCAGGACCTCCCACAGCTCGACACGGCTACGTGGGTCGAGCCCGGTCGTCGGCTCGTCGAGGAACAGCACGGGAGGCGTCGCCACGAGGCTGACGGCGAGGTCGAGGCGGCGGCGCATGCCGCCCGAGTAGGTCTTCACGATGCGACCGCCCGCGTCGGTCAGGGAGAACCGTTCGAGCAGGTCGTCCGCTGCCTGCCGGACGTAGGAGGGCGCCAGGCCGTACAGCGCCCCGATCAGGTGGATGTTCTCGCGGCCGGTGAGCAGCTCGTCGACGGTGGCCGCCTGACCCGTGAGCCCCATGCTGCGGCGCACGTGGTCCGGCTCGCGCAGCACGTCATGGCCGTTGACCCGGGCGGTGCCGCTCGTCGGTGTGGTGAGCGTCGTCATCATCCGCACCGTGGTGGTCTTGCCGGCGCCGTTGGGACCGAGCAGCCCGAGCACCGACCCCTGCGGGACGGAGAAGCTCACGTCGTCGACAGCTACCGTGTGGCCGAAATGCTTGACGAGGTGCTCGGCCTCGATCGCCATGGAGGTCATGATGTCGAGGGTAGGCGCGGGGTCTGACAACCCCAACCGCTTTTACGAAGTGCCGCGGCAGAGGCAGAACGGGTGGCCCGCAGGGTCGAGGTAGACCCGGAAGCCGCCTGACTCGGACGGCTGGTGCTCGTGCACGGTCGCGCCCGCCGCGAGCACGGCAGCCTCGGCGTCGTCGATGTCCGGGACGGCGAAGTCGAGGTGGAACTGCTGCGGCCGGGGGCCCTCGGGCCAGGTCGGCGGCTGGTGGTTCTCCACCTTCTGGAAGGCGAGGCTGACGTGGCCGCCGGGGTGCTCCTCGCTGATGCCCCCGCCGGGCGGCTCCAGCGTCACCCAGCCGTCGGCGGCGGACTCGATGCCCCAGCCGAGGATCTTGGCGTAGAACTCGCCCAGTGCCCGCGGGTCCGGGCAGTCGAGAACGACCAGGTCGAGTCGGGGCATGCCCAGGACGGTGTGCGAATCGCTCATCCCGACAATCTACGAGCGGGCACCGACAGTCCGCTCGGCGAGCGCCCGGGCCGCGACGGGGTACGCCCCTGCCAGCAGCCCAACGGCACCGAGGAGGTACGCCGAGTCTGTCGACAGGGCTGCCGAGCGCGGCACCTTCCACCCACCCGCATGGTCGTTGGCGACCGCCGCCAGCACGGCGTGCTGCCGTCGTGGCGTGGCGTGGCGCAGCACACCGCCCGAGCCGACGACGTGGGCCACGTCGGCGAGCGGGCGCGGGCTGCTGCCGGGTGACGGCGGCCGGGCATGCCGGCGCACGGCCACCACAGCAGCCGTGCGCGCCAGGACCAGGTCGAGCTCCTCCTCGCCCTCGTCCACCGGGAGGTGCCCCGGGTCAGCGGCCAGCCGGGCGGCATACGCCTTCAGGTCCGCGGGCACCGGGAGGTGCTCGCGCTGGGCGGCCTCCACGACGCCTTCCGCGTTCCAGCGCATGCCGAGGTCGGCCTCGACGGTGCGCGCGTGCCACAGCGGCGCGACGACGTCCTTGGCGAGCCCGGCGTCCTCGCCCTGCGGCTCGAGCGCCGAGTAGACGTCGGTGGTCGCGCCCCCGACGTCGACCACCATCACGTCGCCGGCCACTGCCTGCGCCAGCACCTCCACCCCGGCGAGCACGGCATCAGGGGTGGCCGCCTGGACCATCTCGGCGAACTCCGGTCCCCTCGAGAGGCCCTTCCCGCCGATGACGTGCCGCAGGAACACGGCGCGGATGGCCGCCCGCGCCGCATCGGGGGCAATCACGCCGATCTGTGGGAGGACGTTGTCGGTGACGACGAACCTGCGCCCGGTCGAGGCGAGCAGCTCGGCGACCGCGGGTGCCGCGTCAGCGTTGCCGGCCACCACGATGGGAGCACCGATGCGCCCCTTCGCGAGCCGGGACGCGTTGTGCCGCAGCACCTCGGCGTTGCCCCCGTCCGTCCCGCCGACGAGCAGCACGATGTCCGGCCTGGACTGCCGCAGGTCGCCGAGGTCGGGGCCGGACATCGGCCCGGCGGAGACGTGGACGACCTTGGCACCGGCGCTCAGGCCCACGCGGTACCCGGCCTGGGCGGTGACCTCGCGCTCGTAGCCCACCACCGCGAGGCGCAGGCCGCCCCCCGCGCTGGAACAGGCCAGCACCTCGTCGACCTGGTCGAATCCGGCTGCTGCCAGTGCCGCCCGGATCTGCGCGTAGCCGTCGAGCACATCGGTGCCGATGGTGGTCGGCACCTCGTGCCGGGCGAGCAGCTCGCCTGACGCGGTCTCGACCAGGGCAGCCTTGGTGAACGTCGAGCCGAAGTCGACGCAGAGGACGGTGGACACGTCAGGCGAGCCGGTCGAGCGCCTGCTTCAGGTCCGCGATGAGGTCCTCGACGTCCTCGATCCCGACGGAGAGCCTGATCAGGTCGGCGGGGACCTCGAGCTCGGTGCCCGCGACCGAGGCGTGCGTCATGCGGGCAGGGTGCTCGATGAGGGACTCGACTCCCCCGAGCGACTCGCCGAGCGTCCAGACCTGGGTCTCGGCGCAGACCTTGACTGCGACGTCCTCGCCGGCCCTGAGCTGGAACGAGATCATCCCGCCGAAGCGCCGCATCTGCTTCTTTGCCACCTCGTGGCCGGGGTGGCTCGGCAGGCCTGGGTAGTGCACCGCACTGACTGCGGGGTGGCTCTGGAGGAACTCGACGACCCTCTCGGCGTTGTCGCTGTGCCGCTCCATGCGCACGGCGAGCGTCTTCAGGCCGCGCAGGACGAGCCAGGCGTCGAAGGGCCCGGCCACGGCGCCCATCGAGTTCTGGTGGAAGGCGATGCGGTCTGCGGCGTCCTGAAAGCCCTGCACCGCAACGGTTTCGGCGACGACGACCGCGCCGCCGACGACGTCTGAGTGGCCGCCGCAGTACTTCGTGGTCGAGTGCGTGACGATGTCGGCGCCGAGGCTGAGCGGCTGCTGCAGGTACGGCGACGCGAAGGTGTTGTCGATGACGAGGAGGGCTCCGGCGTCGTGCGCCAGGTCGGCCAGCGTGGCGATGTCGGCGATGCCGAGGAGCGGGTTGGTGGGCGTCTCGACCCAGACGATCTTGGTCTGCCCCGGGCGGATCGCCGCGCGGACCGCGTCGACATCACCCATGGGGGCGATGGTGTGCTCCACGCCCCACGGGACCAGCACCCTGTTGAAGAGCCGGTAGGTGCCGCCGTAGGCGTCGGACGGGACGACGACGTGGTCCCCCGGGGTCAGGAGCGCGCGCAGGACCGTGTCCTGGCCCGCGAGTCCCGACGCGAAAGCGAAGCCGCGGGAGCCGCCCTCGAGCGCGGCGAAGCACTCCTCGAGCGCCGTGCGGGTGGGGTTGGCAGACCGGCTGTACTCGTACCCGCCCCGGAAGCCGCCGATGCCGTCCTGCTTGTAGGTCGACACCTGGTAGATCGGCGTGATGACGGCCCCGGTGCTGGCGTCGGGCTCCTGCCCCGCGTGGATCGCCCTGGTGGAGAAACCGCCCTGCCCGCTCTGCTGCTCGCTCATGCGCGCAAGGCTAGCCTCAGCCCGTCGGGTCGGCCTCGACGGCATCGCCCACGCGGATGGTCCCTGACGAGAGCACCTTCTGCCACTCGCGCAGGTAGCCGTCGACGACGTAGCCGAGCCGCTGGTTCACCGCGAGCATGTGGGTGTTGTCGTCGGCGTTCCACGTGCGGATGGCGGTGAGCCCGGGGACGTGCTCCATGACGGCGGCGGTGTTGGCGGCCTTGAGCCTCAGGCCCAGGCCGTGGCCGCGGTGCTCGCGCACGACCAGGGTGTCCTGCTGGTAGCCGAGGGTGGGCGTCTCGAGCGAGACCTGCACCTGGGTGTAGCCGACCAGCCGGCCCGTCGGGACATGCCGGGCGACGGTTTCCACCACGCGGCGGCCCATGGCGGAGAGCACCTCGTACTCGCCCCGCATACGGTCGGTGTCCCAGTCCTCCTCCTCGAGCTGGAGGTCGCCGAGGGGTACGTCCGTGCTCATCCGCCGCTGCAGCTCCGCGCGGTCCTCGAGCCATGCCTCCGGTATGCCGTCGAGGCTGGTCTCGAGCACGTAGTCGGGAGTGCTTGCATCACCACTGCCCTCCCCCAGGCCTGCGAGCATCGCACTGTCGACGGGCAGCGGGAGGATGCTGCGCAGGACGCGCTGGGCCGGTGCGTACCCGTGCCCGCGGGCGAAGGTCTTGCCCGAGACGTCCGTGCCCCCGGCCGGCCACTCGGTCTCGGCGATGAAGACACTGCGTCCGTGCTCGACGGCCCTGGCCTCGGCCCACCGGAGCAGCTCGGCGCCCACCCCACGGCGGCGGTGGTCGGGGTGCACCGCAAGCGAGAGGAAGGCGACGCGGGGGTTCTCCCGGGTGCGCAGGACCACCGAGACGGAGCCGACGACCTCGCCGTCCGGCTGCACGGCGGCAGCGGCGACCTTACGCCGGGTGGGGCTGCGCTCCATCTCGCGGAGCTCGTCGGCCCCCCAGGCCGTGTGCTCGTCGCCGAACAGCGCCCGGCCCGACGCGGCATACACCTCGACGTAGCCGGCGAAGAGGTCACGCTGGGAGTCGTCGAGGCCGCTGACCGGCAGGAGGGACACCATGCTGGCCATCCTGCCGTGGTCACAGCGGCGAGTCGGGCAGGTCCTCCTCGGGCGGCACGGGCACGTCGGGGACGGTGAGCAGCGGCAGGGCGACGTGGACCACCGGGCCGATCGCCAGCGCGAAGAGCACCGTGCCCAGGCCGAGGTTGCCCCCGAGGAGCCAGCCGATGACGACCACCGCGACCTCGATCCCGGTGCGCACGAGCCGCACGGACAGGCCCGTGACGCGGACCAGGCCCGTCATCAGGCCGTCACGCGGCCCCGGACCGAGGCGGGCGCCGATGTAGGCCGCTGTGGCCACGCCGTTCACGAGGATCCCTATCCCGAGGCAGAGCGCCCGCAGCCACACGGTCTCAGGCGGCGCGAGCACGGCCAGGAAGAGGTCGAGCGTCACCCCGATCACCAGGACGTTGCTCACCGTGCCGATCCCGGGCCGCTCGCGCAGGGGTATCCAGAGCAGGAGGACGACGGCTCCGACGATGATCGACCACTGGCCGATGGTCAGCCCGAACTGCCGCACCAGCCCCTGGTGGAGCACGTCCCAGGGGATCACTCCCAGAGCCGCGCGCACCACGAGCGCCTCGCCGAAGGCGAACCCGACCAGCCCGGCATACAGCTGGATGACGCGGCGTGGCAGGTGCCGGGACCGAAGGGGCATGGGCGCACGCTAGCGGGCCGTGTTTCACTGGAAGCGTGCTGTTCGGATCGCGAGCCAAGACCACCCTTCCCACCCCCGAGACCGCCCTGGAGGGCCGGTCGCTGAGGCCTTTCGCTGTGCCGGCGCGGCACGAGGTGCTCCAGACGCCGCTCGAGGGGCCCTGGCCGGAGGGCACTGAGGTGCTCTACGTGGCCATGGGGTGCTTCTGGGGCGCCGAGCGCATCTTCTGGCGGCAGCCGGGGGTGGTCACGACCGCCGCTGGGTACATGGGCGGGCTGACCCCGAACCCGACGTACGAGGAGACCTGCACGGGGTTGACGGGCCACGCCGAGACGGTGCTCATCGCCTACGACCCGAGCCAGACGAGTCCGGAGCTGCTGCTCAAGGAGTTCTGGGAGAACCACGACCCGACCCAGGGCAACCGACAGGGCAACGACATCGGCACGGCCTACCGCTCGGCCATCTACTGGACGACGCCGGAGCAGGAGCGGGCCGCCCGGGCCACCCGTGACGCCTTCCAGAAGGTCCTGACGGACAACGGTTTTGGCACGATCACCACGGAGCTGCGGTCAGCCGAGGAAGCAGGCCCCTTCTACTACGCGGAGGACTACCACCAGCAGTACCTCCACAAGAACCCCGGTGGCTACTGCAACCACGGTCCCAACGGCATGACCTGCCCCGTCGGGTTGCTCAAGCAGGACGAGGTGCCCTCACAGCAGGACATCCTCCCGCCGAGCTGAGGTCTGGCACGCAGACCAGGCGGCCCCGTCAGCAGGCCTTGTAGCCGGGCCCTGCCGAGATCCAGGTGCACGAGTGCCTCAGCGCGCCCTGCGCGTCGCGAAGGTAGGCGGCGTCGCCCGTGTTGTTCCATACGTACCAGGTCTTGTTGTAGTAGCGGTGCGTGGACGAGGCCGTCCCCTTGCCGGTGTGCACCGTCACCGTGGCCCCCGCCCTGAGGGTGAAGGTCGGGAACCGGTACGTGTAGCCCGTCTTGTCCCTCAAGGTCCAGCCGGCGAGGGACCGGTTGGTCGACGTCATGTTCTTGATGACGATGTACTCGCCGTTGAGGCTGAGGTTGCTCCCGGTGTCCGAACCGGGGGAGTCGTACTTCGCGTAGGAGATCTTGACCGGCGGGGTCGCGGCGGAGGACAGCGAGGGGGCGGCGACGAGGGCGGAACCGGTCAGGACCGGGACGAGGACGACGGTGGACAGGGCGCGGCGGCACAGCATGGTCCAACGGTAGGCAGCCTCCAGGGATG
The DNA here is from genome assembly GCA_036278335.1 of Pedococcus sp. Taxonomy (GTDB): domain Bacteria; phylum Actinomycetota; class Actinomycetes; order Actinomycetales; family Dermatophilaceae; genus Pedococcus_A. The sequence goes on from DASULG010000182.1 coordinate 10,974, forward strand.
CTCCTGACCATGAGCGACATTCCTGTCCAAACGGCTGATCCAGGACAAACCGATTGAGGTCACTGGAACTGGCCCACGCGTCTACCGCTGTGCTGATGCGTGAGGCCACTGACGCCGACCTGCCTTCCATCGCCCGTCCTTCCGCGAGACGGTGGGCGACGGCGAGACCTACGCCTTCCCTGAGGACCTGGACGACGAGGGCGTCCGCGCGTGGTGGTTCGAGCGGTCGTCAGGCGGTGTTCAGCAGTCGGGGCAGCGCGGCACGATCTGCCCACCGCAGCGTGATCACCGGCGCACGCCATCGTGGCTCCGAGCCTGAAGCGCGGATCCGCAGCCGGCGGCCCGGCAGCAGCGGTGGAGCGGTGGAGTCGTAGGTGTGGCCCGTGGGAGTGGAGACCCGGACCCGGTGAGGTGGGGCGCCTGGCCACGTGGTGAGAGGTCCCCTTGCAGTGGTCCGGGAGGCCCACCCGGGCGACTCCTTGGCCTGGTTGCACGCCTCGCACAGGCCCTGGCCGTTGGCAGCGCTGGTCGCCCCGCCTGCGCGGTCGGGGGTCACATGGTCGGCGTGCCTGATCGGCGCATCACACCACGGCGTGCGACAGCTCTGGTCTCGCAGCGTGATGAACCGGCGAAGCTGGCCGTCAAAGGTGCGCCGCCTGCTGTCCATGGCCACCAGCTGACTGCCCTCGGGGCTGGTGAACAGCCGCCGAAGGGCAAGTGCAGCCCCGGCGTCGTCGCAGGCAGCAACGAGCTCGCGGGCAAAGGCTGACGGCACGGGGTGCCCGCCCGGGAGCATCCCGGGCTCGTCTGCACCGCCGAGGAGCGAGTCCGCAGGCATGACCAGCGTGATCTCCAGCGGCACAGCCTCAGCGGTGGCCTGGCCGGTGACGCGCTCGACCAGGGTGTCTGCCATGACCTGGCCGTCACCCCTCGGATCGCCCTGAGCACGGGCGGTGCCGACCGCACCCTTCAGGGCGGCGTACACCGCCACGCCCTGCTCGACGGGCAGCAGCGCGGTCAGGTAGGTCATGGTGTCGGGCGCTGGCCGAAGCGAGACCCGGCGGTCCGCCCGGGCGCGAGCGGCGCGACGGGCCACGGCTGATGCGTCGAGCTGGACCGCGAGAGCCTTGGCCCGAGACTCGACCTGCCGGTCACCCAGCGTGGGCAGGTCCTCGGCGAGAGCGGCATCGACCGCGGCCCGGTCCTCCACACTCAGGCATGCCGTCTCACGGCCAACGATCGTGGCGCGCCACTCGCTCACCCGACCTGCTGCCAGGTGACCCATCGTGTGCGGCATCTCGTGGACCAGCGCCCTCGCCAGCCCGAGGTGCCGCGAGCCACGCGACGGCGACTCACGGCGGGCCAGGGCGACCTGCGCAGCCACTCCCATGCCCCGCTGGCGGGCCGGCACACCGGCAGCGGCCTGGGCCTCGCGCTGGGAGGCGTCGAACGCCACTGCCACACTCGCCTGGGCTCCCGCGCAGGCGTGCTTGATCGACTCCAGCAACCCCAGCTGGTCGACCCGTTCGGCATCGGACACCTCGGTGTCCAGGGTGGGCAGGCGCTGCAGGAACGCGGCCAGATCCGCCGACGTCAGCCGACCCACGGTCGTCACCGACCCTGGCGCGTCCGCAGCCGGCGTGCCACCACCTGACGCAACCGCTCCCAGCGCGGCGGCGCCACCACCGAACGACTTCGGATCTCGTGCCACCTGCTCCCCCTCAGCTCGCCTTCGAACGTATGAACGACTCTATGGGAGAGGTCTGACAACGCTGAGAGGGCAGCGGAGCCATATCCGCGCGCCGGCGCGCCGGCACGCCTGCACGCCGGCACGCCGGCAAGGATCAGGCGCCCCGACGCCGTGACACCAGTCTCGTGAACCAGGAGGCACGCACGGGTCCGCCATCTCCGTCCGGCATTGCGGCGCCCGATGCTGCAGCCGCGGGCTCGGCAGCCCGCTGGGCGGCTTGGCGTTCCGCGCGGAGCGCCCGCCACTGCGTCGTCAGCTCGTCGACGTCCACAGTGCGCGCCAGCACCGGCGAGAACGGGCCCACGGCCGGACGCAGCCGGTCGAGCTTCACGCGACGGTTGAAGTCCTCGAGTACCGCCCGAACCGACTCCTCGGTGCGAAGGTCCAGAAGCGAGTGCGGGAAGCCCGCAGCCTCCCTGCGCAGCGCCATGACCGGCGGGAGCGCGTCCGCCATGTCCAAGCCCTCCCGCTGCATCATCTGCTTGACCCACCAGTCCGGGTCCTCGCGGCCGTCGAGGCCGCGCAGCGGCTTGCCGGCACCGGGCAGGTTGTCGAACTCGCCGCGCTCCTGAGCCTCGCGGATCTGCCTCTCGACCAGGGACTCGAACGGGTCCATGTCTCGAGCGTAGGACGGCAGGGCCTCGAGCGTAGGACGGCAGGGCGTGGGCCGGCAGTGCCTCGAGCGTGGGCCGGCAGGGCGGGCTGCAGGCTCAGGGCTGTAGGTCTCGCTCGTAGAGGCGCGTGGTCGACTCCAGGAGGTCGTACCGGTAGGGCCTGGTCTCGCCGGTCGGCTCGAACCCCATCCGCCGCCAGAAGCCCAGCACCGGGGCGTTGGTGTCCACGACCGCGAGCCGGAACCGGCGCACCTCCGGCCACCGCCCGACATACCTCACGACGGCGGCCATGGCCTCCGCACCCACCCCCTGGCCCTGCCGGGACCTCTGCACCAGGAGCAGACCGATGAAGACGAACTCGGACCGCGGATACCCACGCAGCAGGTCGACCACCGCGACCAGGTCCGCACCGTCGAAGACTCCGAGGACGACCTTGTGCGACTCCGGCACCGCCTCGGGCCGCATCATCAGCAGGCTCAGGGCGTCCGACGGCCCCGGCGGGTACCCCGTGACCCGGACGGTGTAGTCGGGGTCGGACTCCAGCAGCGCCTGCAGCGCAGCCTCGTCGCCTGAACCGAGCTCCCGTAGGGTCAGATCCATGCGGACAGTCTCCCTCCTGCCCTCAACCACCGAGATCCTCTTCGCGATCGGCGCGGGCGATCAGGTGGTCGGCGTGACCTTCGAGTGCGACCACCCGCTCGAGGCGCGCACGCGCCGGATCGTGTCGACAACCGCCATCCCGGAGGGGCTGCCGCCACGCGAGATCGACGACTTCGTCAGCCGTGCCATGGCGTCGGGCGAGGATCTCTACCACCTCGATGCCGGGGCCCTGGCCGAGCTCGACGCGGACCTCGTTGTCACCCAGGACCTGTGCGCCGTCTGCGCCGTGGACGTCAGCAAGGTCGACGACGCCCTCGACTACCTCGGCTGCCGCGCGCAGGTACTCACCGTCGACCCGCACACCCTCGATGAGGTGCTCGACTCGATCGCGAGGCTCGGCGACGCGACAGACACCAGGGAACGGGCGGAAGGCCTCATCAGCTCACTGCGCGGACGGCTCGTCGCTGTCGCCGAGTCCGTTGCAGGGCAGGAGAAGCCCAGAGCACTGGTCCTCGAGTGGACGGACCCGCCCTTCGCACCTGGCCACTGGGTCCCCGAGATGGTGGCTGCCGCAGGCGGCACCAGCTCTCTGGGGCTTCCGGGCGAGAAGTCCGCGCGCACCACCTGGGAGGAGGTGCGCGCCAGCGCACCCGAGGTCATCGTCGCAGCCCCCTGCGGATACCACCTCGAGGGAGCAGCGACGCTGGCACAGAAGATGATTGACGAGGGGATGCTGCCCCACGGCATACCGGTGTGGGCGGTGGACGCGAACGCGTCGTTCGCGCGTCCGGGACCCAGGCTCGTCGACGGCGTCGAGGCGCTGGCCGGCATCTTCCATCCGGACGCGGCGGAGGCGCCGAAGCCGTCCATGGCCCGGCGCCTCCGCTGAGGCCTGCCCGCCGCGAGGGCGGCCCGAGCCGTTACTCCACGAGCGAGGCGAGCAGGTCAGCGCGCGTCAGCACACCCACGGGCTTGCCGTCCTCGACGACCATGATCGCGTCCGCGGTCTCGAGCTCGCGCCGGGCGTCGGCGATGGGCTGTCCTGCGCCGACAAGCGGGAGCGCGGGCTCCATGTGCTTCTCCACGGAGTCCGTCAGGTGCGCCTTGCCAGCGAAAAGCCTTTCCAGAAGCGACCGCTCGCTCACTGCACCAGCCACCTCGCCCGCCATCACCGGCGGCTCGGCCTTGACGACCGGCATCTGGGAGACGCCGTACTCGTGCAGGATCTCGATGGCGTCGCGCACCGTCTCGGTCGGGTGGGTGTGCACCAGCGCCGGCAGGTCGCCCGCCTTCTTGTGCAGCACCTCGCCGACCGTGGCCTCGCCGGCCGCCTTCATGAACCCGTAGGAGCTCATCCACTCGTCGTTGAAGATCTTGGACATGTAGCCGCGGCCGGAGTCGGGCAGCAGCACCACGACCACGGCGTCGGCCGGGAGGTCCTTGGCCGCTCGCAGAGCCGCCACGACCGCCATGCCGCAGGAGCCCCCGACGAGCAGGCCCTCCTCGCGGGCGAGGCGCCGGGTCATCTCGAACGAGTCGGCGTCGCTGACCGCGATGACCTGGTCGACCACGGCGGGGTCGTAGGCGCTGGGCCAGAAGTCCTCCCCCACGCCCTCGACGAGGTAGGGCCGGCCGCTGCCGCCGGAGTACACCGATCCCTCCGGGTCGGCGCCGATGATCTGGACGCGGCCGCCGTCGCGGTCGGCGGAGACCTCCCGCAGGTACCGTCCGGTGCCGGTGATGGTGCCGCCCGTGCCGATGCCGGCGACGAAGTGGGTGACCCTGCCGTCGGTGTCGTCCCAGATCTCCGGGCCCGTGGTGGCGTAGTGGGAGTTCGGCCCCTCGGGGTTGGCGTACTGGTTGGGCTTCCAGGCGCCCTCGATCTCCTTCACCAGCCGGTCGGAGACCGAGTAGTAGGAGTCGGGGTGGTCGGGGGCCACGGCAGTCGGGCAGACCACGACCTCGGCCCCGTAGGCCTTGAGGACGTCCCGCTTGTCCTGGGAGACCTTGTCCGGGCAGACGAAGACGCAGGTGTAGCCCCTGCGCTGGGCCACCAGGGCCAGTCCGACGCCCGTGTTCCCGGAGGTGGGCTCGACGATGGTTCCCCCGGGCTTGAGCTCGCCCGACGCCTCCGCGGCCTCGACCATGCGCAGGGCGATGCGGTCCTTCACGGACCCGCCCGGGTTCATGTACTCCACCTTCGCCAGGACGGTGCAGGCGACGCCCGCGTCCTTGACGACGTTGTTGAGCTTGACGAGGGGAGTGTTCCCCACGAGGTCGGCGATGTGCTCTGCATACTTCACGCGCGCCATCCTCTCAGATGCTGGACACCCCGTATGCCGTGCGGCGGGTGCGCGCCCACCGCCCCTGACCGCGGGGTTCGGGCACCGGCAGTCACCAGCGGTCGTTACCGTGGTGGGACATCCTCACCGGAAGGGGCACACACATGGGGAGGGCGGAACGCGCACGTCGGATCGCCGCCACCGCTGCCTATGGCGGCGGTGGTGTCGCTGCGGGCATAGGCGCCCTCGGCGCGATCGGCTACGGGGTTCTCAAGGCCGAGGCCCGGATCGCCCGGCGCATCGTCGGTGTGCACTTCGAGGGCGCGCCGGATGACAACGGCCTCTACGGCGCCGGGCCTGGCGAGCCCGTCGAGCTCGTCATGCTCGGTGACTCCTCGGCCGCCGGCATGGGTGCCGACAACCGCTACCAGACCGTCGGGGCGATCATCGCCACCGGCGTCTCCGCGCTCACCGGCCGTCCGGTCCGCCTGACCAACACGGCCGTCATCGGGGCCGAGTCCTCGGGCCTGGAGCGACAGCTCGCCCTGGCCCTCGAGCAGGTCGCGTGCCCCCACGTCGCCGTCATCATGGTCGGCGCCAACGACGTCACGCACCGGATCAACAAGGCCATCGCCGTGCGCCACCTCGAGTCGACTGTGCAGCGGCTGCGCGAGGTGGGCGCCCAGGTTGTCGTGGCCACCTGCCCCGACCTCGGCACCATCGGCCCGATCCCGCAGCCGCTGCGGCTCGTCGGCCGGCGCTGGAGCCGGGACCTCGCCGCAGCCCAGACGGTCGCCGTCGTCGAGGCCGGCGGCCGCACCGTGTCCCTCGGCGACCTGCTGGGCCCCGAGTTCGCCGAGCGCCCGCACGAGCTGTTCAGCAAGGACCGCTTCCACCCCTCGCCGGCCGGCTACGCCCGCTGTGCGGCGGCCCTGCTCCCCAGCGTGTATGCCGCGCTCGGCGTGTGGGAGGGCGAGCCCCAGGAGGACCGCCTGCCCGACCGCCGTCGCGGCGAGGGCATCGGCCCGGTCGCCCTCGCGGCCGAGCAGGCGGTGCGCGACCCCGGGACCGAGGTCAGCGCCACCGAGATCGCCGGGCAGCCCCGCGGCCCCCGCGGGCGCTGGGCCAAGCTGCTCCGCCGGCCGCGCAACCCGCTCCCCGCGCGGCGGGCCGCTGAGACCGGCGGGAAGCCGGCCGCCGGTCCTGCCGAGAAGGCGGGACCGCGGCTGGGGAGCCCACAGGCCCCCCGGGCCGGCGGCCCGAGCGCTGGTCAGCTGGACCACGAGCCCCTGGACGGCGAGACCAAGGCCACACCGGAACCCAGCGCCGGACCGCATACGATCGTCGGTGACTAAGCGGCCGCTTATCGCGCCGGCCCTCGACGAGGAGGAACACCCCGTGACCGAAGCAGTGATCGTCTCCACCGCCCGCACGCCGATCGGCCGGGCCTTCAAGGGCTCGCTCAAGGACGTCCGGCCCGACGACCTCTCGGTCGGGGTGATCAAGGCAGCCCTGGCCAAGATCCCCGAGCTCGACCCCTCGCTCATCGAGGACCTCTACTGGGGCTGCGCGGAGCCCTCGGGGCGCCACGGCTCCAACATGGCCCGCGTCGTCTCGGTCCTGGCCGGCTTCGACCACCTCCCGGGCGCCACGGTGAACCGGTTCTGCGCCTCCTCGGTGCAGACGACCCGGATGGCCTACCACGCCATCAAGGCCGGCGAGGGCGACATCTTCCTCTCCGGCGGGGTCGAGTGTGTCTCCCAGTACGCGAACTGGGCGGGTGCGGGCGGCTCCTCGGGCGACGACCAGAACCCGAGGTTCGCCGACGCCCGGGCGCGCAGCGAGCAGACCGCCAAGGACAACACGACCTGGACCGACCCGCGCGAGCAGGGCCTGCTCCCCGACGTCTACCTCTCCATGGGCCAGACGGCTGAGAACGTCGCCACCCTGCGCGGCATCTCCCGCGAGCGCCAGGACGAGTGGGGGGTGACCAGCCAGAACCGCGCTGAGAAGGCCATAGCCGACGGGTTCTTCGAGCGCGAGATCGCCCCCGTCACGCTGGCCGACGGCACCGTGGTGAGCAAGGACGACGGGCCGCGCGCGGGCGTCACGCTCGAGGGTGTCTCACAGCTGCAGCCCGTCTTCCGCGAGAAGGGCACCATCACGGCCGGCAACTGCTGCCCCCTCAACGACGGCGCTGCCGCGGTCGTCGTCATGAGCGCCACCAAGGCCAGCGAGCTCGGCCTGACGCCCCTCGCGCGGGTCGTCGCCACCGGCGTGTCCGCCCTGTCCCCGGAGATCATGGGCCTCGGCCCGGTGGAGGCCTCGCGCCAGGCGCTCTCACGGGCCGGCATGTCGATCGACGACATGGACCTCTACGAGATCAACGAGGCCTTTGCGGCGCAGGTGCTCCCGAGCGCCGACGACCTCGGCATGGACTTCGAGAAGCTGAACGTGCACGGCGGGGCCATCGCGCTCGGCCACCCGTTCGGCTCGACCGGCGCGCGGATCATGACCACCCTGGTCAACGGTCTGCAGTTCGAGGACAAGCAGTTCGGCCTCGAGACGATGTGCGTCGGCGGCGGCCAGGGCATGGCCGTCATCCTGGAACGCCTCAGCTGATGACTCTCAAGGACAAGACGGC